>JANXVR010000153.1 GCA_025351565.1 Actinomycetes bacterium
TGATGCTCCCCACCGAGGACGCCATCTGGGTCGGGGCCGAGATGCAGCGCCGGTTCGGCATGCACCTGTGGCAGTTCTGCCTGACCGCGACCGACGCGAACCGGTTCACCATCCGGTGGCTCCGCCAGATCACCGGCCGGAGCAAGATCGCCGTCCACAACTGGAACTACCACGGGTCGGTGGATGAGACGTACGGCAACTTGGACGATGACGGGAACATCGTGCTTCGGGAGGGCACGATCGGCCAGCCCGTCCCGATCGAGGAAACCACCCGGGTGGTGGAGATCAACGATCTTGAGGGTCTGGAACGTGCGCTGGCACACGGCGACGTCGCTGCCTGCCTGTTCGAGCCGGCGCTCACGAACATCGGCATCGTGCTCCCCGAGCCCGGCTACCACGAAGGTGTCCGGGAACTGTGCACGAAGTACGGCACGCTGCTCATCATCGACGAAACCCACACCATCAGCGCTGGCCCCGGCGGGATGACGAAGGCCTACGGCCTGCAGCCGGACGTGGTGACCATCGGCAAGACGCTGGGTGCGGGCATCCCGAGCGCGGCGTTCGGCATGACCCAGGAGGTGGCGGATCGCATCACGGCGCACACCGACTGGCGACGTTCGGACGTCGGCGGCGTGGGCGGCACGCTCGCGGGCAACGCGCTGTCGTTGGCGGCGATGCGGGCCACGCTCGGCGAGGTGCTAACGGACGAAGCGTTCGAGCACATGATCGGGCTCGGTGAGCGGTTCGAGACCGGCGTGCAAGGGGTCATCGACAGTCGGGAGCTGCCGTGGCACGTGACCAGGCTCGGTTGCCGGGTGGAGTACCTGTTCCGGCCCGATGTGGCCAAGAACGGGGCGCAGGCGGCGGCGGGTCAGGACGAGGAGCTCGATTCCTTGATCCACCTCTACATGCTCAACCGAGGCCTACTGATCACGCCGTTCCACAACATGGCCCTGATGTCGCCGGCCACCACGGCCGAGGACGTCGATCGCCACTCCGAGGTGTTCGGACAGGCCGCCGACGAGCTGATCGCGGGCTAGGCATTGGCGGCCCGGAAGGCCTCCATGAACCGGGCCAGCATCTCCGCACCCTCCAGCGGCATCGCGTTGTAGATGCTCGCCCGGATACCACCGACACTCCGATGTCCTTTGAGTTCGATCATGCCTTCCGCGGCGGCTTCCGCCACGAAGCGCTTCTCCAGTTCGGGTGTCGGGAGCGTCCACGTCACGTTCATCAGCGAACGGGACTGCGGGTCGGCGTGGCCGCGATAGAACCCTTTGCCGGCGTCGATCGCGCCGTAGAGCGCGGATGCCTTCGCCCGGTTGTGATCGAGCTGCTTGTCCAGGCCACCCACGTCGTCGCGGAGCCAGCGCGTCACCAGCATGAGGACCAGGATGGAGAAGACCGGCGGGGTGTTGTAGAGCGAACCGTGCTCGGTGAACGTCCGGTAGTCGAGCATGATCGGCAGTCCGCCCGGGATCCGTTCTAGGAGGTCCTCACGGATGATGGCGATGGTGACCCCTGCCGGACCGGCGTTCTTCTGGGCCCCGGCGTAGATCAGCCCGTAACGAGCTACCTCGATCGGTCCCGACAGGAAGTCCGACGACATGTCGCAGAACAGGTTCACCCCTTCGGGCACCGCGGGGGTGCCGGGGAACTCGACGCCTTGGATGGTTTCGTTCGCGGTGATATGGACGAACGCCCCGTTGGCCGTCAGGGCCTCCGAGAGTTCGAGGTCGGAAGGGACCCGGCGGAACCCGTTCGACGTGTCGGTCCACGCAACACGAACCTCGCCTTCCTTCTCGGCTTCCTTGACGGCTTTGGAACCCCACGATCCGGTGACGACGTAATCCGCGGCCTTGCCCGTCCCGCGTAGGAAGTTCATCGCGACCATCGAGAACTGCAGCGTCGCGCCGCCCTGGCAGAACACCACCCGATAGTTCGGGGGGATCGCAAGCAGCAGGCGCAGGTTGGCCTCTGCCTCCTGGATGACGTCAGAGAACCACTCCGAACGATGAGATATCTCCAGGGCACTCATCCCGAGACCTTCGATGCGCAGGACGTGGCGCTGAGCTGCTTCCAACACGGGTTGCGGAATGACGGCGGGGCCCGCGGAGAAGTTGAAGACGCGGTCGCTCATACCGTTAAGGCTACCGGCCGGCGCCGGGGGAGGGTGTTGCAGGTCACGCGCCGGGTTTGAGGAACATGAGCAGGAGGATGACGATCAGCCCGGCCGCCCCGATCCCCGCAACGATCATCGGGACGGGGCCGGCAAGCGTGCGGGCGAGCTCGGCGTCGTCCATGGTGTAGCTGCCGTCGGCCCAGCGGGTGCAGCCGTATCGCAAGCTCTTCATCCATGGGGTCGCGGTCACGGACATGAGTCCGACCGTGATCAGCAGCACGATGATCGCCGCCCAGATCCACGTGGCGCCGAACTCCGAGCCGTGGATCCCGGCGGCGGTCCCCGACACGACGATGACGCCCAGCGAGAGGTAGCTAAGGCCGGTCTTGGCCTTGGAGCGCTCGGTCAAGACCTCGATGGCGGCGCGGTCCGTGCCCGCAGCGCGGATCCGGAACATGGCCATGGCTTGTTCGGCGTGCACCGCGACGAACCCGATGGTGCCCGCTATGTGCAGCCAGAACCAGAGTGCCCGCATCGAGTCAGCCCCGGTCCAAGGGCCGGGAGAGGCAGGTGGGGCCGCCGTCGCCCTTCTTGCAGAGTTCCTCGCCGGAGAAGACGCGCACATCGACGCCCGCCGCCTCCATGCGCCGGCGCGTCTCGTGGTTCCCCTCGATCGCGAGCGCCACTCTGGGTCCGAGCGCCAGCACGTTCGGCCCCAGGGTGTCGAACTCCTCCTCGGGAACCTCCACGAACGCCACCCCGGCGTCCTGGAGCAGCTGCACCATGCGCACCGGCATCATCGGGAGGAACACCACGGCCAGATCGCGGTCCAGGGGCGAGATGAACGACATGAGGTGCAGGCATTCCGCGGGTCCGTTGAGATGTTGGAGGTCGAAGGCGTGGACCGTGACACCGGCCGGTTCGAGGTAGGCGCGGATCCGGTCGATCCCGGCGTCGTTCGTCCGGTAGCCGCGGCCGATCAGCAGGGTCGCGCGGTCCAGCCAGAACATGTCGCCGCCTTCGGCGGTGGCGGGATCTTCGAGTTCTCCGACGACCCCGACCCCGGCCTCGGCGAGGTCGCGTGCAAGTGCCGAGGGTTCGCCTCGCCGTCCCTCCTTGCCCGGCCGAAGCACGATCGCTCCGGCGTCGGTCATCAGCGTCGGGTCGTAGGCGTAGATGGCATCGGGGTCCCCGGCAACGGGGGTTAGCCCGAGCACGACTTCCGCACCGGCATCGGCCAGCGCCGCGCGGAAGGCGGCGTGTTCGTCGATGGTTTTCGCCGGG
>JANXVR010000181.1 GCA_025351565.1 Actinomycetes bacterium
CGTCATCTGCGCCGGCACCTCCGGTTACGACACCATGGTTGACGTCCGTTACCTCTGGTTCATGCAGAAGCGCTACCAGGGCTCCCACCTCTTCAACGACGAACAGGCCGCCGCCTTCAACCAACTCGTGATCGACGGGGCGGTGCAGACGACGCTCGGCTCCGTGTATCCGTACGAACAGGCCGGGCATGTGCATCAGTTGATGGGGGACGGCGCGCTGCCGGAGGGCAACGTGGCTGTGCTGGTGGGGGCCCCGACGGAAGGGCTGAAGGACGTCGCCAAGGCTTGAGTTTCGGAGGAGGCGTCAGGTCTCTTGGACCAATTCGACCAGGACCCCGTTCATGGAGCGTGGGTGGATGAAGGCGATGCGGGTGCCCCGGCTGCCGGGGCGGGGGGTGTCGTCGATGAGGCGGGCGCCTTCGGTTCGGAAGTGGTCCAGGGCGGCTTCGATGTCGGCCACTCGGTAGGCGATGTGGTGCAGGCCCGGGCCGCGCGCGGCCAGGGATCGTCCCACCGACGTGTCCGGGCCCAGGGCGCCGAGCAGCTGGATGAAGCTGGATCCCGCCGCGAACAGCACTTCTTCGACACCTTGGTCTTCGACGCGTTCGCGGTGGGCCGCCGATGTTCCCAGGAGGCGTTCGTAGAGGGCGACGGAGGCTTCGAGGTCTTCGACGGCGATGCCGATGTGGTCGATGTCGGTGAGGGAGATGGGCACGGTCACGCCTCGGTTTGCATGCGGGCGATGAGGTCGCGGGCATGCGGGAGGTGGTAGGCGGGGAGTTCGAGGGCGCGGACCACGGAGGCCACGCCGTGGGCCCGCAGATCCGCCGCCGGCCGCGCCGCCTTGGCCGGGGCCTCCAGGACGTAGAACTCGACCAGCTCCAGGAACTGGCGGAGCGAGGGGAGTTGCTCGCCTCGCTCGTAGGTGTAGATGGACTGGCGCGAGGCCGGGCAGCTCGCCGTATTGGAGGCGGTTTCGACGGATCGGTAGCCGGAGAACCTCCGAACGTCCCGGAGCAGGCCTCCGACCACCTGGCGGTCGTGCTCGCTGACCGGGGGAAGCTTCTTCCTTGCCATGGCGTGCAGCCTAACGGCCGGGCAACCCTTCGGACCCCCGGTTTGGACCGAACGGCCGGTATCGGGCGAAGGCCCGCGGGTGTACCTTTGGCTGCCTCGGCGCAACCCCTTTGCGCCTGCGGCTGAGGAGCCCTTGCGTGATCGAGAAGGAACCGGCAGCGGTCGCGTCGGCCATCGGCGCCGCACCCGCTGCCGCCGCACCCATCGCCGCCGGGCCTACCGCCGCGGACATCCTGAGTGGGTCTTCATTGATGCAGCAAGGCCGCGCGGACGTGTTCCGTCAGCGCGAGCGCACGCGCGTGAAGAAGGTGTGGCACGCAGCCACGTTGTTCATCCTCACCGACGCCTTCCTTGCCTATCGTTACGTCAGCCACCAGCCGTTCAAGTTGCCGACGATGGGCGACAACGCCGTCATCATGGTCCCGGCCATCATCATCGGGCTCGCGATCCTGGTCATGGTCCTCGGGCCGCTGATGAGCGGACGTTCGCCCCATCTGGTCGTCTATCCCGAACAGGTGGAGGTCGGCCTCACCGACATGAAGGGCCTGGACAGTCAGGTCGACGAGGTCGTTCGTTCGCTGGACGTGTTCTTGGGGCATGCAACGTTCCGCGCCGAACTCGGCGGGACGCCGCGGCGTGGGATCTTGTTCGAGGGGCCACCGGGGACGGGCAAGACGTTCCTTGCCAAAGCCATGGCCAAGGAAGCGGGGGTGCCGTTCCTGTTCATCTCCGCGCCGTCCATGACCTCGCATTGGCAAGGGATGAGTGCGCACCGGATCCGTTCGTTCTACAAGGCGCTGCGCAAGGCCGCCCGCAAGGAAGGCGGCGCCATCGGGTTCATCGAGGAAATCGACGCGATCGCCATGGCGCGCTCATCCGTGAACTCGACCCCCGCACCCGAGGGACTCGCTCGCTCCGTCTCCCACATGGGCAGCGGGGATTCGGGCGCGATGGTGAACGAACTCCTGATCCAGATGCAGTCCTTCGACCAGCCGGCTGCGGGCGATCGGATCAAAGGGAAGTTCATCAGCTGGGTCAACGCCTATCTCCCCACGCACCGTCGATTGGCCGCCATGAAGCCGCCGTACTCGAACATCCTGCTCATCGCGGCCACCAACCGGGCCGACTCGCTGGACCCGGCGCTGCTGCGCCCCGGCCGGTTCGATCGCCGCCTCTACTTCGATGTCCCCACGAAGGCCGAACGCCGCGACCTCATCGACTTCTTCCTGGCCCGCAAGTCCCATCACCAGCAACTGGATGCGGACGAAGCTCGTGAGCATCTCGCCTTCGAGACCTTCGGGTACACGCCCGTCGCGATCGAGCACCTCTTCGACGAGGCGCTCCTTGTGGCCCTGCGGAACGGCCGCCGTGAGATGAACAACGACGATGTCATGGAGGCCAAGTTCACCGAGGAGATCGGGACGAAGCAGCCGGTGGTGTACACGGACGCGGACCGCGACTCGGTGGCCACGCACGAGGCGGGTCACGCCACCGTCGCCTACATCCTGGGCAAGGGACGGCGGCTGGAGGTGCTCTCCATCATCAAGCGCCGGGGTTCGCTCGGACTGCTCGCGCACAGCGAAGAAGAGGAGCGGTTCACGCAGACCAAGACCGAGATCGAGGCGGGGATCGCGATCTCGCTCGGCGGGCTGGTCGCTGAGGAGATGGTCTTCGGCGAATCCGGCACCGGGCCGGCCAACGACCTGGCGCACGCCACCGACCTGGCTGCGCGCATGGTCGGTTCGTTCGGCATGGCGGGTTCGCTCATCAGCTTCGATGCCATGAGCGAAGGCCCGCTGGGCGGCAAGAACCTGGTGGCTCGCGTGCTTGGTGACAGCGAGGGCAAGGCCCGGGTCGAAGATATCCTGGTGGCGCAGAAGGAGCGTGTGCGGGCCGTGTTGGAGGAGAACCGCGACGTCCACACGGCGCTGCGCACCGCGTTGGTTCAGCGTGACGAGCTGGTCCGCGACGAGATCCTTGAGGTCGTCGAGAAGACGCTGGCCAACCGCAACTGACGTCACGGCTCGGCGGCGACGCGGGATAGACTCATCCGCATGACGCGTTCGGTGATCGTGGCGGGTGCGCGGACGCCCATCGGGAAGTTCAACGGCGCATTGGCGCCCCTGCGCGCGGTCGATCTGGGAGCGGCAGCCATCCGAGAGGCGCTGATCCGTGCCGGCGTCGCCCCCGAGCAGGTCGAGTACACGATCATGGGTCACGTCCTGCAGGCCGGGCAGGGTCAGATCACCGCCCGGCAGGCCGCAGTGGCGGCCGGCATCCCGAAGGAGATCCCCGCCCTCACGGTGAACAAGGTGTGCCCCTCCGGGCTCGCGGCCATCGCCCTGGCCGATCAGATGATCCGCGCCGGAGATCTGGACGTCGTGGTCGCGGGCGGGATGGAGTCCATGACCAACGCGCCCTACGTCATCCCGAAGGCCCGACAGGGGAGCCGCCTAGGGAACGCGGAGATGCTGGATTCGATGATCCACGACGGGCTCTGGTGTGCGTTCGACGACCGGCACATGGGGGAGGGGACCGACCAGATCAGCGCCGAGCTAGGGGTGAGCCGCGAAGCGCAGGACGCTTGGTCCGAGCGATCGCACCAGCGTGCGCAGGCGGCCTGGGAGTCCGGCCGCATGGGTCAGGAGGTCATCGCCGTGCAGGTTCCCCAGCGCAAAGGGGAGCCGGTCGGATTCACCCGGGACGAGGGGATCCGCCCCGGCACCACGGTGGAGGCGCTCGCGGGCTTGGAGCCCGCGTTCACGCCGGGCGGGACCGTGACCGCCGGGAACGCCTCGCAGATCAGCGACGGCGGGGCCGCGGTGGTCATCATGAGCCAGACCAAGGCCCGAGAGCTGGGGCTCACGCCGCTCGCCGAGATCGTGGCATACGGCATGAGCGCCGACCGGTACGCCTCGCTCCACACGGTTCCGGGGATCGCCACCGAGCGAGCGCTGAAGCGCGGTGGGCTGGCTGCCGGGGACCTGGGGCTCTTGGAGATCAACGAAGCCTTCGCCGCGGTGCCGATCTACTGCGCGCGGATGCTCGGCGTGTCCGAAGACGTCGTCAACGTGAACGGGGGCGCGGTGGCGCTCGGCCATCCGATCGGTGCAAGCGGTGCGCGGATCGTCCTCACCCTGGCGATGGAGCAGCGGCGCCGCGGGGTCGAGTTCGGGGCGGCGGCCATCTGCGGCGGCGGCGGTCAGGGCGACGCCCTGATCCTTCGGACCGTGAGCTGACGGCCGTGTCCGCGCCGGACCGTGCCTACGAACTCCCAGCGGAACTCGAGGAGTTCCGTTCGGTCATAAGGGCACTGTTCGCGGACAAGATCGAGCCGCGCGCGGCGGAGATCGATGCCATGGACGAGTGGCCCGAGGACGTGTACCGCGTGCTTGTCGACAACGACCTCATGGGCGTGGGCTATCCGGAAGAGGACGGCGGGTCGGGCGGCGGCCAGCTGGCGTTCGGGGTATTCATCGAGGAGCTCTCGAGGGTCTCGGCGGGCGTGGCGCTCACGCCCATCGTGAGCAAGCTCGGCGTGGTTCCGCTGATGGTGGCAGGCACCGACGAGCAGCGGCGAACACACACGTCGGCCATCGCGCGCGGCGAGCTGCTCATGTCCTATGCCCTTACAGAGCCCGATGCCGGCTCAGATGCCGGCGCGCTCGCGACGCGGTACGTGCGGGGCGATGAAACCTTCACCCTCAACGGGACGAAGCGGTTCATCACCGGAGCAGGCGTGAGCCACACCTACGTCGTGTTCGCGACCGGCGACCCGGCCCTTCGCACCAAGGGGATCAGTGCGTTCCTGGTCGGGCGCGACGATCCCGGCGTGAGCTTCGGCCCGGCCGAACATAAGATGGGGATCCACGGTTCGCCCACTCGGGAGGTCGTCCTTCAGGATGTGGTCATCGCGGCCGACCGCCTCATCGGTGCGGAGGGCGGCGGGTTCGCGATCGCCATGCGAACGCTGGACTACTCCCGTCCGGTGATCGCCGCGCAGGCGGTGGGGATCGCCCAGGGGGCGCTGGACCTGGCCCTTGCCTACGCGAACGAACGCTCCCAGTTCGGCAAGAAGCTGATGGAGTTCGAAGGGGTCTCATTCCTGCTGGCGGACATGGCGATGAAGGTGGAGGCGGCACGGATGCTCACCTATCGGGCGCTGGCGGCCTGTGACGCGGGCGATCCGCGAACCACGTTCCACGCGTCGGTCGCCAAGTGCGTCGCCTCCGACAACGCGATGGCCGTCACCACCGACGCCGTTCAGGTCCTGGGCGGGAACGGCTACATGCGTGAGTACCCGGCCGAGCGCTATATGCGCGACGCGAAGATCACTCAGATCTACGAGGGCACGAACCAGATCCAGCGGTTGGTCATCGCCCGCGAGCTGCTGAAGTCCCTGGGTTAGCGGCTAGCTCGGCTCCGCCAGGCGGCCGATCTCCCGGACCAACATGTCCTGGTCGTCATCGTTCCAGGGGGCATCCTCCGAGTCGCCTTGGCCGGCGTCGTTGACGACGATGTGAAGGCCGGCCCCGGCGCTGTTGCTCCCGCCGTCGGGGAGGAAGATCCGGAACATCGAACCGGTTCCGTCCTCCCGCGTATCCACCTTTGCCCATCCGCCCTGGATCTCTGCGAATCGCCTGACCACCGGCGACACTGAGCCGTCCGAGGACGGCTCTGGGTCGCCGACGGAGATCAGCGCGCCACCCTCAACCTGCTGAAGCGTGACCAGGATGGACTTGCCCTGGGGTGTGCGATCCGCGCTCGAACGCAGGAGACCGGCAAGCGCCTGCTCCGTGCGCAGCTGATCCACCCCGCACACCACCGATTCCGTGACCACGCGGACGTCGTGGTCCGCGCTCACGTCGGATTCCTCGACGACGCGCTGGACCAAGGCTTCCAGATCCGTCCGGCGAACCGTGAGTTCGACCGAACCGCGTGCAAGCTTGTCGGCGTCGGCCAGATCGCTCACGGTCAGGTCCAGGCGCCGCGCATAGGCCGTGAGCTGCTTCACGAGCTGCGCCTGGTCCTTCGCATCCTTCTTGAACTTCAGGATCTGCGTGATCCCCAGGATCTGCGTGAGCGACTTCTTTGCATCCAGCGTGAGTTCCTTCAGGAACGGTGAGGACGCGCGGCGGTCTTCGAGCCGGACCACCTCGTCCTCACCGACGCTCGCCTCTGCGGCCGCCTGGTGCTGGCCCTGTTCCTCACCCCGGAGGTCACGAAGCGCATCGGCCATCTGTAACGCGCGCAGTTGCGACAGCGTCTCGTCCAGACGCTCGTTCAAGATCTCCACCGAACGCTCAGCCTCGTGGGCGCGCTCCTCCGTCTCGATGAGCCGCTCGGTCTGTCCGGCCAGGCGTTCCTGCGTGGCGTAGAGGATCTGGTCCATCTTCAGATGGCCCTCTTCGTCGGCGAGCTCGAGCTGACGGCGGTTCTCCAGATCCTGGAGTTTGCGCGCCAGGTCCGCGTTCGCTTCCACAGCCTCTTGAAGATCGACGGCGGTCTTGCGGGCTACGGTCTGCTGTGCGTGGAGCTCGCGTTCGGCTCGCTCGGCTTGCCCGGCCAGATCCTCGGCGCGCGCGGTCTGGACTTGGGCCTCGTTCGCCGCAGCGGAGGCCTCCATACGGATCTGGGCCAGCTCGGACCGAACCGACCCGAGTTCGTTCTGGCTGGCGGCGTACTGTACGTCCCTCTCACCGATCTCGGCCTGGAACTTCTCCCGGGTCCGGCGAACCCGGCCCTCGAGATCCGCGTCTCGCTCCGCGAGTTCCGCCAATCGAGAAGCCTGGGAGTTCTCGAGCTCGGCGCGGGTGGCACGCAGCTCGTCCTCCAGCATCGCCGCGCGCTGCTCTTCGTTTCGCAGGGCGCGGAGCTCCTTGCGGGTTGCCTCGAGCTCGGTGCGGGTGGTTTCCGCGTGCGCACCGGCGGCGTTGCCCGTCTCCTCGGCGCGAAGGATCTCCGACCGTGCGGCATCCAGCTGCTGCTGCAGTGCGCGGATGCGTTCGGTCTGGGCCGTGAGCGCTGCTCTTGCCTCCGCGGCTTGTGCACGAACCGCTTCGGTTTCTCCCCCGGCGCTCGCGCTCAGCGCATCCAGTTCGCGGTGCAGGCTCTCTGACTCTTCGCGGGAGGAGAGGATGGCGGCGTCCCTGTCTCGCACGGCCTGGTCGTGGGCCTGGCGCAACGATTCCAGCTCGGTCTGCGCCGACCCCGCTCGTCCTTGGACCCGGTCGGCTTCGGCGCGCGCCGTCTCGAGCGCTTCCTGGGTGGTCAGGATCTGCACATGTGCGGCATCCAGGTCTTGCTCGAGGTCGCGGATACGGTCGGCCTTGTCCCCTTCGGCGCGGCCCACCGTGGAGAGCAGGTCGGTGAGCTCTCGGTTGGCGGCTGAGAGCTCGGTCTGCGTTCCCTCCAGCTCCGCTCGAACGCCGACCAGTTCGGTTTCCATCCGTTCGTACTCCGTCTTCAGTCGCGGGTCAGGTTCGCCGAGTACGGCGGCAGGAGCGAGGCGAAGCTCTTCCTCCATCTTGTCGCGCTCCTCGCTCACCGCGCGAAGCTGCCCCTCCATCAGGCGGAGCTTCCCCTCCGCCTGGAGGGCGCGTTCCTCGAGCGCCTTGTTCCCCGCTGCCGGGGCAGGCGCTTGCTTCGAGGCGTGCAGCTCGTCCAGGGTCTTGCGGTACTGCTCCTGCAGCACGCTCAGGCGCTCCTCTGCGGCCCGGGCGCGTTCCTCCGACATCCTCCGCGCGTCGCCTTCCTCCTTCAACCCGTGCTGCATCGCCGGAGCGGGGGACGGACGCACCTGCTCCCGGCGCGAGGGAGCCGACGTCATCTGCTGGAGGCGGAAGCTGATGTTCGCGCCCGAGGCGGCCGCGATGCGCCCAACCCACCACAGCATGAACAGCGCCGGCAGGATGGAGAGCGCCATGATCAGTCCGGCCGCCGTCCACGGGCGGTCCGCGGCATCGATCGGCGCCTTCGGCATCGTCAGCATGACCGCGCCCAGCGTTCCGAAGCGTTGGATCGGCAGCATCACGGTCAGGTCGGTTCCGACGATCGTCGGGACCGCGCCGCCATGGGTGGCGGTCTTGATCGCCAGCCGTTCGCCCAGAAGCTTGTTGCCGATCCGCGAGTTCTGGATGTCGTACAAGATCGTGCCCATCGAGCTATAGAGGGTCACGTCGGAGACGGCTGTGGCCCCGAGCGCGACGGAGAGTTCGGCGTTCAGCGCGGCGGCGCGCGTGGGCGAGGACATGGTGCTCAGGTCGTTGTCGCTGAAGATGCTGGACAGCGTGTTCTCAACGGCGGATCGGGCCTGGGTGACCATCGCCTCCTGTGCGTGGGCGCGAGCGCGGCCGGCCATCACGATCGAACCGATCGAACCGCCGGCGAGCAGCACGACCAGCGCGAACAACGGCACGCGCGCGATGCGTGAAGCGTTCCTCGGCCGGCTCATGAGATCCCCCTCTTGTCCTGGACCGCGATTCCTCTATCCCCTGCGTATCGGCATCTACCACCGGTTCCTTCAGTCCTTGGGGACGGGTTCTAGTCAAGAGTGACTGGTCCGAACGGTTCATCGCGGGAGATCGCGTCCGCGAGGGTGGGTATCCTTCGCCCATGCCGAGCGCGCTGGACCCCCTGGAGGCCGACCGTCTGGTCGGCGCCGACCGGGTTCGCGGGGACCAGCTGAACCAGGCTGCGGCCTTCGTGGTGGACCTGCTCCGCGATCCCGGGGGCGATATCAGGATCGTGCACGGGCAACTCGAGCTGGGAGCAGACGTGGTGGTCTCGGGCCACCCGGACGCGTTCGGCATCGACCCGGTGCCGGTCGAGGACCCCGGCGTCGTGTGGGCGGTGGACGGCGGGTCGTGCCTGGTGGCCGACGCGCGCTCCTTCCAGGTGGCGGCCTTCCGGGTGGCCAGGGTTCGATTCGCGGGCGGCGCTACCGACGTGGTCGAATCGCCCGCCCTGGAGATCCGGGCGGTGTCGCGACACGAGGTTGCGGACCTGGCGCGCCAGGCGCTGCGCGAGCTCACCGGCGAGGAACCCGGCCAGCTCCCGGAGCTCACCCGTCCGGTCGACGCGCTGCGGGGATGGGCCGAATGGAAGGCAACCATCCGAACCATCGACGAGGCTGCGCCCGGCGACCTGGTCCTGGTCGACGGCTCGTTGCACGGGGGGCCGTTGGTGCCCCCGGAAGTGGTGCGGCGGGCACATGCGACGGCGGTGGGCCGCGGCGTCCACCTGGCCGGTGTGGTGAAGGCATCCACCCTGTTCTGGGGGCGCAACGCGCCGCTGGTCACGTTGCTCAAACGCCGCGCCGACCGGGAGGTCGGGCCTTCCCGCTGGGCCGCCCGGATCTCCACTGACCCCGTGTTCGGCCGGCTCTACGTCGGGGAGATCTTCATCGCGCACCTGGCGCCCACCGCCGCGCACGCGTTCCGTGTGGACGTCGCCCGCGGGCCGGGGGAGCCCGGCGAGGTCCTTTCCCGGTTGGCGGGGCTCGCGGGAGATCCTGCGTTCGTCGGGTATCCGTATCCGCTGGCGCGGGCCCATCAGGCCGCGCGTGTCACTGGGTACGCGGTGGCGGATGTGCGTAGGGCGTTCCGGGAGGCGCTCACGCGCGAAGGCATGCACGAGGATGACATCGAGGTTCTATTCCAGGACTTCCACGAGATCTTGAATCGGAGCTGACCATGAGCGTGGACAAAGGCCGGATCTTCGGCAAGAGCGTGCTGGAGGCGCAGTTCCGCGCCTACTACGGCACGGATCTGTTCCTGGGCGAGCTGCTGGTGGCGGAGGACGCCGAGCGCGATCGTCGCTTCCTCTTCCGGGCGATCGACGTGACGTACGGGTCGGATTCGAGCGATCCCGCATGGGCCGAACGAACCGCCGGCGCCTACATGGCGGGTGACCGGGCCGAGTCGCCGTATGAGCTGTACGACCCCGAGCAGCGCCTGTACAAGGTCGCGAAGTGTCAGCCGCTCGGCTACATCGACGGGACCTCGGGTGGGTTCCGTAAGCCGAAATCGCTTCCGGCGCAGTTCGCGCGCGTGATGGCGCCCGGCCCGGAGGACTTCGCGTTCCTGGCCGAACAGATGGGGGATATCCGGATCGGCAAGCTCCGCTCCGGTGAGGACGTGATCGATCTGGAGGTGGGGATCAAGGGAGAGACATTGGTCAGTCACGTGGGTGTCTTCGCCACCACCGGCATGGGCAAGTCCAACCTCATGAAGGTGCTTGCCGGGCAGGTCCTGGCCTCGTCGGGCCGGTACGCCTGTCTGTTGTTCGATCCCCACGGTGAGTACCTGGAAGGAGGGAGCGGACTTCGCAAGGGGCTGCGCGACCATCCGTGGGCGGCCGACCGGCTGAAGGTCTATGCGACGCGCGCGGCGGGCGCTGGCGCCACCGGGCTCCGGCTTTCCCTGGGTGAGCTCACGCTGGGGGACCTGCAGACCGCGTATCAGTGGAGCCACGCGCAGGAGGACGCGATCTATCGCCTCATCCGCTTCTACGGCGACGAATGGATCTCGCGCGTGGGCGAGGAGGACGACGTGCCGAAGTTCGCCGAGGAGCTGGGGGTCGCCTCCAGCACGTTGCAGGTCATCCAACGCCGAGCGCAGCGGATCTTGGACATGCCGTGCATCAGCCGCGACCCGTCCCAGCCCTCGCTGTCCGCGCGCATCGTCGACGAACTCACGAACGGGCTCTCCGTGCTGGTGGACACCAGCGGGCTCTCCTCGATGGAGGAGATCCTGGTGGCTTCGGTGATCACCCGGCGGGTCTTGGACACCTACGGGCAGATCTTCCTGGAGGACCGCGCGGCGTTCTCAGCGCTGCCGCCCACGCTGATCGCGCTCGAGGAGGCCCAGCGCGTGCTGTCCAAGGTGCAGCGCGGGGACGAGAACGTGTTCCCCCGCGTCGCCCGCGAGGGCCGGAAGTTCAAGGTCGGGCTCTGCGCGGTCAGCCAGCAGCCCAAGCTCATCGACGACGAACTCCTGAGCCAGTTCAACACGTTCTTCATCCTGGGGCTGGCCGACGAGAAGGACCGAAACATCCTGCGGGGATCCTCCAAGCAGGACATCTCCGACCTTGGGCCCGAGATCCAGACGCTGATGCCCGGGGAGGCCATCATCACGAACCTGGAGGCGCCGTTCGCGCTGCCGGCGCAGGTCTATCTCTACGAGGACCACCTGAAGACGGTGAAGGGTCCCTCGCCGCTGCCGCCCGTCCCCGAAGGACGATCGAAGGGGTTCGCGGAGTAGTGGCGCGCCTGGTCGCGCTCGGCGACGCCCACCTGGGACGAACGCACCTCGCGCACCTGCGGGACGAACAGGGCCGGAACACGCGCGAGGAGGACTTCCTGCGGTCCTTCGCCTGGGCGGTACAGGAGACCATCGCGCAGGAGCCCGACGGGTTCATCTGGCTCGGGGACATCTTCGATCACGCGCGGCCGACCTATCGCACGTTCGGGAAGGTGCTCGTGGGACTGAAGAAGCTGAGCGCGGCGGGCCTGCGCGGCGTGAGCATCAGCGGGAACCACGACACGCCGCGCGTGCGGGGGACCGGTTCGCCCTACGCCGCGCTCGAGGAGGTCTTCCCCAACGTGGAGTTCGCGTGGTCGATGCAGGCGCGGAGCGTCGAGCTCGCGGGGGTGAAGGTTCACGCCGTGCCGCAGACCCTGGGCGTGGACGAGTTCCGGGCCGAGCTTGACGTCGCCGCGGGAGTGGCGGGCGGGGACGCCACCGACCTTCTCATCGCCCACGTGGCGCTCACGTCCCTGCCGGTCAGTGCCTACGGGCGCGACATCAATGAGTTGGAGATCGAGGAGGGCGCGTTCGACAAGCGGTTCGACCTGGTGGTGCTGGGCCACTACCACGCGTTCCAGAAGGCATCGAAGCGGACCTGGTACGCCGGTTCCACTGACGCGTTCTCGTTCGCCGACCGGCCGGCAGATGCGGGTCCCAAGGGGCTCGTGGTCATCGACACGGACGCCGGCACGGTGGAGCACGTCGAGAACCCCGGCGAACGCCCGCTGGTGACCCTCAGCGTGGAGTCCTCGGGCCTCGGGCCCGGCGAACTGGTCGACGCGGTCGAACGGGCGGCGAAGGGTTCGCCCGAGGGTTCCGTGGTCCGGGTGTTCCTGGAGCATGTGGACTCCGCGGCCTTCCGGCAGGTGCGCAGCGAGGAGTTCCAGGAGGCGGTCCCCGGAGCGCTCCACGTCCAGATCGAACCCGACGTCGGTGCCGAGTCCTACGCCGTCCAGGGGGCGCCGCAGATCGGTTCGCTGTCAAGCGAATGGGCGGCGTTCGTTGCCACCCAGGACCTCTCGGGCTTGGAACGCGATCGTGTTCTCGACCTCGGCGCACGCTACCTGGAGTCCGCCCAGGGGGAAACCGTGTGAGGGTCGTCGAGCTCAGCCTGCGGAACTACCGGCAGTTCGAGGAGCTGGACCTGGAGCTGCCGGCCAGGGTGATCGGCATCGTCGGCCCGAACGGTTCGGGCAAATCCACGCTGATGGAGGCCATCGCCGTCTCGCTCTACGGCATCGACGCGGCCCGCACGAAGAAGGACCAGATCCGAACGAACGGACTCCTTGCAGATTGCGAACTCCGGATGATCTTCGAACACGGCGGCAGCACCTACGAGGTCCGGCGTTCGATCAAGGGGAAGAACCATGCCACCGACGCCGAGCTGCTCGTGGGTTCGTTGCAGCTGGCCTCGGGCGTTAGCGATGTGGACGCGGAGGTCGCGCGGCTGCTCCGGATGGATCGACAGGTCTTCCGCGCAAGCGTGTTCGCCGAACAGAAGCAGCTGGACGCGTTCTCCGACGTGACGGCGGGCAAGCGCAAGGAGATGGTCATTCGGCTCCTGGGGATCCGGCCGGTGGACGACGCGCGCAAGGTTGCCCGCAAGGACGGCGTCGAGGCGCGCAGGCAGGCGGAGCAGCTGTCCGGGATGGCCACCGGCGTGAGTCAGCTCAAGGCAGACATCAAGTCGGCGAAGGATCTGGCCGCCGAGGCCGCCGGTACCGCCACGGCCGCAGCCGCCGGTCTGAGGATCGCGACCGAGGCCCGCGCGGCCGCCGCCGCAGCGTTCGACGCCGCCGACGCGGCGCGCCAGCAGGCGGAAACCCTGACCGTGCGCCTGGACGGGCTGGGCAGGGAGCTGACCCGTCTCCAGGCGCACCAGGCCGAGGTCATCCTCCGCCTTGAGGTCACCACGGATGCGGTGGCCCACCTTCCGGCCCTTCAGGCAGAACTGGCCTCGCTCGCCGGAGCCGGGGAGCTGTTGCAGGCCGCGCGC
>JANXVR010000183.1 GCA_025351565.1 Actinomycetes bacterium
CGCCGGGCCAAGAACTGCGCGCGGATGTGTTCGCCGCGGGCGACCGGGTGGACGTGGTCGGGGTTTCCAAGGGCAAAGGGTTCAGCGGCGTCTTGAAGACGCGGCTGGGCGTAGCGCATGCCCCGATCGAGCCCGGCGAACGGTGCTTCTTCTGGACACCGTGCCCCGCACCCAGACCCGAGAACCCGTGGCGCTTCATGACCCCGCTGAACCCCTTGCCCTTGGACACACCGACCACGTCCACGCGGTCTCCCGCGGCGAACACATCGGCGCGTAATTCCTGTCCGGGGGTGTAGGAGGACGCGTCATCGGTGCGCAGTTCGACCACGTGGCGGCCGCCTTCGGTACCTGCCTTGTCGAAATGACCCTTCATCGGCTTCGTCACGTCCTTGGGGCGCGACGAACCGAAGGCCAGTTGGACCGCGTCGTAGCCGTCGGTCTCCTGCGACTTGACCTGGGTCACGACGCACGGGCCGGCGAGCACGACCGTCACGGGGATGGCCCGCGTCGCCTCGAAGATCTGGGTCATGCCCAGCTTCTCGCCCAAGATGCCCTTCGTCATAGTTTGATCTCGATATCCACCCCGGCCGACAGGTTCAGGCGTTGGAGCTCCTGGACCGTCTTGGAGGTCGCGTCGACGATGTCGATCAACCGCTTGTGCGTGAGCATCTGGAAGTGCTCGCGCGAGTCCTTGTACTTGTGCGGCGACCGGATCACCGTGTAGATGTTGCGTTCGGTCGGCAGCGGCACGGGACCGACGACCTTCGCCCCGGTGCGGGTGACGTGCTCGACGATATCGCGAGCAGCTACATCCAACATCCGGTGGTCGTAGGCCCGGAGCTTTATGCGGATCTTGGGACCTGCCATCCGACGCCTTCTCTCTTCTCTTCGCTCTGGTTACTTGATGATCTTGTTACTTCAGGATCTTCGTCACGCGGCCGGCACCCACGGTGCGTCCACCCTCACGGATGGCGAAGCGCAGCCCGTCTTCCATGGCGATGGGGGCGATCAGTTCGACCACCATCTCCACGTTGTCTCCGGGCATGACCATCTCCACCCCTTCGGGCAGGGTGGCAGAGCCGGTGACGTCGGTGGTGCGGAAGTAGAACTGGGGGCGGTAGCCGTTGAAGAAGGGGGTGTGGCGGCCACCTTCTTCCTTGGAAAGGATGTAGACCTGGGCCTCGAAGTTGGTGTGGGGGGTGATGGACCCGGGCTTTGCCAGCACCTGGCCGCGCTCGACGTTCTCCTTGTCGATCCCCCGCAGCAAGATCCCGACGTTATCCCCGGCGGTTACCTCGTCAAGGAGCTTACGGAACATCTCAAGGTCGGTGGCGGTGGTCTTGGTGGTGGGACGGATCCCGACGATCTCGATCTCTTCCATCTTCTTCAGCACGCCTTGCTCGACCCGCCCGGTCACGACCGTTCCCCGGCCGGTGATCGAGAAGACGTCCTCGATCGGCATGAGGAAGGGCTTGTCGGTATCCCGGACGGGTTCTTTCACGAACGTATCGCACGCATCCATCAGCTCATCGAGCTTTACGTTCCAGGCCTCGTCCCCTTCAAGGGCTTTGAGGGCTGAGACCTGGATGACCGGGGTATCGTCCCCGGGGAACTCGTAGGAGCTCAGGAGTTCTCTGACCTCGAGTTCGACCAGTTCGAGCAGCTCTGGGTCATCGACCATGTCGCATTTGTTCAGGGCCACCACGATGTAGGGAACCCCGACCTGACGGGCGAGCAGGACGTGCTCACGGGTCTGGGGCATGGGGCCATCGGCTGCCGAGACGACCAGGATGGCCCCGTCGATCTGGGCCGCGCCCGTGATCATGTTCTTGATGTAGTCGGCGTGGCCGGGCATGTCCACGTGGGCGTAGTGGCGGTTCTCGGTCTGATACTCCACGTGGGCGATGGCGATGGTGATGCCGCGCTCGCGCTCCTCGGGAGCCTTATCGATCTGGTCGAAGGGGGTGTAGTCGGCAAGGCCCTTCTCGGCCTGGCGCTTGGTGATGGCGGCCGTCAGGGTGGTCTTGCCATGGTCGATGTGACCCATGGTGCCGATGTTCACGTGGGGCTTGGTGCGCTCGAACTTCTTCTTGGCCATGGCTTCGTCCTTCCTTACTCGCCTGTGACCCGCGCGATGATCTCCTTGGAGACCTGCACGGGAACCTCGTTGTATGCGTGCAACTGCATGGGGCTATGCGCGGCGCGTCCCTGGGTGCGCGACCGGAGTTCGGTGGCGTAGCCGAAGAGCTCGGCCAGGGGCACGATCACGCGGACCGACTTCTGTCCGGCGCGTTCGTCGATGTTCTCGATGCGGCCTCGACGGGCCGTCACGTCGCCCATCACGTCGCCCAGGAAGTCCTCGGGGGTGACCACTTCGAACTCCATGACCGGTTCCAGCAGGCAGGGGTCCGCCTTACGGGCGGCTTCCTTCACGCACATGGAGCCGGCGATCTTGAACGCCATCTCCGAGGAGTCGACCTCGTGGTAGCTGCCATCGATCAGCGTCGCGCGGAGGTCGACCATGGGGTACCCGGCCAGGATGCCGTTCTCCAGTGCCTCCTGGATGCCTTGGTCCACGGCCGGGATGTACTCCCGGGGGATCTTGCCGCCGACGATCTTGTTGATGAACTCGTAGCCGCCACCGGGTCCAGTTGGCTCCAGGTCCAGGACCACGTGGCCGAACTGCCCGCGGCCACCGGTCTGACGAACGAACCGCATGTCCACCTTGTGGACCTGCTTGCGGATGGTCTCGCGGTAGGCGACCTGCGGCTTGCCGACGTTCGCGTCCACCGAGAACTCGCGCTTGAGGCGGTCCACGATGATGTCCAGGTGGAGTTCACCCATGCCGGAGATGACCGTCTGACCGGTCTCGTCGTCGAACTTGACCACGAAGGTGGGGTCTTCGTCCGAGAGCTTGGCCAGGCCCGTGCCCAGCTTGTCCTGGTCGGCCTTGGTCTTCGGCTCCACCGCGACCGAGATGACGGGCGGCGGGAACGTGATGGACTCCAGCACGACCGGGTGGTTCGGATCGCAGATGGTGTCGCCCGTGGTGGCGTGCTTGAGGCCGACCACGGCGACGATGTCGCCCGTGTACGCGGCCTCGAGATCCTCGCGGTGGTTCGCGTGCATCTGCAGGACGCGACCGATGCGCTCCTTGCGATCCTTCGAGGAGTTCAGGACGTGCGAGCCGCTGTGCAAGACGCCGCTGTAGACGCGCAGGTAGGTGAGCCGGCCCACGTACGGGTCCGACATGATCTTGAACGCCAGCGAACTGAACGGCGCGGCGTCGTCGGGCTCAAGGAGAACCTTCTCGTCCTCCTTGAAGATCTTGTGCCCCTCCAGCGGCGGAACGTCGAGCGGAGAGGGCAAGTACTGAACAACGGCATCCAGGACCAGCTGCACGCCCTTGTTCTTGAACGCCGATCCGCAGAGGACGGGGACGCCTTCGTTGGCCAGGGTCGCGCGGCGGATGGCGCGGCGAAGCTCCTCGACCGTTGGCTCCTCCTCGGCGATGAACTTCTCCATGAGGGCCTCGTCGTGGTCGGCGAGCTTCTCGAACAGCTGGTGGCGACCGGCCTTGGCGGCCTCCATGTACTCGGGGGGGATGTCGGTGTCCTTCCAGTCCTCCCCCATCTCTCCTTCCCAGTAGTGCCCCTTCATCTCCACCAGGTCGATGACCCCGTGGAGGTCGGCCTCGGTGCCCCAGGGAAGCTGCAACACGAGCGGGTTCGCTGCCAGGCGGTCGACGATCATGTCGACCGTGCGCTCGAAGTTGGCACCGGTGCGGTCCATCTTGTTCACGAAGCAGATCCGGGGGACGTGGTAACGGTCGGCCTGGCGCCACACCGTCTCGGACTGCGGCTCCACGCCCGCAACAGCGTCGAAGACCGCGACCGCCCCGTCCAGAACCCGGAGCGAACGCTCGACCTCGACCGTGAAGTCCACATGGCCGGGCGTGTCGATGAGGTTGATCCAGTGGCCCTTCCACTGACATGTGGTGGCCGCCGAGGTGATGGTGATGCCGCGTTCGCGCTCCTGCGCCATCCAGTCCATCTGCGCCGTGCCCTCGTGGACCTCGCCGATCTTGTAAGCCTTGCCGGTGTAGTAGAGGATGCGCTCGGTGGTCGTGGTCTTGCCGGCGTCGATGTGGGCCATGATGCCGATGTTCCGCGTGCGGGCAAGGGGGTACTCGCGGATGTCGAGTCCCTTCGCTTTCCCTTCGTTCTCGGCCTGTGCCACGTGCATCTTCTCCGCGGGGCTCGCCATCTAGACGTCCCCTTCGCTCGCCCTGTAGTGCATCACCAGCGGTAGTGCGCGAATGCCTTGTTGGCCTCCGCCATCTTGTGCATGTCTTCCCGGCGCTTGACAGAAGCGCCGGCACCGTTCGCCGCGTCCATGATCTCGGCGACCAGGCGATCGGCCATCGAGTTCTCGCGACGCCCTCGGCTGTAGTTCACGAGCCAGCGGAGCGCCAGCGTGGTGCCGCGGCTGGGCTTGACTTCGATGGGGACCTGATAGGAGGCGCCACCAACGCGACGCGACTTCACCTCGAGCTGCGGGCGAACGTTCTCGACCGCCTTCTTGAGCGTGATGACGGGGTCGTTGGCGGTGCGTTCGGAGATGATCTCGAGCGCCTTGTAGACCGTGCGCTCGGCGAGCGTCTTCTTCCCGTGGAGCAAGACCTTGTTGATGAGCTGGGTGACCAGCTGGTTCTGGTACACCGGATCCGGCGTGACGTCGCGGCGTACGGCAGGTCCCTTGCGCGGCATTACTGTCCGCCCTTCTTGGCGCCGTAGCGCGAGCGCGCTTGCTTGCGATCCTTCACACCGGAGGTGTCGAGCGTGCCGCGGACGACCTTGTAGCGAACGCCGGGCAGGTCCTTCACGCGACCGCCACGCACGAGCACGATGGAGTGCTCCTGGAGGTTGTGGCCGACGCCCGGGATGTAGGCGGTGATCTCAACCCCGGTGGTGAGGCGAACGCGCGCGACCTTGCGCAGCGCCGAGTTCGGCTTCTTCGGGGTCATGGTGTAGACGCGCGTGCAGACGCCGCGCCGCTGAGGAGAGTTCCTCAGGGCGGGAGCTTTGGTCTTCGTCTTGGGGACGTGGCGTCCCTGCCGTACGAGCTGTTGGATGGTAGGCATAGGTTTCTCGTCTGCACTCTTCCGTTGTCAAACACCGGGGCTCGGCGGGAGTCCGAACCCGCAGGTCTCTTCGACGAACGCAACCCGAAAGTCACTATCCGAAGATGGACGCGCCAGGCAGACCTGCCGAACCGGGGCGCGACCGATAAAGCTACTGGCCACGTACGTGGAGTGTCAACCTGCGGGGTGCCTTCCGGCGTGAGGCGCCGGCCCTGCTGAGCGACCCCCTAAGGATACCGTGTTCCTGTGGCGGTCGGTGGTGTCTCAGTCTGGATCCGGGTGGGGATAGCGGGTCAGTTCGAATCACGGGCTGCCAAAGATGGCGTGCGGCCCGATCCGACGCCAGATGATGTGGGGGTCGCCCCTGGTCCGTTCCACTCCGTACTCAAACGTTGCCCGTCCGTCGCGGATCTCCCAAGTAACCTCGAATATCCCGTCAGCAGCCCGCATCGGCTTCACGCGCAATCCACGTCGGAACTGACCGGGGGGAAGGGTCGAGAGATCCACAGCGAACTTCTTGACTGCATCCTTGAACCGCTCGCGCTCATCTTGAGTTAGGTGCTGCCAATCACGCCAGAACTGGTCGGTTTCCTCGTGAGTGGGCAAGAGCCAAGGCTAATCGCTCAGGGCGGTCAAGAAGTCTTCAGTGGACTTGTGGACGGTCGTTCGCCCCGCGTCGATATCGGCTGAGGCTGCCGCCTCGCCCTCTTGCCAAGAACGATCCCAAAACCAAGCCTGGGTTGAGTCGATGATCTTCATGGGCCGCAGCAAGATGCCATCAGCACGGATCTCGAACTCCACGGGGTCGCCCTCTTCTAAGTGGGCAGCCTCACGGACCTCACGGGGGACGGTGAGTTGACCCTTACTGCGGAACTTTGACTTTGAGATAGACATCTGGACTTCGCCTCCAGGGGTAAAGCGCCGGGATTTTCCTCCCGTCTTACTTTCGGCACAGACCATACCTCAGATCGTGTTTCATTTCCAATCGAACTGACGTTCGAGGTTCGATCAAGGAGCGCGACACCCGTTGATGAGGCGAGTGATCGAGACACCGATCGCCGGACAGCCCGCCGCAGCCCCTGCTAGCGTGCCCGCGTGAACCCCGCGGCCGACGTCGCACGAACGGCGGCCGAGGTGGCGGGCCGGATCATCCTGGAAGCCGCCGGATCAGGCCATGCCACCGACAAGGGCCTTCCCGGGGACTACGTCACCCAAGTGGATCTGGCAGCCGAACGAGCGATCGCCCAGGTCCTGGAGGAACGATCCCCCGGTGTCCCGATGCTGGGGGAGGAATCCGGCCCCTCCGGCGACCTCGGCGGCCTCTACTGGGTGGTCGATCCACTCGACGGCACCACGAACTTCCTCCACGGCTTCCCGGTCGTCGGAGTGAGCGTAGCCCTGGTCCGGGACGGCGCTCCCGTCGCCGGCGCCATCCACGCCCCTTTCCTTAGCCAGACCTACGTCGCGGGCATTGGAGAAGGCGCCTGGCTGACCACAGGCTCCTCGAAGTCCCGGCGCCTCCGTGTGTCCGGCGGGGAGCCCTCCAGGGCTCTCGTGGCTACGGGGTTCCCCTTCCGGCGAAAGGACAGACTCCCGCGCTATCTCAGGGCGCTCACCGGGGCTCTCGAGCGGTTCGAGGATCTCCGCCGGCCGGGCGCCGCGAGTCTGGACCTCGCGTGGACCGGCGCCGGGGTGTTCGACGGGTTCTTCGAACTGGGCCTGGCCCCGTGGGACGTGGCCGCCGGCGGCCTCATCATCCAGGAGGCCGGCGGGATGGTCACGGATTGGAACGGAGGAGCCCGCTGGCTCGACGGCGACATCCTCGCCGGCTCCCCCGCCGTCCACGCCCAGTTGCTGGCGATCGCGCGAGAGACCGCCTAACCCCTGCCCACCGTCGGGCGGACACCGAACGCAGAACCGGCCCCCTTCCGGGGGCCGGTTCCACTGCGTTGGTGCGAGCTACTGACTAGCTCAGCAGCTGTGTCGCTTCTCGATGCTGTGGCAGGCGTCGTTGCCGCTGCCGCCCCAGCCGATGTCGTTACCCTTGCCACCGCTGAGGCTGTCGTCGCCGCTGCTGCCGTACAGCACGTCCTTGCCGCTGGCGCCCTTGAGGATGTCGTCCCCGCCGCCGCCACGGACCTGGTCGTTCCCGCTTCCACCGTTCAGGAAGTCGGTGCTGTTCGAGCCGATCAGCATGTCGTTGCCGCCGCGACCGTACAGACGGTTGTTGGCGTCGAAGGAGGTCTGACCGGCAACGATGGTGTCGTTGTAGTTGGACCCCTTCACGATCTCGAAGAACTGCAGCGAGTCAGACCCGTCGCCGCCCTTCGCGTAGCCGAGCTGGTTGTCAACGGTCACCTTGCTTGGTGCGTGGGTGTAGATCAAGGTGTCGCCGCCAAGGCCGCCGCTGAGCGAGTCGTTGCCGAGCCCACCTTCGACCTTGTCGTTACCG
>JANXVR010000237.1 GCA_025351565.1 Actinomycetes bacterium
CGACCGGGTACCCCGTCAGTAACTCAACCTGCGGACTCACGTAGTCCATCCCGCCGACGCGAGTGGCCCCTTCTCGAACCAAGTGGGTGTAGGTGACCGCGGGCATCTTCTCAACCAGCACCCTGAAGCGGTCCTCGGTCCTGCGTAGACGGTCTTCGGCCGTCTTGCGCTCCGAGATGTCGATCATGAAGCCCAGGTAGTAGCTGATGTGACCATCCGGCCCACGAACAGGGGTCGAGGTGTCGTGGACCCACACCCACGTGCCGTCCGCGGCCTTCATCCGGTACTCGTCGTCGAACGGGCTCTCATCGAGCGGATCGAACGCGGTGTTGATGTCCAGGCGCGCTCGGTCCTCCGGGTGGATCAAGGAGACCCACATGGCGGGGTTCTGGGTGAAGCGCTCCGGCTCGTACCCGAGCACCTCGGAGATCTGCGGGCTCATGAACCCCATGCGGATCCTGTCGTCCACGGGGATGTCCGTGTAGGTGACCGCGGGGATCTGCTCGACGAACGCCCGGTAGCGCTCCTCGGCCTCGCGGAGCTGTTCGTCGGAGCGCTGTCGCTGGATGGCGGCGGCAAGGACCGTGGCGGCGGCACGCACGCCGTCGATGTCGGCGGCCGACCACGCCCGTTCGGTCAGGCAGTCGTCGAGTCCGACGCACCCCCACCATTCCCCGCCGACGAACACCGGGTACTCCAGGATGGAGAGGGTTCCCTGACGTTCGAGCTCCGGACGCTCGGCAGGCGGGAGATCGCGAACCAGGCTGGCGATAGCCTCGCCGCGCCCGTGCGCCTCGGCCCATCGCTGGTAGAACTCGTTCCACGGAGATGCCAGAAGGTACGAGTTCGCCGAGATCCGGTGATCTACCCCGGGCGCGTCCCACTCGAAGACGACCGCTCCCAGGAGCTCGTCGCCCGGCCCGGTACTGTTCTCCATGATGAAGCACCGCGAGGCGCCGGTTGCATCTCCCAGCCGGGCGAGCACGGCGTCGGCCGCCTCTCGCCAGCCGGGGGTGAGCAGCAGGCGCTCGGCCGTGTAGGCCACGGCCTCGAGTATCGCCTCTCGCCGGAGCGCAGGCGTCTGATCTGAACGGGCCGCGGTGTCGGCCAAGCATCCTCCTCGTCGCTCCATGCGGGGAACCGCACGGATCCTATGGTGTATCGGCGGTGCCAGGACCAGGTGAAGTCCCGCGCCGGGGATGAACCGGTCGGACCTATGGCGTTGTCGGGATAACCCCGGGGGCGCCCGAGGCTGTGGGGACCGCGTCCCGGGCGGGCCACCTCTCGCGCGACTTGGCCGCCAGCTTGAACATGAGTTCGACCGCCTTGGGATCTTCTGAGGCCGGGCGCGCCTGCACCACGCCGTCCGCGAGCGCCCGCGCCCAGATGTCCGCGCCCCGCTCGGTCCGGATGATGGTGAGCGTCCACCCGTCGGACTGGCCGAGCCCGCCGAAGGAGATGTCGGCGTGTTCGGCCGCGAAGTCCGGGCAGTGAAGGCATCCGGGCCGCGTGAACCGGTGTGCGTCCTTCAGCGGATAGATGTGTTCGTCGCCGTTGTCCGTATAGAAGAGGAGCTTGCCCTTGATGTTGACGCGGACGATCTCCTCGAGTTTGAGCCCCAGCTCCTGTTGGGCGATCTGGTTCATCAAGCCGTCGTAGGTGAACGACTTCGAGCAGAGGAGGCCGAACGTCCAGGTGATCTTCTTCCGCCACTTGTTCACCCGGCGGGCCTCCATGCTGCCGGTGACGCTGGCCTGGCAGCTCATCCCGACCAGGGCAACCTTGGACAGGCCCAGCTCCGCCGCCTTGATCAGCGCCAACGGGTTGGCCGAGTACGTGTACCGGGAACCGGCCGTGGCCAAGACGCCGGCGCGGTCCGTCACCACCGCGGGCTCGGCGTCCCAGGCGCGCTCCTCGGACACCTTGGACGTGCACGCCCCGTCGATGTCGCCGTTCTCCAGGCCCCAGATCAGCAGTGCGGAGACCACGCCGCCGTCCTGGCCGGCCATGAGGGACTCGGGGTCGGTGGCCCGCCCAAGGACGATCTCGCGGTACTGGCCGATGAGTTCCTCGGGCTTCCTTGCCTGGCCGAACAGCGTGACGTCGATCTCGGACTCCCAATCGCGGAACCGCGGGCACGCCCGCGTGCAGATGTCACACCCCTTGTCGCCGTGGGAGCACGCCCCGGGGCCCTCTTCCTGCAGCTGGACCGGAACGTTGTCCTGATAGTCCAGCACGTGGAACGGGCAGGCCACGATGCACGCGGTGCACCCGGTGCAGAGCCCGGTGAGCACGACCTCCTCGTAGAGGTCGGACCACTGGGTCTTCTCCGTCGAGGACATGGTGTATCGAAGTATAGGCGGCGGGGACGCGCCCAGATGCTGAACCTAGATGCTGAAGGATTCGCCGCAGGCGCAGCCGTGGACGGCCTGGGGATTGTCCATCCGGAGACCGCCGCCGACCAGCGACGTGTCGAAGTCGAGCGTTGACCCGCGGACGATCGGCGCGCTCTTGGGGTCGATCAGGACGCGGAATCCATCGCTCGCGGCGACCACCAGATCATCCGCGGCGACCACGTCCTCGAAGCTGAGCTTGTAGCTGAACCCGGCACACCCTCCGGCGGTCACGCGAACCCGAAGCATGGCGTCCGGCCGGCCTTCCTTGCCGGCCAGGCGCCGCGCGTTGGCGGCCGCCAGGTCGGTGACGACGATCACGTCGCTGAGCTGGGTTTCCATACAGGAAGGATACCCGCGAACCCAGCGAAGATCCGTGCGTAGATCCGTGCCCCGGCGACCAGTTCGTCCACGGGGGCCCATTCGTTCGCGGTGTGGGCCACGGTGAGCGAGCCCGGGCCCAGGATGATGGCCGGGATCTTGGCCTGGTTGATGTAGAAGCGGGCGTCCGTGATCCCGGTGAACCCGACGTTCTCGGCGGGCGCCCCGGTCTCGGCGGCTACGGCCGCGCGCGCCAGGGTCGCGATGGCGCTGTCGGCAGGCGACTCTGCGGCGTCGGTCCACTCGCGAACCACCACGTTGATGTCCACCTCGGGGTGCTCGGAACGGATGCGTTCGGCCAGCTCCTGGAACGGACGGCGAACCAGCTCGGAATCCGTCTCGCCGGGGATGGTACGCCGGTCGATGTCGACCGAACACCGGTCCGGCACCACGTTCGGCGCACTCCCGCCGGTGATCAGGGCCGTGTTGACGGTAGGGCTGCCGACCAAAGGGTGTTCGATGTCGGGCAGCGCCTCGGACAGGCGGAGAAGGAACCGGCTCATGCTGGTGATGGCGTTGACGCCTCGATGCGGCTGCGAACCGTGCGCGGCCTTGCCGTGCGCCGTTGCGGTGAGCCACGCGCCGCCGCGTTCGGCGAGCCCCACCTTGAGCTCGCTCGGCTCGCCGATGATGGCGGCGTCCTGGGTGAGGTAGCCGCCTTCCCACAACACCTTCGTGCCGTGGATGCCGGCGAGTTCCTCGTCGGCCGCCAGGTGGAAGGTGAGTTCGCCGGCGATGGGGATCCCCGCCCGCTGGAGCGCGGCCGCAGCGGCCAGTGCCGCCCCGATCGGGCCCTTCATGTCCGAAGCGCCGCGGCCTATCAGCCGCCCGTCCTCGACGACACCTTCGAACGGTGGGTGGTCCCACGTGTCGAGCGAGCCGGCCGGCACCACGTCCAGATGGCCGTTCCACGCCAGGCAGGGACCGTCCCCGTCGCCGATGGTTGCGACCACGCTCGGGCGGCCGGCGTCGCCGCGAACCACGGTGACCCTGGCGCCGAGCCCCGACAGGATGTCCGCCGCCACCACGGCGGCCTCGTCCTCGGTTCCGCCGGGGTTCTCGCTGGGGGCGGCGATCAATGCCCGTGCGAACTCGAGCACCTGCGCCGGGTCGACGGCGCCTGCGGCGGTGGAAGCGGTGACCTCATCTACCATGGCGCTCAATGTACCCGGACCTTCCGGCTCACCTGCGCTCGGTGCTCGATCCCGCCCCCCATCCCGACCTCGCCCCGGGCGACCGGCTGGCGGCCGTGTTGGTTCCGCTCGTCCTTGCCCCCGAGCCTTCGCTGGTGCTCACGGTTCGGTCCGAAGAACTGCCGCGTCACGCGGGGGAGGTGTCCTTCCCGGGCGGGATGGCTGAGCCCCAGGACCGGGATCTTCGCGCGACGGCCTTGCGAGAAGCGCAGGAGGAGATCGGTCTGGACCCGGCCGCGGTGGAGGTGGTCGGTGCGCTCCCCGCGGTGCACACGTTCGTGAGCGGGATCCTGGTCGTGCCGTTCGTCGGACTGCTGGACCGAGAGCCGGCGTTGACGGTGGACCCCGGCGAGATCGCCGAGGTGTTCACGGTGTCGTTGGCCAGATGCCGATCGGTCGAACGCCGGACCGAGCGAGGGCGCCCCGACGGGGGAACCTGGACGGGCTGGAGCTATGACGTGGACGGGATCATCGTATGGGGGGCGACCGGACGAACGCTGCACGACCTCCTGTTGGCAGCCGAAGGCGCGATCCCGTGAACGCCCCGACGAGCCCCGAAGACCGTGAACTCCGCGCGCTGCTTGGGCAGGCGCACACCATCGCCGTCGTGGGACTCAGCAGCAAGCCGGGCCGGCCATCGCTGGGGGTTGCCACCTATCTTCAGGAGCACGGCTACACGATCATCCCGGTAAACCCGCATGAGGTCTCGGTGGTGGGAGAACGCTCGTACGCCTCACTTCGGGACATCCCGGCGGGAACTCAGGTCGACGTGGTCGATGTGTTCCGGCGCGCCGAGTACACCCCGGAGGTGGCGCGCGACGCGGTCGCGATCGGTGCCAAAGTGCTGTGGCTCCAGGAGGGCATCGTGAACGACGAGGCCGCGCGGATCGCCGGTGAGGCAGGCCTGGATGTCATCATGGGCGTCTGCATGATGAAGGTCAGGCAACGACTGGATGAGGAGGACGTATGAAGTGGGAGTACTTCGTTGCGCCGCTACTCGAGCACAACCCGGGCGAGATCTTGAACACGTTCGGCGATGACGGGTGGGAACTCGTTGGCGTGGCCCAGGTCCAGAACCCGATGGGCGGCGTGTCGACCGTCGCGTATATGAAGCGCCCCAAGGAGTAGCCGGAGCGGTGAGCAATGCCCACGGTTGACGCGAAGGGAGGAGGGAAGGGGGCACGCGGACGGCCGCGAAGGCGGGGCAAGCCACCGGGGGAATGCGCGGGGCACAGACACGGATCACGACGGTTTGCCGCGTGCGGTCACCGTCGCGAACGGCAGACCAGAACGACGGGGTGCTGGTTGAACTGCTCGAGTGAGCGCGCATCGCCAGCAGATAGCGCTACCACGCCAGCTGCCCCGTACACCGAAGGGTCCGAACATGACTAGACCCAGAAGCCGACGTTACGGGTCCACCAACTTCACGCCCCACTGACCCGGGACTCCGATTCACTCATCCCCCGAATCGGAGTCGGGCACGCCTGCGATCCACCACCAGAACCCAAAGATCAAGGTGCCCCAGATGGATCCTCCTGACCCACCATCGTCGATGCCAAAGCTGGCCTTGCCTGCTGTCCTGAAGCTCTCCACCAAGCCCACTCGTCGCCGGATCACGCGGCCAGACCGATCACGCTCAGAGCCTCGGGGGACGGCGGATGTAAAGGTGGAGGTAAAGGTAGAGGCCCACAAAGGCCACGACGAAGCCAGTCCCTACGGCGATCCACACGGGACTACCACTGGCACTGGCGTGCCATCTCGCGAGCAAGACCCACAGCATGAAGAGCGAAAGCATCACGGCGAAGTACAGCGAAGCAACCACCGGATGATGCGACGCCCAGAGGCGACGCTCACGACGACGTTCCCGAGAGGATGCGATCCTAGGAGACATGGCCCACTCACCAGCCTACGGCACGAAAGGGGGGATGTTCGGGCTCTCTCCCTTCGCGGCCCGCCGTTGACGGGTCGGGCGGTTCGGGCATAGGGTCGCCTGGAGTCGCCCGATACCGAGGAGGAACCGCACATGCCTGAAGTCATGACTTGGACCGTCACCGTCAACGCGCCCGCGGACAAGGTGTGGCCGCTCATCGCCGACCTCGGCCGGCACGCCGAGTGGTCGCCCAAGGCGTACCGGATGGAGTGGTCGGCAGGGGAGCCGAACGCCGTCGGCAGCACCTTCGCCTCGCACGGCTGGCTGCCCAACGACAAGGATCACCGCATGCAGGGGAGCGTCACGGCCAACACCCCGATGACCCGCTTCGAGGTCACGTCTTCCGACGACGGGACCGCGGCCACGCAGTGGACGAACCGCTACGACGTCACCGCCAACGGCCAGAGCACGACGGTGGTCAAGACCATGTCGGGGCCACCCATGAAAGGCTTCGGCAAGCTTGCGTTCGCGATCGCGTATCCCTTGATCGTTCGGCCCGGCGTCCAGAAGGGCCTGGACATGATGAAGGCGAAGGCCGAGCAGGTCTAGGGTTCGGCCCGCGGCGTCAGCCCAGCGCCTGCAACAGGTCGGCGATGAGATCGTCGGGGTGTTCGATCCCGACGCTCAGCCGGATCAGCGAGTCGAGCACTTCCAGCGGGGAACCGGCAACGCTGGCGTGGGTCATCGGTCCCGGCACCTCGATCAGGGACTCGACGCCGCCCAGCGACTCCGCCAGGAAGAAGAGCCGAGTTCGCTCGGCGATGCGGAGGGCTTCGGCCCCGGTGGCAACCTCGAAGGAGACCATGCCGCCGAAGTCCGACATCTGATCGGCGGCGATCTCGCGCCCGGGGTGACCGGGGAGGCCCGGGTAGTACACGCGGGTGACCTTGGCGTGCGCGGCAAGGAAGTCCGCCACCGCCGCGGCCCCTTCGCAATGGGCGCGCATCCGAACCGCGAGCGTCTTCAGGCCCCGCAGCGCCAGGTAACAATCCATCGGGCCGGGCACCGCGCCGACGGCGTTCGTGAGGAAGCCGAGGCGTTCGATCAGCGCTGCGTCGCTGGTGATGACGGCCCCGCCGATCAGGCCTGAATGCCCGCTGATGTACTTCGTTACGGAATGCAGCACCACGTCGGCGCCCAGTTCGAGCGGACGCTGGAGCGCCGGCGTCGCGAACGTGTTGTCCACGACCACCCGTGCCCCTGCCTGGTGCGCGGCGGCGGCCACCGCCCGGATGTCGACGATCTTCAGCAAGGGGTTCGACGGCGTTTCCAGCCACACGAGCCGCGTGGTGGGACGAAGGGCCGCCGCGAGTGCCGCTGGATCCGCCAGGTCCACCGTGTCGCAGGCGAGCCCCCAGCCGGACAGCACCTTCGTCAGGAGCCGGTAGGTCCCGCCGTAGACGTCGTTGGAGAGCAGCACGTGATCCCCCGGCTGGAGCGTGAGCAGCAGCGTGGTGGAGGCCCCGAGCCCGCTCGCGAACGCGAAGCATCGGGCGCCGCCCTCCAGCGCGGCCAACGCCTGTTGGAAGGCCTCGCGGGTGGGGTTGCCGCCCCGCCCGTAGTCCCAGACCTTCGGCTGCCCGACCGCGGGCTGCGCGTATGTGGAGGTCTGGTAGATGGGCACGTTGACGGCGCCGTAGACAGGATCCGGGTCCTGGCCGGCGTGGATCGCCTTCGTCTCGAACCTCAGATCTCGGGGGGGAGTTTCCATCCGCGCCTCACCAACTCCTCCTCCGAGGTTCGCCCGTCGCGAACCTGTTGCCACAGTCTGGACTTGCGTTTCGCGTCGTGACCCGGGGCGAACTCACTGCCGGCGGGAACCAGCCGGTCACAGCCGTCCTCCCCGCACACGCACCACGCGAACATCTTCGTGGTTCCCCCGTCCTGGGTCATCTCGCCCCGGCGATACCGCGGTGCCAGCGCCCGCGTGGGGACCACGATGACGCCCTCCCGCAGGTCACCGAGATAGGAGGCGTGGCCGTCCAGGACCAGGAGTCCGGTGAGCGCGGCCAGCGCCGCGTCCATCGCGTCCATGGTGGAAAGCCCGTCCGTGGAGACCCGCTGGAGCCGGAGGACCCGTTCGCGCCAGACGCGTTTGGTCGTGCCTTTCGGCGGCAGGCAGCCGGCCAGGACGGCGGCGCTGGCGTGCGGGAAGACCTCGATCGCGCGCTTGCGGAACGTCCCGCCGTTGAAGAGCGGGTACCCAAGCTCGGCGCACCGTTCGAAGACCTGGATGCCCTGGCGCATCCAGTCGAACATGGGGTCCTTGCTGTGCGCGGCCGACGGCGTCGGGAACGCGTGGATGTTGAGCCTGGCCAGCTCGCGCTCGGTGAGCCGGGATCTGCCGTTCGCTCCCCAACGGGGCGGGGAGTCGACGGCGATCACGGCCGGCTTCCACTGCGCGATCAGGTCCGAGACGCGCGAGAGATCCGCTCGCCGGACCACGTCCACCGGGACCCGACGTTCGTCCAGGACCACCAAGTCCAAGCCCTTCTTCGGGCCGCCGACGTCGATGCCGAGCGCTCGATCCGCCACTACGATTGCCGCCGGCGATGCGCGAGGAACTCCAGGAGGTCGCTGCGGGTGACCACGCCCAGAACCTGACCTTCCTTCGAGACCAGGGCGGCGGGGGCCAGTTCGAGGGCCGAGAACGCGACCTCGATCGCGTCGTCCCACTCGACCATCGGGACCGGGGGCGCCATGACCTCGGCCACGTCGGCCTGGAGGGCGTCGGGATCGCGGAAGATCCGCTCGAGCAGCTCGCGATCGCGGATGGACCCGACGAACCGGGAGACGTCCCTGCCTTCCCCCTCCCGAACGACGGGCGCCTGACTGATGCCGTGCGCCTGGAGCGTGTCGACGGCCTGGCGAACCTTGTCGTGCGCGTCAACGGTGATGAGTGAAGGAAGTCCTCCACCCTTGGCGCCCAGGACCTCCTCGACACGGATGCTGTCGGGACGGTCCAGCATCCCGTGCTGCAGCATCCACGTGTCGGAGTAGATCTTCGACAGGTAGCTGCGGCCCGAGTCGGGCAGCAGCACGACGATGGTCTTCGATGGATCGTCGAGTTCGCGGGCCACCTGGAGCGCGGCGACGACCGCGGTTCCGCAGGAACCGCCGACCAGGATGCCTTCCTGTCTGGTCACCGCCCTGGCCATCCGGAACGAATCCTTGTCGCTGACCTTGACGTAGCGGTCCACCACGCTGGGGTCGAACGTTTCCGGCCAGAAGTCCTCGCCGATCCCCTCCACCAGATAGGGGCGGGGTTCGTCGCCCGAGTACACGGAGCCCTCGGGGTCCGCGCCGACGATCATGACGTCCGGGTTCTGCTCCCTGAGGTAGTGGCCGACGCCGCTGATGGTGCCACCCGTTCCGATCCCGGCCACGAACACGTCGACGGTGCCCTCGGTCTGCTCCCAGATCTCGGGGCCGGTGGTGGCGTAGTGCGCCGCGGGGTTCTCGGCGTTGAAGTACTGGTTCGGCTGGAAGGCGCCGGGGATCTCTGCGGCCAGGCGCTCGGCTACGCGGTAGTAGCTCTCGGGGCTCTCGGGCGGAACCGCGGTCGGGGTGATGACGACCTCCGCCCCGTACGCCCGAAGGAGCGAGATCTTCTCCTGGCTCATCTTGTCCGGCATGACGAAGATGCATCGGTACCCGCGGATGGCGGCGGCGATCGCGAGGCCGTGGCCGGTGTTGCCGCTGGTGGGCTCGACGATGGTCCCGCCGGGCTTCAGGAGGCCCTCGCGTTCGGCGGCCTGGATCATCCGGATCCCGATCCGGTCCTTCACGCTTCCCCCCGGGTTGAGCATCTCGAGCTTGGCCAGGACGGCCGGGCGGACCCCTCGGGTGACCTTGGTGAGCCGGACCAACGGCGTGTTCCCCATGGCGTCCAGGAACGTCTCGAGCACCTGCATGGTTCGGACCCCTTTCGCGGGTGAGCGGCCCTATCGTGCCACGCCCCGGCGACAGCCGACCCGCAGGGTTTCGCTAGAAGGGTGCGTTATCGGCTTCACCTACCGGGGTAAGCTGCCGATTCCAGGGGAACGGGATGGGTCTGGCTCAGGGGGATGTGTGACGAGCGACACAACGGATGTCGATGACGGTGGCGTAGGCGGGGGCGAGAGTCTGCTCGTCGTTGACGACGACCCCTTCATCGCCCGCCTCCTGGAGATCGAACTCAAGGCATCGGGCTATGACGTCCGGGTTGCCAACGACGGCGTGCAGGCGCTGGCGGCGGCCCAGGAGCGCAGCCCCGATCTGGTCCTGGCCGACGTCATGATGCCGAACATGGACGGGTTCGAGCTGACCCGCCGGCTGCGCCAGGACCCACGAACCGCCGCGGTGAGCGTGATCATGCTGACCGCCCGCGGCCTTTCCGCCGATAAGCTCGAAGGGTTCGCCATCGGGGCGGACGACTACATCGTCAAGCCGTTCGACACGCCGGAACTGTTGGCAAGGATCCGCGGGGTGCTGCGTCGTTCCAAGGAGATGCGGGCGCAGTCCCCGCTCACCGGCCTGCCCGGCAACGTGCGGATCGAAGAGGAGATCGACGGGCGCGTCGAACGGTCGGAGGACTTCGCGATCCTCTACGTCGACCTTGACCATTTCAAGGCCTACAACGATCACTACGGCTTCATGCGCGGGGACCAGGTGATCCAGTTCACCGCGCAGTTGCTCCAGGATGCCTCGCGCGAGATCAGCGGGGGAGAGGCGTTCGTCGGCCATGTGGGCGGGGATGACTTCGTGGTGGTGGTCGCTCCCGGCATGGCCGCCGTGGTCGCGCAGGCCATCGTCGAGCGGTTCGATATGGAGGCACCGGAACGCTACGACGATATCGATCGCGCGCAAGGGTTCATCGAGGTGACGAACCGCCGGGGCGAGCTTCAGCGCTTCCCGCTGCTGTCGGTCTCGATCGGGATCGCGACGACCGAGATGCGCCGGTTCCAGCACTACGCCGAAGCGGTGGCGGTGGCCACCGAGATGAAGTCGTTCACGAAGGCGGCGCCGGGATCGTCGTGGGCGATGGACCGCCGCGGCCCCTAGCCTCGCGCGTTCAGGGCAAGGGGGCGGGCTCGGCCAGGAAGTAGCCCTGCCCGTAGACCACGCCGAGTTCGAGCAGCGTGTCCAGTTCCGCTTGCGATTCGATGCCCTCGGCCACGATGGTCATGTCCATCTCGTCGGCGAACGAGATGAGGGCCGATGCGAGCGCCCGGCGGCCCCGGTCCGAGTCGATGTCGCGGGTCAGGCTGATGTCCACTTTCACGATGTCGGGTGCGAGCTGGAGCGTGTGCCGAAGGCTCGCATACCCCGCGCCGGCATCGTCGATGGCGACGCGGCATCCCAGCGCCCGCAGTGCGTCCAAGGAACCGGAGAGCGCGGCGTAGTCCGCGACGGCCTCGTGCTCGGTGATCTCCACCACGATCCGCCGTCCGCCCGGCGCGAGGACGGCCGGCAGGTTGGGCGACATCGCGGCGTGCTGGGACGCGTTCACCGAGAGGTAGGTGCCGGGCGGAAGGTTCGGCAGCGCGCTCAGCGCCTGGCGGATGGCCGTCAGCTCCAACTGGATCCCGAGTTCCAGCCGAACCGCCTCGGCGAACCACTGGTCCGGCGGCCGCATCGGCAGCGAACGGAACCGGGCCAACGCCTCCATGCCCACCGTCGACTGCGTCCGGAGATCGACGATGGGCTGGAAGGCCATGGACAGGCCTTCGCCGTCCAGGAACCGCTGGATCACGCCGCGACGGCTCTCCAGCTCCTGTTCCTCGATCTCCTCGCGGCGGAGTTGGGAACTGAGCTCGTGCACCACGCCGCCGATGACCTCGGAGCTGAGGCTGGTGCCACCGCGGGCGACCTTGCCGATGGATTCGATGATCTCCCCGGCCGCCGTTCCCTTCACCAGGTAGCCGACTGCGCCGGCCCGGAGCATCTCCAGCACCGTCGGTCTGTCTTCGAATGCGCTCAGGGCGATCACGCGGGTGCCGGGGGAGACCCGGATGATCTCGCGCGCGGCGCGCGGACCGCCCCCGGCCGGCATCTTCACGTCCACGAGCGCCACATCGGGCCGCCGGGACACGGCCAACTGGATCGCTTCGTCGGCATCGCCCGCGGACCCGACCAGGATGACCCCGTCATCCTGCGCCAGGAGATCGGAGAGCGCCACACGAAGCGCAGGCTCGTCGTCCGCGATCAGCACCCGGATGGGATCGGAGGACGTGCCCGCGCCCGTGGCCGAAGGGGAACCAACGGAAGCCACGGCAGCGACGCTACCTGCAGGGGAAGGTCGACACAATCACATCGGGGCGTTGCCCGGCTTGGGTAGCATCCCTGCATCGACCGTGGGAGGTAGCCAGATGAGCGCCCGTGAGATCCGTGCTCCACGCGGCACCGAGCTGTCCTGCCGTTCGTGGCCCCAGGAAGCCGCCATGCGGATGCTGATGAACAACCTGGATCCAGACGTAGCCGAACGGCCCCAGGATCTGGTGGTCTACGGCGGGACCGGCCGGGCCGCTCGTTCGTGGGAGGCCTACGACGCCATCGTCCGGACCCTGAAGGGGCTCGCGGACGACGAGACCATGCTGGTGCAGTCCGGCAAACCGGTCGCCGTCTTCCGCACCCACGAGATGGCCCCTCGCGTTCTCATCTCGAATTCCATGCTGGTCCCCAAGTGGGCCGACTGGGACACGTTCCGCGACCTGGAAGATGCCGGGCTCACGATGTACGGGCAGATGACGGCCGGATCGTGGATCTACATCGGCTCGCAGGGGATCCTGCAGGGGACCTACGAGACACTGGCGGAGTGCGCCACGCAGCGATTCGGGGGAACGCTCGCGGGAACGATCACCCTCACCGGCGGGCTCGGCGGGATGGGCGGCGCGCAGCCGCTCGCGGTCACGATGAACGGCGGCGTGGCGCTCTGCGTCGAGGTCGACCCCGTCCGTATCGAGCGCCGCATGAAGACCCGGTACATCGACCGGGAAACGGATTCGTTGGAGCAAGCGCTTTCGTGGGCGGAGGCGGCGCGCACAGAACGGGAGGCCGTTTCGATCGGCTTGGTCGGGAACTGCGCCGAGGTCCTGCCCGAACTCCTGGCGCGTGGGTTCCGGCCCGACATCGTGACCGACCAGACCAGCGCCCACGATCCGCTGGGCGGCTACGTCCCGGCGGGCCTCACGCTGGCGGCGGCGGCGGACCTTCGGGAGGCCGACGCGAAGGAGTACCAGCGACGCGCCTACGCGAGCATGGCCGAACACGTCCGCGCGATGGTCGGGTTCCTTCGGCAGGGCTCGGTGACGTTCGACTACGGCAACAACCTCCGTGCCGGGGCGCAGATCGGCGGGCTGGCGAAGGAGGAGGCCTACAGCTTTCCCGGGTTCGTCCCGGCGTTCGTCCGGCCGATGTTCTGCGAGGGGAAGGGGCCGTTCCGGTGGGCGGCGCTCTCCGGCGATCCCGAGGACATCGCGAAGACCGACCGTGCGGTGGCCGAGCTGTTCCCCGAGAACGAGCGGCTCCAGCGATGGCTCGTGCTTGCCGCCGAACGCGTTGCCTACCAAGGGCTCCCGGCTCGGATCTGCTGGCTCGGCTACGGCGAGCGAGCGAAGGCCGGCTTGAAGTTCAACGAGATGGTGGCCAGCGGCGAACTGGCCGCGCCCATCGTCATCGGCCGCGATCACCTGGACAGCGGGAGCGTCGCGAGCCCGTACCGGGAGACCGAATCCATGAAGGACGGTTCGGACGCCATCGCCGACTGGCCCATCCTCAACGCGCTCATCAACACAGCGGCCGGGGCGCACTGGGTGAGCGTGCACCACGGCGGCGGCGTCGGTATCGGGTACTCCATCCACGCCGGCATGGTCGTGGTGGCCGATGGGTCGGAGAACGCGCGCGACCGATTGGAGCGTGTGCTCACGTCGGACCCCGGCATGGGCGTGGTGCGCCACGCCGACGCCGGCTACGAGAGCGCGCTCGCCGTCGCCCACGAACGCGGCGTCAGGATCCCCATGGAGGAAGGCCGCCCGTGAGCGCCGAACTGGCCGGCTACGAGCCCGGCTTGAACACCATCAGCAGCACGAGAACGATGATGGCGACCCCGAGCATGGTCCCGCCCATCTGAAGGCGTTTGGCCAGCTCCGGCACCTGGGCCGGCGGAGCCTCTCCGGGCGTGGCGGACGAGAGGAGTTCGACCATCTTCTCGGAGTTCGGTCCCTGCACGACAACCGAGAAGACGATCGCGATCACGTAGATGAGCAGCGCGACCACGAGCCACCAGTTCGACTTCAGGCTCCAGCCGCCAACCGGGATGAGGAGGAGGCCGAGGATCCCGGCCGCGATCGCACCGATCTTGGTGACCTTGCTGGAGATGGTGTGGACGATCTTCGCTCCGAACGCCATGTGCTGGGGTTCCCTGCGCGCCATCCCCATGATCAGCGGGAAGACGAACGTCGGCCGAACGCCACCAGGGCGGCAAGGATGTGGAGGAACAGCAGGAAGTGCACGAGGTTCACGTTCGTCGCGATCATGAGGAACCCTTCGTAGGCGCGTGGGCGCGAGTGTCAGGCTCCCGCAGGTCCGGGTCAAGCACCGCGCGCGAAGGGAGAAGGGAGCGGGGCGAAACGGCCGGGAAACCGGGACAAGGAAGGCCTCGGTACGAACGATCAAGCGAAGTTCTGGACGCCAACGGATAGACGCCGCGCACGAGGAGGTAGGTGGAAATTTGATCGATGAGGTAAACCTCTGCCCCTGCCCAACCCACTAGATATATATGGGGTCACCACACGAGATCGCCGAGATCGCAGAGAGACCACTGGCCATAGGACCAAACCAGAGGAACTTGGACGACTTGGCTCGGATCTTCCAGGAATCCTCAGGGTCAGTCTGGAGAGCAGTCTATGTCTACACGGGCGGACGCAGGGAAATCGCCGAGGAGGCGGTTTCGGAGGCGTTCGCCCTGGCCATGGAGTCTCGGCGGGAAATCCTCAATCCCCTGGCTTGGATATACAAGACTGCCTTTCGAATCGCCACGTTGGAGATGTCGAGAGAGCGCAAAGTCCCGACTCCGCCGCTCGATGCCACCGTCGTGGAGGTCGAGGAGGTTCAGGATCTCCTGGTCGCACTCGACCAACTTCCCGCGAGGCA
>JANXVR010000286.1 GCA_025351565.1 Actinomycetes bacterium
CTCGGAAGACCCTGTCGGGCTTGTCCACGGGTTGCGGCGTTTCATTTCGTCTATCTGTACTCCCGAGGCGAGGTTGACGGGTCTATAGACGGAGGAGCCTGAAACGCAACAGGACCCAAGATTCGTTGTTCGAGCTCACCCGCTACTCGCACGCCAGCCCGTTGCCGTTGGCATCGAGCCCGTTGGGATCGGAACCGGTGACGTGATAGACGACGCCTGGCGCCGTGTAGTACGGACCGTTCCCCGAGCCGCCGTAGCAGTCCTAGTCGGCGCCGCCGTGATAGACGAGGCAGGGGCTGTAGCCTGGCGTGCAGCTACCTCCTGTACCACCCCCGCCGCCGCCTCCTCCGTCAATCGACGTTGAGTTTCGCTAACTTGCGGGGGATGGGCTTGTCTGCTAGAAACGGTGCCAAGCAGGCAAATCTGGATTGCACCTCGGATCGTCCTCACTGACCTGGAATCGCGGGACCGCCCCACGGAGCGGAAGGATTAGCGCGGATGAGAACTCGAATGACCCCACGACTGAACGACTTCATGTTCTTAGCGGCGGGGAGCATGGTCGGCGTCCTCCTTCTCGTAGGCTTGCCCTTGGCAGTGCCCGCGCAAGCGGTCTCATGTGCAATAGCCGGGGCAGGCTGGGAGGGGGACCCTAGTCAGTCCGTCAACCACTTCGGGGCGAAGGTCGGAAACCTGCTGGTGACGAGCCCCAGCGCAAGTTGCCCTCTTATCCGAAGCACGACGGTGTGGAACACTGCCCATGATTTCGCTGAGGTCGGATGGTACATCGACTCGTCCGGTTTCTTGACGACCTGCGACACATACAGCACTCCGCACTTCTATCAGTATGCTCGCGTATCTGGGGGGATCGACTGCGCGCATCCAAGCAACGCGGTAAGTGGAACGATCACCGTCCTGGTAAAGAGCCCGAATCACGATACGGTCTGGGACTTCTATCTGAACGGCACCCTTACGGGCCATTTCAACACGAACGTCACGAGCGGTTCTGTATTCGCCACCAGCGAACGACACGTGGCTGGAGAGAACCTGAATGCCAATTTCGGCAACCTGAGCTGGTTCGGGAGTAGCGGGAGTTGGAACGCTTGGTCTGAACTGACCGGGATCAAGCGCTCTAAGCCAGGTGACAATGTTTCGGACTACTCCTTCTGTACAACGTCGGGCGTCACAGACGCATTCACAGTCAAAACGAGTTGCTAGATCGACGTGGATACGCGCGAAGCGGGAAGGACAAGAATGGGTGACATAGATCAGGCCAGGCCGCGGCGCCGGGCGATGTTGGTCGGGATCGGACTCGCTGGGGTCTTCGGACTCTTCGCTATCGCCTCGATGAAGGGTCAGGTGGCGCGGAGTCATCCGTCCATCGCCCAGGGAGGGATAGGGGCGACGGACCGCGGCGGTCCACCTCTCGCTGGCGGTGTGCAGGTCACCCTTGCGAAAGCCCAGTCGATGACGGGCCTCACCGCACTCTTGCCCGAGACGTCTCTCGCTTCGACTTCTTCCATCAGCGCTGTATGGGCCCGAAGCAGCGAGCCGGACATGTTGGTGATGTACCGTTCAGGCGTGCAGGCCGAAGTGCGGCCTTGGACCCTCACTACTCAGACCCCCGATGAGCATTGGAAGGCAATAATGTCGGACGGACTGCCCGGCTCGATCGTGACGGTGAGCGCACAAGACATGTACGTGATGCCGCCAGGCGGTCAAGGGGGTACAGGGAGTGTCAACTTCGTCACCGCTGGCGGGACCTGGGTTACGGTCTACGGTGATGGGACTTTCAGCGCCAGTCAGCTGCAGGATATGGCAACCTCCGCCTCCGCCCAAGTGACGCAGGTCGGGTAAGCCTCGGCTCCCCTAAGACCTCGTCCTCATCTTGGCTAGGAACGGTTCGCTGAATACGCCAAGGTTCATCCTTGCAGCCGCCCGATGTCCCGGTTTCGCGGCCGTCCGAGGCCCTCCCTTCTCTCCCTTCGCGTCAACGCCCCTACTCCGGGTGCGGTACCTCTGCGAACAGACTTAGAGGAGTACTGATGGCCGGGTGCCTCCCCTTCTAAGCCTCGTATTTCGGTTCGGTAGACAGATGTAAACGCCGGTTAAAAAGGCGAACACTCGTGGCCTGAGATAAGCCGGTCGAAACGGTCAACACCCCGACATCCCGAGTTCTGTTCGGTCACGCCCGCAAGCTCGCCCCTCAAGGGCAGCAGCGGGAGCCGGACAGACGGGAGAAGGAGTGCATACCGATATGCAGGAGTGGACCGAGATACGGCGCAAGGTGCTCGTCGAGGGAGCCTCGAAACGTTCGGTCTGCAGGGACCATCAGATCGCGCACAAGACCCTGCAGAAGATCCTTTCCAACACCGAGCCACCGGGCTATCGCCTGAGCCGGGCCCGGTCAAAGACCAAGCTCGGACCCTTCCTTCCGGTGATCTCCCAGATCCTTGCTTGCGACCGGGACGCACCACCCAAGCAGCACCACACCTCCAAGCGGATCTTCGAGCGGCTCCGCGATGAGCACGGCTATGAAGGCGGCATCACGCAGGTGAAGGAAGCGGTCGCCCGCCACCGCCGGCACCAACGTGAAGTCTTCGTCCCGCTGCATCACCCACCGGGGGAAGCACAGTTCGACTTCGGAGAGGCGACGGTCCTGATCGCCGGGGTGGAGCGCAAGGCCGCGTTCGCGGTCATGTCTCTCCCGTTCTCCGATGCCTTCTTCGTCTCGGCCTATCCCAGGGAGAACACCGAGACCTTCCAGGCCGCCCACATCGCCGCGTTCGAGTTCTTCGGCGGCGTGCCGAAGAGGACCTCCTACGACAACACCTCGATCGCCGTGGCCAAGATCATCGGTCGGGACCGGGATCTCACGCGGGAGTTCCTCCGCCTTGAGAGCCACTTCCTGTTCACTCACCACTTCTGCCGGGTGGCCCGCGGCAACGAGAAGGGCGTGGTCGAGGGCATCGTCGGCTATTCCCGTCGAAACTTCATGGTCCCGGTGCCCTCAGCCCGCTCCTTCGCCGAGTTGAACGAACACCTAGAGGCCCGCTGCCGGGATGATCTATCCCGGCGCGTACGGGGAGGGGCAGGGACCAAGGCAGAACTGCTCCTGATCGACCAGGCAGCGATGCTCCGGGTCCCCGAGGTGAGCTTCGAAGCCCGGCGCGTCGTGCAGGCAAGGTCCAACTCGCTCTCGCTCGTCCGCTTCGATCGCAACGACTACTCGGTCCCGAGCGCCTTCGCCCATCACGAACTCACTGTCACCGGCGGGATCGAAGACGTGAGGATCTCGTGTGCTGACGTGCTTGTGGCCACCCACCCCCGCTGCTGGGAACGCGAGCAGATCACCTACGACCCGGTCCACTACCTGGCGCTGCTCGAACGAAAGCCCGGAGCGCTCGACGTCGCGAGACCCCTGCAGGGCTGGGAGCTACCGGGGTGCTTCGCGCTCCTTCGTCGCCGCCTGGAGACCGATCTCGGCCACAAGGGCACCCGGGAGTTCATCAAGGTGCTCAGGCTTCTGGAACGAGCAAGCGTTGGGGAACTCGCCGGGGCGGTGGGAACCGCGCTTTCGATCGGGGCCACGAGTGCTGATGCGATCTCACTGATCCTGTTCCACCGTCAGGAGCGGCCCGTGTCCCTGTTCAGCCTCGACGGGCTCCCGCATCTTCGTCCGTTCGTGATCGACCCGCCCGATCTGGCGGCCTACGCCTCCTTGAAGGGAGCATGAGCATGAAGCAGCTGGAATCCAAGTCGGTCGTGTTGTTGCACCATCACCTCAAGGCGCTGCGCCTTCCCACGATCGGAGCCGAGTGCGAGAAGGTCGCCCACCAGGCGGCGTCGGACAACGTCGATCACCTCTCCTACCTGCTCCAGGTCTCAGAACTCGAACTGCTCGAGCGTGAGCGCAAAGCTGCGGAGCGCCGGCTGAAGGCCGCGCGGTTCCCGGTCCTGAAGTCATTGGAGACCTTCGACTTCACCACCCGAGCTTCGGTGAACAAGATGCTCATCGCAGAACTCGCTCGGGCCGAGTTCATCGAGCGCCGGGAGAACGTCTTGTTCGTCGGGAACCCCGGCACGGGCAAGAGCCATCTCGCGATCGCCCTGGCGGCGGCGGCATGTGCCAAGGGATACCGGGTGCGCTTTCACAGGGTGACCGAGCTCGTCACCTTGTTGATCGAGGCCCGGGATGAACGAGGGCTCCTCGGGCTCAAAGCGCGTCTTTCAAAGCTCGACCTGCTGGTGCTCGACGAGTTCGGCTATGTCCCGGCCTCGAAGATCGGAGCAGAGCTCTTGTTCGACGTCATCTCGACCGCGTACGAACGCACGAGCCTGATCGTGACGACGAACCTGCCGTTCGATCACTGGACCGAGGTCCTGGGGTCCGAGCGGCTCACGGGAGCGACCCTTGACCGGCTCACCCACCGCTGCCAGATCATCGAGACCAAGGGCGAGAGCTACCGTCTCCGAGACGCCAAGGCCCGGGTCCGAAAGCCTTCGGAGCCAGGTGAGGGAACCCAGAAAGAGCGCGGGACGACTGAGCCTGGAGGAGCCATGGAAGGAGGATCAAGAACCCGCTAGCATCCGACCCAGGTGCTGCCGTTTTCGACCGGCCACTGCTGTCCTTTTCAACCGGCGTTCACACTCGTTGCGGAGGCCGGGATGGCAATAAAGGCCGTTCGCGGCTACGGACTCCGTGTGGAAATCGACGGGGACGATGGCCAGCAAGCCATGCGCCTTGTCGGGCGCTGATGCTATTTCTTGGCAGCGACCTTCTTCCGGGTCGATGGCTTCCTCCGCGTGGCGGCCTTCTCTCGTGCGGGTTTGGAGGCAGCTTTCGA
>JANXVR010000003.1 GCA_025351565.1 Actinomycetes bacterium
CGATGCGAACGGTCAACCCCATCTCCTCGAATTCCGTGATACGTGAATCGCTCTTCGCACCGAACAGACGCCTTGTGACGGTCGCGGCGAAGTTCTTGCTATCGCTCAACGGCAGACCGACCTGTGCCGCGGCGTCCTCAACTCGTTGACCGATGTGCGGACGGAAGCGCTCCTGCAACGTCTCTTCGAACACCTGCGGTGTCGTTACGTCGAGGCTCTCAACGACGAAGGCTTTCTCTGCCTCGCGGAAGAGCTGCAATGTGAACGACGGTTTCAGCGCGAACGCTCGAGACTTTGCAAGGACGTCGCTGAAGGGCTGCGTACGAAGCTTGCCACCGCTTGGGCCTTTCGTGCTAGGCCCCATGATCCGACCGTCGGATTCGGAGAGCTCATGCGCTCTCCCTTGGCGAACCTTCCTGACGGCGCGTTCCCAGTCCGCCTGAAGGAACCCTTCCAATCGCCGGTTCGCCTCCCAGAGGATCACTGCCCGGATCGGGAAGGCAGTCTTCGGTTGATCCTGAAGATGTTCGAAGAAGACGAACAAGATGTGGAGCTTCCCTCGGACCTTCGCATCGCTCCAGGTCTCCATGACGAGGTGGTCATAGTCGATCATCGTCAGGACGGTGCGTTCCTTCACCCGCAGCCCCGCAACCTTGAGCTGGTTCAGGGGAACGACCTTCAATTCGACCCCGGCGCCGGGGAAGTCGGCGTCTGATCGGCTGTTCTGCGGGATGCCGAAATACGCTTCGACGATATGGCCGGCTTCGGCTTTCCCTCGCCTCGCTTCCTCGCGCGGGAGGGCGAGGCCGATCTCTCCGAGGGTCTTGCCACGGAGCCCTTGTGCCTTGGCGAGGATCTCGTTTGCACTTGCAGTGCGGTAGTCGAAGTCGTCCACGTGGCGCATCCTCGCTGACCTGTACGCCGAGAGCAATCCCGACGTGCATCGAGCCTCCTCATGTCGGTTTGGCCGCCAGCGTTATGGTGCCTCGACCTTCGGCGTCAGACCGGCCCGTTACCGTGCCTCCGTGGAACGGAACATCGGGCTGGCGCCGGCATGGCAACAACGGTACACTTCTAGGATGTCGAAAGCGCCACAACAGAGTGAGCCGATCGAGGTCGGGGTGCGTGAGCTGCGCGATCACCTCAGCCGTTGGCTCGAGCGGGTGAAGGAGGGTCGCGAACTCGTCATCACCGAGCGCGGCAGACCCGTCGCGCGCATCACGGGCGCCTCCGGCGGCAGCAAACTGGCGGCTTTGATCGCCGCGGGCGTCGTGACACCGGCGAGCGCCCCCGTTGAACCGGCCGGCATCCGTCCCCTTCCACGCGCGAAGGCGAGCGTCGCCGATCTGGTCTCCGAACAACGCCAACTACGGAGTTGATCGGTTACTTCGATACGTCGGCGCTCGTGAAGCTGGTGCTGATCGAGCAGGGAACCGACGTCGTCTTCTCGGCCTGGGGCGGTGTCGACTCGCGCCTCACATCAAGACTGGCGTTTCCCGAGGCGCGTGCCGCCCTTGCTGCGGCCGAGCGCACCGGCCGGATCGGACCGACCCAACATCGAGCGGCGAGGCGCGAACTTCGACTCCGGGCCGCCCAAGTTGATGTCATCGAGCTGAGCCCGGACATCGCCGATCGAGCCGGTGATATCGCCGAGCGCTTCGCGCTCACCGGTGCCGACGCGGTGCATCTCGCCTCCGGATTGGCGGCGTTCGGTCCGGAAGGCGACGGGATCTTCCTTACCTGGGACCGGCGGCTGGCGGTCGGTGCCGCCGCCGCCGGTCTCACGGTGCTGCCACAACCTCAAACGTCGTAGTAGAGCTGAAACTCGTACGGGTGTGGGCGGAGCGCCACGGCGTCGTGTTCCTCCAGGCGCTTGTAGTCGATCCAGGTGTCGATGACGTCCTGGGTGAAGACCCCGCCTTCCAGCAGCCACGTGTGGTCCTTCTCAAGTTCGTTCAGGACCTCTTCGAGGGAACCGGGGACCTGCTTCACGCTCGCCTGCTCCTCGGGCGGGAGGTCGTAGAGGTCCTTGTCCATGGGCTCGGGCGGCTCGATCTTGTTCTTGATGCCGTCGATGCCGGCCTGGAGCATCGCGGCGAACGCCAGATACGGGTTGCATGAAGGATCCGGCGTCCGGAACTCCAGGCGTTTGGACGCCGGGGTCTTCCCACCGATGGGGATCCGCACCGCGGCGCTGCGGTTCCGCTGGCTGTAGACCAGCTTGATGGGCGCCTCGTACCCCGGGACCAGCCGGCGGTAGGAGTTCGTTGTGGGGTTGGTGAAGGCCAGGAGCGCCGGTGCGTGCTTCAGCAGCCCGCCGATGTACCAGCGCGCCATGTCGCTGATACCGCCGTAGCCGACCTCGTCCCAGAACAGGTTCTCGCCGCCGGTCCACAAGCTCTGGTGGCAATGCATGCCGCTCCCGTTGTCCAGGTAGAGCGGCTTGGGCATGAAGGTGACGGTCTTGCCGGCCTGGTAGGCCGTGTTCTTGACCACGTACTTGTACTTCATGACGTTGTCGGCGGTGGTGAGCAGCGTGTCGTAGCGCATGTCGATCTCGGCCTGTCCGGCGGTTCCCACCTCGTGGTGGTGGACCTCGATGGTCAGACCGACCTTCTCCAGGTTCAGCACCATGTCGGTGCGAAGGTCCTGGTACTTGTCGGTCGGCGGCAGTGCGAAGTACCCGCCCTTGTACCGCGGCTTGTACCCGAGGTTCCCGCCGACCTCTTCGGCGCCGCTGGCCCACGCACCCGCGATGGAGTCGATGTGGTAGTACCCCTCGAACTGGTTCTGGTCATACCGGATCGAGTCGAAGATGTAGAACTCGGCCTCCGGACCCCAGAAGGACTGCTCGGCGATGCCGGTGGTCTTCAGGTACGCCTCGGCCTTGCGCGCGATGTTCCGCGGGTCGCGGCTGTAGTCCTCACCGGTGATCGGGTCCTTGACGAAGCACGTGATGTTCAGCGTGGGGTGCTTCGTGAAGGGGTCCATGTAGGCGGTGTCGGGGTCCAGTTCCAGGAGCATGTCCGACTCGTGGATCTCCTGGAAACCTCGGACCGAAGAGCCGTCGAACGGCTGCCCTTCGTCGAACTTCTGCTCGGTCAGCTCGTGGATGGGAAGGCTGAGGTGCTGAACAGCTCCGGGCAGGTCGGTGAACCGAAGATCCACCATCAGTGCGCCCTGCTCCTTCGCCATCGCGATGACGTCTTTCGGTGTGGCCACGGGGGCTCCCCTTTCGTTCGAACGCCGACCTGAAAGAGCCTAGGGGCGGGGGAGCGGGTCGGTGTAACCGCGACGTTAACTCTCCGTTACACGCGGAACCCCCCGGGGGGAGCCGGGGGGCCGAGGGGGTCGGGATCCGCGTTACTACGTCCAGCTCAGGAGGGCGCGAGACCGAGGGGGATGAGTCCCGGGAGGGGGACTAGCTTCGCGGTCCTGAGCAGGTCTTCCATGTCACAGTTGTCGGCGCCGGGGGTGTCGCGGGCGTAGGCCCCGTCTGAGTCATCTTCCGTGGTCCCGCCTTGCTAGGTCTTCGGACCCCGGACCTTCGGCGGAGCGGCTCAGGCCTCAGGGTCGGCCGCGCGGTAGCCCACGCTGCGTACCGTCTCGATCAGGTGCTCGCACTCGGGTCCGAGCTTGGCTCGCAGGCGCCGCACGTGAACGTCCACCGTGCGCGTGCCGCCGTAGAAGTCGTAGCCCCACACCTCGCGCAGGAGCGAGGGACGCGTGAAGACCCGGCCGGGCCGCTCTGCCAGGTAGCGGAGCAGCTCGAACTCCTTGAACGTGAGATCGACGGGGCGCCCGTTCGCCGTGACACGGTAGGTGTCGGTGTCGATGGACAGCGGCCCCAGCCGAACCACGGTGCCGTCACCCGAGCCCGCCCGCCGGCGCAACATGGCGA
>JANXVR010000063.1 GCA_025351565.1 Actinomycetes bacterium
CGGCCCCGTCGCGCCCATCAGCGTGATCCACAGCGAACAGGAAGCCATCGACATGGTCAACGGCTCGCCCTACGGGCTCGTCTCGGCCGTGTTCACCCAGCCGGCGCGGACGGCCTCGGCGTACCGGAGTCCCCGCCCCAGATCCTGGGTGAACACGGCCGACAGCAGCCCATAGGGCGAGCCGTTGACCATGTCGATGGCTTCCTGTTCGCTGTGGATCACGCTGATGGGCGCGACCGGGCCGAAGGTCTCCTCGCGCGCGATCTCCATGTCGTCGGTCACGCCGTCAAGAACCGTGGCCTCGAAGAAGAGCGGGCTCCCATGCTGGGGTGCGCGCGCGCCGCCCGTGACCACGCGCGCGCCCGCGGCGCGCGCGCCGTTCACGTGCCGCTCGGTCTTGTCCGCCGTGGCAGCGTTGTTCACCGGCCCCATCGTGGTGGCGTCGTCGAACGGCGAGCCCAGGTGGACCTGCGCCTCGACCGCCGCGGCCAGCGCCTCCACGTACCTGTCCTTCACGTCGGCGTGCACCAAGATCCGCTCGCCGGCGGTGCAGCTCTGTCCGGCGTTGAGGAAACACGCGGTGAGCGTCGCAGCCACGGCTGCGTCGATGTCGGCGTCCTCCAAGACCACGAGTGGTCCGTTCCCGCCCATCTCCAGCAGCAGGTCCTTGCCGGCCGCACGCGATGCCACCGTGAGCCCCGTCGCGATCGACCCGATGAACCCGACAGCTTGCGTCCCGGGGTTCGCGGCGATCTCATCGCCGACCACCGCTCCCGGACCCGTCACCATGTTGACGACGCCTGGCGGCAGGTCTGCCGCTTCAAGCACCTCGGCGAACCGCGCGGCACACACGCTGGTCGAGGGCGCCGGCGCCCACACCACGGCGTTCCCGTACGCGATGGCCGGCGCCAGGATCTCGCCCGGCATCGTGAACGGCCAGTTCCACGGGCTGATGATGCTGACCACGCCGCGCGGAACCCGGTAGAGCAGCACGCGCTTGTTGGCATCCACCGACGGCGGCATCAGGCCCTCCATCCGCGTGGCGTCGGCCGCCGCCATCTCGAAGTAGGAGAGCAGTTCCTCCACCTCGTCCCGCGCCTCTGCCGCCAGCGGCTTGCCCTGATCCAGGGCGAGCGCCTGCGCCAGATCCTCGCGCCGGGCATCGATGGCCGCCATCACGCGCTTCATCGCCGCCGCCCGGTCGAACGCGCTGCGCGCAGCCCAGCCGCGCGCGGCCCCGTTGGCAGCGGCGATCGCCCGCTGGGCGTCGGCGCGCGTGCCTTCCGCGACGGTGCCGATGACCTCGCCGGTGGAAGGACTGATGGCCTCGAACGTCGCGCCACCTTCAGCGTCGTTCCACTCGCCGCCGATGTACAGCTGCACGTGTTCGCTCACTGTGTCTCCTCTAGACGCGAGGGGCGGCCCACGGGGGCCGCCCCAGCGTCAGCTGTGGTTCGTTAGCCCGCGGCGAGACCGGCGTCCACCCACGGCTGCCACACCGTCGGGTTGGCGTCGATCCATTTCTGCGCAGCGGCGTCGGGCTTCATCCCGTTGCTGATGTCAAGCCCGATGCTGTTCTGATCATCGTTCGTGTACTTCATCGCAGTGAGGAACGCGAACGCCGCCGGCGCCTTCGCCTGAAGACCGGAGTTGAACGCCTTGTAGAGCGCGTCCGGCGGATAGGCGCAGGCGTACTTCACGGGAGGGGTCACAGCAGCCGCGGCGGTGCAGGCCGGGGTGACATCCGGGAGCTTGATCATCGTGAGGTCATACTTCTGCTGCGCCCAGTGCGGCGTCCAGAAGTACATGAGGATCGGCGCCTGCTTCTGATATGCCGCGTCGAGAGCAGAGAGCTCTGCTGCCTCAGACCCCGCGTAGACCACCTTGAGGTTGAGCCCCAGATTGTCCGCGATGTACTGGTCGAACGTAACGAAGCCGGGGTCGCCGTCGAGGAGCTGCCCCGCGCTTCCGGACTCGGCCGTCTTGAAGAGCGCGGCGTCGGTCTTCAATCCCTCCCAGGTGGCGAGTTCCGGGTGGTCGGTGAGCATGTAGGTCGGGATCCACCAGCCGATCTGACCATTGACGCCGGTCAGCCCACCGTCGACGACCCCGTTCTTCGCCTTGATGTAGTTGGCGTAGTCTTCGGCGTGGCCTGAGGGCCAGACCTCGAGCGTGGCATCGAGGTCGCCGTTCGCCAGTCCCTTGAACTGGGCGTACTCGCCGATGTCGGTGGTGTTCACCGTGTAGCCCAGCTTCTGCTCCAAGAGCAGCTTGGCAATGGCAACGTTGGCAGCCGAGCCCACCCACGGGCTGATCGCCAGATTGATCGTGGTTCCGCTGTTGTCGGGAGCGCCGCTCCCGCCCCCTCCGGCCGTGCTGCCGGTTGACGACACATTGCTGCAAGCCGCGAACAGCGCGGTTGCGAGAGCAGCCACCGCGAAGAACGAGCGTCTGCGTGTTCGTTTCATGCTTCCCCCTCTCCTTGTTGGATGCTTCCTTCAGAGCTCGCCGGCGCCGCCATCGCGGCACGGGCGGTAGATCCCTTTCCGGTTGAACGTCCTTTCGAGGCGCGGGCCTCTGTCACGGTCGCCCGTCCCGAGACAGGCTGTCCCATCGCCTGCGTGATCCGGTCGATCACAACGGCGAGCAGCAGGATGCAGATACCGGCCACCATCCCAAGGCCGGGATCGTGACTGAGGCCGAGGATGACCTGATATCCCAGTCCACCGCCACCTACCAACCCGGCGATGATCACCACAGAGAGCACCATCATGATGGTTTGGTTGACGCCGAGGAGGATGGCCGGCCGGGCCAGCGGGAGCTGCACCTTGCGAAGTGTTTGCCACGGCGTCGCCCCGTACGCCACCGCAGCTTCCACGGTTTCGGCCGGAACCTCACGGATCCCCAGATCCGTGAGCCGGATCCCCGGGGGCAGCGCGTACACGAGACCTGCGATGACCCCAGGCACCCGTCCCACGTTGAACAACGCTACCGCCGGCACCAGATAGACGAACTGCGGCAAGGTCTGCATCGTGTCCAGGATCGGCTTGATGATCCGGTGCACGTGATCGTTCTGGGCCGACCAGATGCCGAGAGGGATGGCGAGCAACACCGAGGACATCACAGCCACGATGACCTGGCTCAAGGTGTCCATGGCTTCCGACCACAGGCCCATGACGCCGACCACGGCTAGACACGCGAACGCGAGTGCCGCCAACGTCCAACGACGCGAGGCGGCCCATCCCGCCAGGCCGGAGAGGCCGCACAAGAGCCACCACGGCATCCCGAGGAGCAGGGACCGCAATGGGTCGAGCGCCAGACGCACCATGGCATCGCTCATCGCCTGCGTCGCATTCCCGATGTTCCTGGTGATCGCGTGTACCACCGTATCCACCGTGCCCGCGATAGACACGGTGAGGCCCTCGGGGAAGTCCTGCTGCCGCAGCACCTGACGGCCGATGAGCACAGCCGCGACAACGACGACGACTGCGGCGACAACCGCTGCCTTGCGGGAGATCCTCCAGCCGAAGATATCTACCATCGTCTGCCCACGACGGTTGCGTGCGGCGACGCTCCATCCATAGGTCACGCGATCCAGCACGATAGCGAGTGCGACGATCCCGAGCCCTCCCGCGAGCGCGACGCCGACACTCTGGTCGCGAAGTCCGTTCAGCACCTCCAACCCGAGCCCTCCGACGCCCACCGTCGCGCCGATCACGATGATGCCGAGCGCCATCATGATTGCCTGGTTGACGCCGAGCATGATGGAGGGGCGGGCGAGCGGAAGCTGCACCTTGCGCAGGATCTGTCGCGGGGTCGCCCCGTAGGATCTTCCGACCTCAATGGAGCCTTCGGGAACACCCCGGATACCAAGGGTGGTCAACCTTATCGCCGGCGGTAACGCGAAGAGCACCGTGGCGATCAGCGCCGTCGTGACGCCGATGGAGAACAAGAGCACGAGCGGCACCAGATAGGAATAGGCGGGGATGGTCTGCATCGCATCCAAGATGGGGCGGATCGCGCGATCCACGGCCGGGTGACGTCCCGCCCACACGCCGATGGGAACGCCGATCACCACCGTCACCGAAACCGCGAGCAACACGAGTGCGAGGGTCTCTAACCCGGCCTGCCACAGGCCGAGTGCTCCGATAGCGAAGAAGCCGACCGCGGCGAGCACCGCGAGTCGCCACCCGGCCAGCACGCCGGCGACGGCTGCAACGAGCGCGATGACCCCCAACCACGTCATCCGCGACAGCAGCAGCACGAGGTGGTTCGTCGCCGAGTTCACCGCATCCTTCAAGGGAACGAGGAATGCCGAGAACACCGGGTTGGTGTTCTGGTGCGTGGAGGCCCAGTCCGCGAACGCGTTGAACGGCCTTGTCGCATCGACCGTGAGCGACGTCGGGAACCCACCCGAGAACACCATGGTGCCGACCCAAGCGACAGCGATCACCGCGATCACCCATGCCCCGCGCCGCTGCCATTCGTTCCCGGCTCGGTGGACCACCACACCGACGCGTTCGTCTCGCGCCTCGGCCTCGAGCTGCGCCGGTGGCTTGCCCGTCCGAACCTGCATCAGCTGGCGACCTCGATCATCGCCGAGAGCACCGCGGTGCGGTCGACGATACCGCTCGGTGCGCCGCCGTCGATGACGCGGTACGGGCGATGTTCCTCAACGAGCATGGGCAGCAGATCCTGAACGACGGTCGCGGCCGCAACGTCGCCCGCGTAGTCCGAGGCGTCACCGGCCGGACGCATGATCGCGCGAACCGTAAGCACGTGCGCGCGCGGCACGTCCCGGATGAAGTCCGCGACATAGTCATCTGCCGGGTGCGCGACCACTTCTTCCGGCGTTCCCACCTGGACGAAATGGCCGTCCTTCATGATCGCGATCCGGTCGCCGAGCTTCAGCGCCTCCATGAGGTCGTGCGTGATGAAGATCATCGTCTTCTTCACTTCCTTCTGGAGACGAACAACCTCGTCCTGCATGTCGCGGCGGATCAACGGGTCCAGCGCGCTGAAGGGCTCGTCGAACAGCATGATCTCGGGGTCGGTCGCCAGCGCCCGCGCCAGGCCCACGCGTTGCTGCATCCCGCCGGAAAGCTCGTCCGGATACGAGTCCGCCCACCCGTCCAGGCCGACCACCTCGATGACCTTCTGCGCAGCGGCCAGCCGTTCGGCCTTCTCCACGCCGCGAACCTCCAGGCCGAACGCGACGTTCTCGACGATCCGCCGGTGCGGAAGGAGGCCGAAGTGCTGGAAGACCATGCTGACCTTGGTCCGGCGGATCTCGCGAAGGCGCTCCTCGCCGATCTTCAGAACGTCCTCGCCGTCGATCAGCACCTGGCCCGCGGTGGGTTCGATGAGCCGGGTGATGCAGCGCACCAGGGTGGACTTGCCCGAACCGGAGAGCCCCATGACAACGAAGACCTCGCCGGGAGCGACCTCGAACGAGACATCCCGAACGGCGGCCACGCAGCCGGTCTTCTCCATGAGCTGCTGCCGGGAGAGCGACGCGTCGGGGGAGCCCACGATGCTCTGTGCCTTGGGACCATAGACCTTCCACACGTTGCGGCAGGCAACGGTGATATGTGACTCATCCAAGCGCGGGCCCCCTGCTTCCCAGAGTGATCACCGGATAGTGTGCCGAGGTCGCGGTACGCGCAACCTGACGGTTGCGCGCTGGGCAACCATGGAGGTGCGCAGCGGCGCGGAACGACCTAGGCTCCGGACCCATGGCGCCGACCTACGACTTCGTCATCATCGGCGGTGGCTCCGCCGGGTCGGCCCTGGCCAACCGTCTCTCCGCCGACCCGGCGAACCGGGTCTTGGTCCTGGAAGCCGGCCGGTCCGACTACCCGTGGGACGTCTTCATCCATATGCCGGCGGCGCTCACCTTCCCCATCGGGAGCCGCTTCTACGACTGGAAGTACGAGTCCGAACCAGAGCCGCACATGAACGGGCGACGCATCTACCATGCACGCGGCAAGGTCCTGGGCGGCTCGAGCAGCATCAACGGGATGATCTTCCAGCGCGGCAACCCGATGGACTACGAACGCTGGGCGTCCGACCCCGGCATGCAGACCTGGGACTACGCGCACTGCCTCCCCTACTTCAAGCGCATGGAGAACTGCCTGGCCGCCGAACCCGATGATCCCTACCGCGGACACGACGGCCCGCTTGCGCTGGAGCGCGGCCCGGCAACCAATCCGCTCTTCACCGCCTTCTTCGAAGCCGTTCAACAAGCCGGCTATCCGCTCACCGAAGACGTGAACGGCTTCCAGCAGGAAGGGTTCGCGCCGTTCGACCGGAACATCAGGCGGGGGCGGCGGCTCTCGGCGGCTCGCGCGTACCTGCATCCAGTGATGAACCGGCCGAACCTGGAGGTCACGACGCGTGCGTTCGTCACGAAGATCCTGTTCGAGGGGAAGCGGGCGGTCGGGGTCGAGTACGCGCATCGGGGGAGCACCCACACCGCGCGGGCCGGCGAGGTCGTCTTGTGCGGCGGCGCGATCAACTCGCCGCAGACGTTGCAGCTCTCCGGCATCGGCAACGCGAACGAACTGAAGGCGGTCGGCGTCACTCCGCTCCATGACCTCCCGGGTGTGGGTGAGCACCTGCAGGATCACCTCGAGGTCTACATCCAGTACGGCAGCAAGCAGCCGGTCTCGATGCAGCCGTACCTCAAGTTGCGCCACCGCCCGTGGATCGGGTTCCAGTGGCTCTTCTTCCGCAAAGGCCCCGGCGCCACCAACCACTTCGAGGGCGGTGGGTTCACCCGCAGCAACGACGAGGTCGCGTACCCCAACCTCATGTTCCACTTCCTCCCGATCGCCGTTCGCTACGACGGATCTGCCCCGGCGGGCGGGCACGGGTATCAGGTCCATATCGGCCCGATGTACTCCGACGCACGCGGATCGGTGAAGGTCACCAGCACCGATCCGGGCGTGCATCCGGCCCTCCGGTTCAACTACCTGTCAACGGAGCAGGACCGCAGGGAATGGGTCGAGGCCGTCCACGTGGCGCGCGGCATCCTTAACCAGCCGGCGATGGACGCGTTCAACGCCGGGGAGACCTCGCCCGGACCGGCGGTGACGACCGATCAGGAGATCCTGGACTGGGTCGCCAAGGACGGGGAGACGGCGCTGCATCCCTCGTGCACCGCACGCATGGGGACCGACGACATGTCGGTCGTCGACCCGTTCACCATGCGCGTGCACGGGACCGACGGCCTCCGCGTGGTCGACGCCTCCGTCATGCCCTACGTCACGAACGGCAACATCTACGCCCCGGTGATGATGGTGGCGGAGAAGGCCGCCGACCTGATCCTGGGAAACGCACCGCTGGTGCCCGAACACGTCGGCTTCTACCGGGCCAGGGGTACCTAACTGCTGCTGAGCCCCAGCAGAACCAACCCGGTCACCACCACTACGATCCCCGCGTATTGATTCGGAACCAGCCGCTCCTTGAGATAGATGTAGGACAACGCGACGGCGATCAGCGGGAACACGGCACTCGCGGCAAGGACCATCGAGACGCTCCCCTTCTGCGTGCCATAGGAGAACACCGCGACTCCCAGGATGTCGGCGAGCCCGGCGGCCATCGCGAGAGCGATGGCCGCACCACCGGCGCCGCGGTACCTGCGCAGCTCCGCCGGGCGCAGCAGCACCAGCGGGAGGTAGCAGATCAGCTGCGCCATCCGCGAACCCCACATCGCGGCGACCCAGCCGGCATGTCTGGATGCGCTGGCCAAAAGGAAGGCCGCGACGCCGAACCCGACCATCGACGCGAGGGCCCACGGGAGGCCGGGCGCGTGACCGCGGATCCCGGCGCGCAGCGCCCTGATATCGGTGGAGACCAACATGACGCCCGTGATCGTGACCCCTGCCCCGACCAGCTCAAGGGCGCTCGGATGTTCGTGGATGAAGATGATCGTCAGCGCGACGCCGACTACCGCGTACGCGGCGCCGATCGGTGAGACGACGGCGACCGGACCCAGTTCCAACGCGCGGAAGTGCGTGAAGTAGGAAGAAGCCGTGAACGCGCCGTTCAACAGGATGAGCCACACGATGGCGTGCAGCGGCTGGAGCGACGTGCCACTGATCAGCAAGACCGAGGTGATGAAGGCCCAGGACATGGTTTGCCCCAGCACCACCGTCGCGATGCTGCCGACGCGCCTGCCCGCCGTCGCCGCGAAGAAGTCGGTCAGACCCCATCCGACCGCGGCGATCAGACCGAAGATCACGTGGGGGGCCTAGCCTCCGCCAGCGCGTCCACGGCGATCGCGCCGCGCGGCCCGACCAGGAGCGGGTTCGCCTCCAGCGAGGTGAGACGGCCGCGCAGGTCGTGCGCGGCCCGCGCGATGGCCGCAACGACTTTCGCGGTCCCCGGCAGATCATGCCGCTTCGGATCCAGGCCGCACCTGTCCGCCTGCGACGTGACGAACGCCAGCGCCTGCGCCGGCGTGAGCGGCGCCGCAACGAACACGGCCTCACCCTCCTCCGCGAGCGCGCCGCCCGGCCGCATCGTGACACACGCGCCGAACTGATCGTCGACGATGGCGCCGACCAGCACCTCGTGGCCACTCACCATCTCCTGGACCAGCACCTTCGGCGCCGACGCGCCGGCCCGCGTGGCCGCCGCCAGAACCTCGGCGGCCGCGCGTTCCACCTCGGATGCGTTCCGCAGCCCGAGCTTGACGCCGCCCAGTTTGGCCTTGTGCGGGATCTCCGGGGCCAGCGCCTTCACGGCCACCGGGAACCCGATCACCTTCGAGGCTGCCGCGGCGGCGGCGGGCATTCGAACGGTGGATTCCTTCGGCCGGCGGACACCGTAGAGCTCCAGCAGCTTCGCTCCCTGCGCCTCGTCCAACGGTCCCTGGAGCCCCTTCAACAGCCGAAGCGCCGCAGCCCGCTTGGGGTGGGAAGGCAGGTCGGGCAGACTCCGCGCCTTCGCGCCCTGGAAGTCCACGAGCGCCCGGATCGCGCCCGCCCCGGCGCGGTGACCCTGCAGGAACGGCAGCTGCTTCCACCGCGCGGTGAACGTGACCGCCTCGGGGATGTAGGCGAGCGGGGCCATGGCCACGCTCGCGAACACCACGCCCGTCTCCTTCTGAAGCTCCACGGCCTTCGCCAGGACCGGGTCGGCCCACGGGCTCTCACCGGCGAGCCGCGGGGGAAACGCGTCGAAGGCGATGAGCCCGACGCCGGGGTCGGCCGCGAGCGCTTCCAGCGCGTCGCAGAACATGTCCGTTTCAACCGCCGCTTGTCCCGTCACGTCGAGTGGATTGTTCTGACTCGCGAAGTGCGGCAGCGCCTTCTTCAGTTTCGTCTTCGTCCTCCCGCCGAACTCAGGCAGGTCCAGCCCTTGCGCACCCGCGGCCTCCGCGAACAGCGTGCACGCGCCGCCAGACTGCAGCGCTGCCGCCACGCCCTTCGTCCGCAGCTTCTTGCGGTGACTGAGCAACACCGCGGCCTCGAACATCGAGACCGGATCTTCGACCAGCACAACGCCGTGACCGCGGAGCCAGGCGTCGCGCAAGCTCGTGTTCCCCGCCAGCGCGCCCGTGTGCGCGATGATCGAACGGAGAGCCGCCTCGCTGCGCCCTTCCGGCGCGCAGATCAGCACGGGCTTGCGCGCGGCGGCCAACGCATCCAGCCCGCGCCCGATGTTCTCCACATCACGCATGGTTTCGATGTAGCTGGCGACCACCTTGGTGTGCGGGTCCTCCGCTGCCCACGCGAACATGTCGCCGAGCCCGATGACGGCCTCATTGCCCACACCCAGGATGATCCGAAGTCCGACCCCACGGTCCGACGCCTGTTGGTTGAGAGCCCAGGCCACCGTGCCCGACTGGCTGATCACGCTGATCGAGCCTTTCACCGGATGCGCGGGAGGTGTGGTGCCGTAGGGCGCCACCTGATCGACGTAGTTCACGAAGCCTTCGACATTCGGGCCCAGGACCGGAACGCCCGCGCGCTCGGACGCCGTCACCAGCTGTGCTTGCAGGGCTCTGCCTTCCTCACCCGCCTCGGCGAACCCCGACGAAACGACCATCACGCCGCGCACCCCGGCCGTGCCGCAATCGTCGATCATGCGCACGACCACCCGGGCCGGCACGACGAAGACCACCAGGTCAACCCCGCGGGGCAGCTCCAGGATGGACTTCAGGCACGGACGGCCCCAGACCTGGTCGTACTTCGGGTTGATCGGGTAGAGGTCGCCCGTGAACCCGATGTGACGCAGGGACCGCTCGATCTCCGGCGCCCAACTGTCCGGGGACTCCGACGCGCCGACGACCGCGATGGAACGTGGCGCAACGATCGGCTGGATGTCGCGTCCGCGGATCACCGGCTCTCACGGAAACGAGCGTCCCGCCATTCGATGGCCTTCTTGAGGCCCTGCGCCAGCGTGATCGCGCGGAACTCCTCCCGCTCGGGCAGATCGGCGACCTCGATCATCGTGTCGATGGCCACGTTCGCGTCGATGGCCTCGCGGAACCCGGCGGCCTCCCACGCCTTGTTGATGGCCTTCTTCTGCATGGACACGGCGAACGGATCGTTCTTCGCGATCTCCTCGGCCAGTGCCAGCGTCGCGCCTTCCAGCTCCTCGGTCGGTACCACCTTGTTCACCAAGCCGATGCGGAGCGCTTCGGCGGCGTCGATCCGGTCCTCGCCCGTAAACAACAGCTCCTTCGCCTTGCGGACGCCCAGCACCCAGGGCATCACCATGGTGACAACGCCACTGCCGAACCTGATCTCCGGTTCGCCGAACCGGGCGTCCTCCGAGCACACGGTGAGGTCGCAGATCATCATGAGATCGCACCCCCCGGCCAGGCAGTACGAGTGCACCTGCGCGATGACCGGCTTTGAGAAGTCGAAGAACTTCATCATCTCGTCCGTCGAGTGCTTGAGTTCCTCGTGCCAGCCGACGGAATCCTTCTTCTCCGCGCCGGCATCCTCGTTGAGGTCATAGCCGGCGCAGAAGGCGCGCCCCGCCCCCTTCAAGATCACGACACGGACGGAGGGGTCGGCCGCGGCCGCGTCCAACGCCCGCGATAACGCCCCGATGAGCTCGCCCGAGAGCGCGTTGAGAGCCTTGGGCCGGTTCATGGTCAAACGGCGAACCGGACCGATGTCCTCCGTGAGCAGCACGGGCTCGGCGGTGACTTCCTGACTCACGGGTATCCCTCTTCCCTGGATGGTCGGACGCGAGGCCGGGATGCTAGCAAGCGGCTCCGGGCCGCGGCCCGCCCTCATAGGCAATCCTGGCTAGGCGCGCACGCCGTATCCACTGCTGGTGACACCGAAAGCCACGCAAGCTTGCGTAGCACCGACGAACTATGGTACTCAACGCCCCTGAACCGGCGGCCAAGCCGGTCTGCGAGCGTCTGGCGAAGGGGGAGCACTGGATGGCACACCCACGTGAAGGCTGGAAGAGCAACGGAGGACTGAGCCGCCGCCAGTTCCTGACCCGGGCCGCCGTCGGCGCCGCGGCCATCCCCTCGATGTCGGCGATCCTTGCCGCCTGCACGAAGCCGGGGGGCTCGACCAGCACCAACACCAGCAGCGTCGGTAGTGAAGGCTATGTCGTCAAGGGAGTCCCGTACCCCCTCGCCCGTCAGGACAAGCCGGTCACCTGGGCCATCCCGAACGACAACCAGCCCATCGCCTCGGGGCAGCAACCCGAGACCGGCGCAACGCTCCAGCTCTACAACTGGGCCGACTATGTCTTCAAGGCCGTGGCGGTCGCCCGGTTCGAGCAGGCGTTCAACTGCAAGGTCAACATCACGACCTTCGACACCATGGACGAAGCCCTGTCCAAGATGCTGAACAGTCAGATCCAGGCGGATGTCTTCTTCCCAACCATCGACACGCTCGGCAAACTCATCGGCCAGAAGCTGCTCCAGCCGATCAATGCGAGTTACGTCCCGAACCTTGCGAAGACCGTGTGGCCGCTCTTCCAGAACCCGTTCTACGACCAGGAGGCGCGGTACACGGTCCCTTACGTCGTCTACAACACCGGCATCCTCTACCGGCGGACGCTCCAAGGACTGTCAGACGCGAACGTTCGCGCCATGAGCAACACGTGGGACCTCCTGTGGGATCCCACCTACAAGGGTCAGGTCGGGATCTACAGCGAATACCGCGATGCACTCGCGGCTGCGTTCTTGCGGAAAGGCGTCACCGACCTGAACACCGAGGACCCGGCTCAGATCACGACGGCCGGCGACGACCTGGTGGCGATGTCACAGGCCACGAAGGCCCGAGACGCCACGAACGTCGCGTACCAGCTGTTCCCGCACGGCGCACTCACGGTCACGCAGTCCTGGTCGGGCGACGCCGTGGGGGCCAGCTATTACTACCCTCACTACGACATGGCCGACTGGTCGCAGAGCGGCTTCTGGTTCCCCCAGGATCGGGTCGGCAACGTGAACAACGACACCATCGCCATCCCGAAGATCGCGAAGAACCCGGTCCTGGCCCACGCGTTCCTGAACTTCATGCTCGACGAGCAGAACTCGGTCGACAACTACTCCTGGCTCGGGTACCAGCCCCCGTTGAACGCGCTCGACCTCAACACGCTGACGACCAGCGAGGGGTACTACTCGGCGAAGTACAAGTACGGCGTTCCCTACGTCTGGCCCTGGATGACGGACGCGATCGTGACGGAGACCGACCTCACGAAGACCGGCAAGCTCGAGATGGAACTGCCGCCGAACGTGGACAAGCTCTACCACGACGCCTGGAGCAGGTTCCTGTCGGGAGCGGGCGCCTAACCGGTGGCTCAAGCCGTTCAGTCGCCTCGGGAGGAACGACGCGCCGCCCGTAGGATGGCCAAGGCTCAGCGCAAGGAGCACGGGGCCTGGTACCCCCGGTGGTACTGGCCCTCGTTCGCCGCGCCGGGGACCGTGTACCTCCTGATCTTCTTCCTCATTCCGCTCTACGTCGTCATCGCGCTGGCGTTCGGGACCGTGGACGCAGCCGGGTTCGGTAATCCGATCCCCGTCTACCAGCCCTGGTTCTGGTCCGGCCTCTACATGTCCCAGGTGCTCCACGCGGCCATCGGAGGCAACAGGTTCGTGTACCTGCGGACCTTCGCGTACATCTTCATCTCCAGCGTCATGTGTGTGGGGGTCTCCTACACGGTTGCCTACTACATCGCCAGATTCGGCCAGAAGCGACGCGGCATCTACCTGGCGTTGCTGGTCGCGCCGTTCTTCATCAGCTACCTCATGAGGATGCTGGCCTGGAACAACCTCCTGGCCTCGAACGGCTACATCAACAAGATCCTTGGATGGTTCCCGTTCGTTCCGCACAACGTCGCGTGGCAGACTGGCAACCAGCTGACGATCGTCCTCGGGCTCGTGTACGGGTACATCCCCTATATGGTCCTCCCCCTCTACGGCTTCCTCGACCGCATCCAGACGAGTCTCCTGGAGGCCGGGAAAGATCTCGGCGCCAGCCCCGTGCGCACGTTCTTCCGCGTCACGCTTCCCCTGTCGAAACAGGCGATCCTGGCGGGGATCGTCATCGTCACGCTCCCGATGTTCGGCGACTACTACACGCACAACCTGCTGGGTCTCAGCCCTGCGACCTCGATGATCGGCAACCTGCTCGACGAGGCGAAGCAGTCGGGACTTGGGGCGGACAGCCGGGTCGCCTCACTCTGCTTGGTGATCATCATCCTCATGTTGATCCCGATGGCCTACTACCTCTACAGCACGAACAAGGAGCTGAAGGAACGATGAGGGGGCCGATCGCGTGGGCACGGGACCCCTGGCGAGCGCCTCGCTTGCTGATGTTCTCGACATGGGTGTACCTCGGCTGGTCGCTCATCCCGGTGGTCTTCGCGATCCTGATCAGCTTCACGGGAGGGCGCAGCTCAACCTCGTTGAACGGGTTCTCCCTCCAGTACTGGCACGGCGCGCCGGGTGGAGACCCACAGGGGAGCCTATTCACCGACCCGTCCTTGCACTCCGCGATCTACCAGACCATCTGGCTGTCGGTCATCACGATGTTCATCGCCGTACCGCTCGGGGTAGCGTTCGCGATCGCACTCGACCGCTGGCGCGGGCGGCCCGCTGCCGGGGCGAACTTCCTGATGCTCGTGTCGTTCGTGGTGCCGGAGATCATCATCGGCGTCGCCCTCTACCTCTTCTTCACCCACGTGTTCAAGACGTTCGCCACCCTTGGCACCACGCCGCAGATCATCGGTCTGGTCGCGTTCCAGATCTCCTACCCGGTGATCGTCGTGCGTGCGCGATTACTGTCCATCGGTCCGGAGTTCGAGGAGGCGGCGATGGATCTGGGTGCTCCGCCGCGCGCAGCGCTCGGGCGCATCCTCCTCCCGCTCCTCTACCCGGCCATCTTCGCGAGCTTCGCGCTCGTGTTCGCCGACGTGGTGGACGACTTCGTCACGGTCCGCTACCTCAGTTCGAACGGCAGCGAAACCTTGTCGGTGAAGATCTACGAGTCACTCCACGGATCCCCATCGCCTGAGTACAACGCAGCAGCGACCCTGTTGCTGGGCATCACGGTCGTGGGTGGGCTGATCATCTACCTGGCGTATCGTCGGCTCAGCAAGGGCCGGGCCGGGGCCGGCGCGATGGAGTTCGCCACCGGCATCTAAGCGGCGGCACGCAGGCGAACGTTACGCGGATTCGATCTCGGCGCCGACCAGGACCGGGGTGCCGGCGTCGGGCAGCACGCGGAGCGCGTCCTGCGGCAGATACGCCACCACGGCCTGCCCTGAAACGAACGGCGCTTGGGCTCCGGCGTCGTTCTGGGTCCAGACCTGGATCCGGGTGCCGGGCGCAAGGTTCACGTAGATGTGCAGGACCGAGCCCACGTATACGACCCGTTCGACCATGCCGGGGATGCGGTTGGCGCCGGTGGTTCCTTGGGGCTCCAGGTCCACCCGCTCGGGGCGTATGGTGACCTTCGAGGGACCAGCCGTATCCGCGTTCCCCTTCCCGGCGACCAAGGAGAACTCGCCGAGTGCCACGCGGCACCCTCCCTCGCCAGCGCCCGAGGCCACGGCCTCCATGAGGTTCGAGACGCCCAGGAAGTCGGCCACGTAGGCGGTTGCGGGCTCCTCGTAGATCTCGGTGGGTGTGCCCACCTGCTCGACGCGTCCCTGGGACATCACCGCGATGCGATCGGACATCGTCAGGGCCTCCTCCTGGTCATGCGTCACGTAGACGAACGTGATCCCGACCTCTTCCTGAAGGGCTTTCAGTTCGACCTGTAGGCGCTTGCGCAGCTTGGCGTCCAGCGCCCCGAGCGGTTCGTCCAGGAGCAAGACGGCGGGGTTGAGGACCAGCGCGCGCGCGAGAGCGACGCGCTGCTGCTGCCCGCCGGAGAGCTTGGACGGCAGGCGCTTCTCGAAGCCCGTGAGCTGCACCAGCTCCATGGCGGTGCCGACGCGCTGCTTCGTCTCCTGCTTCGTAGCGCCCTTGTAGCGCAGACCGAACGCCACGTTCTCCTCCACGGTCATGTGTGGGAAGAGTGCGTAGCTCTGGAAGACCGTGTTGACGTTGCGCTTGTGCGGGGGGGTCTGTGCCATGTCCACCCCGTCCAGGAGGATCTGCCCCTCGCTCGGGCGCTCGAACCCGGCGATCATCCGTAGGGTGGTCGTCTTGCCGCACCCCGACGGGCCGAGCATCGAGAAGAACTCCCCGGATGGCATGTCCAGATTGATGCCGTCCACCGCGGTGAAGTCGCCGAAGCGCTTCACCAGGTCAACCAGCAGTACCTCTCCCCCGGCCATGTGGGCGGACGATAGCCGCCACCAGGGGTCATGGTCAAGTTTCCGTGGAGAACACAGATAGAGAGAATGAAACGCCGCAACCCGTGGACAACATCCTGGCGTTTCTCAAGAGCCTCAGAGATCTTCAGGATCGAAACGCCGCAACCAATAGAATACCCCGGGTTAGAGCCTTCGGCGATTAAGGGGAAGCCACATTTCAGGAGTCAACTAGACCTGGTGCAGACCCCAAGCGCCCTTAGTGTCGACTAAGAAGTGGCATCGAATGAGCAGCTTGAACCTGAGCCCGAGCCGGAGGTGTTGAGGAGCGTGTTGCCATCCTCACGGATGACACAGTCGATGGCCCCGCTTCCTGAGGACTCGGCAACGAGGGAAAGCGCCATGCCCCCAGCAACCTTGAACGAAGTCGACCAGGGCACGCTTACGGTTGCGATCCTTTTCCCGCTCGGCGTGACGTAAGAGATGTTGGCTCGGGGGGCCGATCCGGTCACCTGAAGCGTAACGTCGTGCTGGGCTCCTTCTCCTTGCTCGTTGTGGGCGGCCACGTAGACGAGCAGGCCCGCGAGGACCACAGCAATGAGGAGGGTTGCACGGACTTTGAATCGACGCTTCATAGGTACCGGGAGCTGGACATGGCGCGAATAGTAGCGAGCGATTAACAGGAGGGCAAGCGACTGGTTTCCGATAGCGTTGAAGTCAGCTGAGTGGCGAGAGCTTCAAATTCGCCCTCATCGATCCGCCTGATGTGCCCGACGTGATCGGACGGCACTCCGTGACCGCTCGACCACATTCAGCGGCGTTTGGTTTCTCATATCTGTACTCCCGTCAAGTTTCCCGTGGAATGATGCGGCCCTATGGATCTGCCGTTCAAACCGGAGTTCACTCGTCGGCCGGAGGGGGCTTCCAAGGACGCCCGAACGCCCATCCTCCCGCTCTTGGCCGGCTATTGGAGTTTCGGCCAGTACTGGGGTGTGTGGGTCATCCTGGTCTTCGAGTTCCAGAAGGCGCACCACATCTCCAACCCGGGGCTCGGCCTCCTCTACACCCTGCTCTCCGGCACGGCTATCGTCGTCATGCTGTTGATCGCGCCGCGCATGCAGCGATTCTCCCTGTCGACCAACGTCCCGCTTTCCCTGACGGCCCTGGGTATCGGCACGGTCGCCATCACGTATCTGCCGAGTGCCTTCACGTTCCTGGGGTTCGCCGCCGTCGGGGCAGGCAACGGGTTGATCGACATCTACGGCAACGTGGCCGCGCAGCGTGCGGAGGTGCGAACACGCAGGCCCGTCCTGCAGTGGCTCCACGCCAGCTACGCGCTCGGCGGCGTCACGGGCGCGGGCGTGGCGGGGCTCCTTCGGGTCGCCGGCGTGGACTACCGGCTGGGGCTCGCCTACGCCGGCGTGACGCTCTTCGCGACCGCCTGGTGGACACAGCGAACTATGGATCGGGAACCCAGCCCACCCGCCGCTGCGACCACCCTCTCCATCTCCGCGCTCTTCCGTTCGCCGATGCTCTGGATCCCCGCGATCGTGGTGCTGTTCGCGTTCCTGATCGAGGGATCGATGGACACGTGGTCCGGTCTCTATCTGCGGCGGGGACTGCACGCGGGAGCGGGAACGGCGGCATTGGCGTTCATCGCGTTCAGCAGTGCCGTCTTCTTCGGCAGGCTGTTCGCGGGCAAGGTGCTGTTCGGGCTTGGCCCCAGAAGGACGATCCTGGTGGCGGGGATCGGCAGCGCGGTGGGCGGCATCACCGCGACCCTCACGTCCAGCCCTGTGATCGTGGGCGTCGCCTTCCTGCTCTTGGGCTTCACGCTGTCCGCCGCGGCGCCGGCGGGCTACGGCCTGGTGGAGTCCTCGGAGGAGGACGCCTCGAGCGCGATCGCGGCCGTGACCACTGTGGGATATACGGGGTTCGTCTGGAGTCCCCCGCTGCTGGGCTGGGTGGCGCAGACGTTCAGCCTCCGCGCAACCATGGCGGTGATCGTCATCGCGACGCTCGGGTTGATCGGCGCCGGGCTCCTGGCCCCTCACCACGACTCCAGCCGTTGACGCGCGCGGGCCGGGGCTTCGCCCCCGCCCGCGACGGGCGCCCTACTCCGCGAGATTCACATAGATGTGCTTTGCCTCCAGGTAATCCTCGACGCCGCTGGCGCCGAGCTCGCGGCCGATCCCGGACTGCTTGTAGCCGCCCCACGGGGTCTCCGACGGCGCCGTCTGCGTGTCGTTGATCCACACGATCCCGGCTCGCAGCGCCCGCGCGGTGTTCATCGCCTTCTTGATGTCCCGGGTCCAGACCGCGGCAGCCAGTCCGTACTCGTTGTCGTTGGACATCGCCAGCGCTTCCTCGGGCGTCGAGAACGGGATGACGCTCATGACCGGGCCGAATATCTCCTCCTGGGCGATCCGCGCCTTGTTATCGACATCCGCGAAGATCGTGGGCGGGACGAAGTATCCGCCGGCCAGGGCCGGGTCGGTAGGACGGTCGCCCTGCACCGCCATAGAAGCCTCCGACGAACCGATCTCGATATAGCGCTCGACGCGTTCGGCCTGGTCCTTGCTAACCAGAGGTCCCATCGTCGTACCCTCGGCGCCGGGTGCACCGAGCTTCACGCCCTTGGCATGCTCGACCATCGCGTTCAGCGCATCGTCGTAGATCTCGCGCTGCACCAGCACCCGCGAACCTGCCGAGCAGATCTCGCCCTGATTCCAGAAGATGCCGTTGCAGCTCCCCTCGATCGCGGCGTCGAAGTCGGCGTCGGCGAACACGATGTTCGGCGACTTGCCGCCGAGTTCCAGGGTCACGCGCTTCAGCGTGTCGGCTCCGTTCCGCATGATGAGCTTCCCGATCTCCTTCGAACCAGTGAAGCCGACCTTGTCCACTTTGGGGCTCGCCACCAGCGGCGCGCCCGCCGTTTCCCCGAACCCGGTGATCACGTTGAGCACGCCCGCCGGCAGTCCGGCCTCCTCCAGGATCTTGGGGATCTCCAGCGCGGTCAGCGGCGTCTGCTCCGCCGGCTTGAGTATCAGCGTGCAACCTGCGGCGATCGCCGGGGCGACCTTCTGCACCGCCATCATCATCGGGTAGTTCCACGGTGTGATGGCCGCGGCCACACCCATGGGCTCCTTCACCACCAAGCTCATGGCGTCAGGCCCGACCGGCGGGATGTCACCGTGGATCTTCGTCGCCCACCCGCCGTAGTACTCGAACATGAAGGCAACTTCGCTGATGTCCTCGCGGGCCTCTCCGATGGGCTTGCCGGAGTCCAATGACTCCATCTGGCTCAGTCGCTCGTGCTCTCGGCGGACGATGTCCGCCGCGCGCAAGAGGATCCGGCCGCGCTCGCGCTCCGAGGTCCCCGGCCACCAGGCCCCATCGTCGAAGGTCCGCCTGGCGGCATCGATGGCCCGTTCAACATCTGCTGGCTGGGAATCGGGAGCCGTTGCGATGACCGCCCCCGTGGAGGGATCGAACACGTCGAACCGGCCGCCATCCGCCGCATCGAGCCACTTGCCGTCGATGTAGTTCTGCAATGCGTCTGCCATGGGTATCCCTCCAGGGATCGGGTCTGGTCCGCTGCAGGGTAATACGGCGAAGGCTGGGACCGATAGGGCCGGGCCACCGAAGGCCCGGCCGTTCGGCTACATCCCTTCGATCTCCCCGTCGTGCCACTCAGGGTCTTGCTCCATGAGTGCCCGGTACGCCACGTACTGCTCGTTCTGGCGCGGGTCATCGGCGTTCTTGTCGTAGGAGGCCCGGTCCTCGAAGATGGCGAACAGCCAGGCGGTGTCGCCATCGTTCTCGAAGAGCGTGTAGGCCGCGATGAACCCGGCCGCCGGCCCATCCGGCTGGTTCCCCAAGACCTCGCGGAGCTTCTCGCGGTTCTCGGGCTTCACCCGCGTGCGAGCTACGGTTCCATACATAGAGTTCCCCTTCCCTCGGATGCGCCGGAGCTTACTCCTGGAGTCGCGGAACCGCTTCCGGGGGAGCCTCCCCCATCCCCCAGGCGTCGGAGCCGCCGTCCACCACCACGGTGGTACCGCTGATGTACCCGCCCCCCGCGGAGGACAGGAACGCGATGGTCGCGGCCACCTCTTCGGGGAGCCCAGGGCGCTTCGCCGGAACCGCCACCGTGAAGGCGTCCACCGCCGCCTGACCGCCGTACTGCAGGAGGCCGTCGGTCTGGATGAGACCGCACGCCACGCAGATAGCGCGGATGCCGAACTTGGACCATTCGTTGGACAGACCGGAGGCCAGGTTCTCCAAGGCAGCCCGGGCGGCGCTGGAGTGCACCATCATGGGGATCCCACGGCGCGGGCTGAACCCCATGAAGAACACCACCCCGCGCCGGTTCGGGATCATCCAGCGCTCGGCCACCGACCGGGTGACGTCCCACGTCGCGTCGACGTTGAGACGGTGGACCGCCCTGAATCCCTTGAGGGAGATGTCCTCGGCCGCGGCGGCGAACTGGCCGCCGGCGTTGTTCACCAGAATGTCCACCGAACCGCCCGAGCCGTCCATATCACCCCACGCCGCAACGGCGTCCAGGAAGCCTGCCACCTGGTCGGGTTCGCGGATGTCGCACGCATGAGCCAGCACGTCGCCGCCCGCCGCTGAGATCTCCGCGCGGACGGCCTCGAGCGGTTCCGGGCGG
>JANXVR010000101.1 GCA_025351565.1 Actinomycetes bacterium
GGGTGCCCGGGACGATCGGCATGCCGGACCGGTCGGCGGCCCTGCGGGCGGCGGCCTTGTCGCCCATCGTCTCGATGGCGCGGGCCGTGGGCCCCACGAACGTGAAGCCCGCCTCGTCCACAGCCTGGGCGAAATGCGCGCGTTCGGCCAGGAAGCCGTAGCCCGGGTGGATCAGCGTTGCCTTGGACCGGCGGGCGGCTTCCAGGATGGCGCCGATGGAAAGGTAGGAGTCGGCGGCCAGCCCCGGTCCGATCCGGTAGGCCTGGTCGGCCATCTCCACGTGCAGCGCGTCCCGATCGGCGTCGGAGTAGACGGCGACAGAAGGGATGCCGAGTTCGCGGCAGGTCCGGATGATCCGGACCGCGATCTCGCCTCGGTTCGCGATGAGGACCTTGGGTTTCGCCACTCGGCTCGCGATACTCTCCGTGCTCCACGAGGGAGGCAGATGGACACAGGCACACTGGAACGCGCGCTGGCCGCCGTCGGCCTCCATGCCCGCGTTCGTTGGGACGAGGTTACAGGCTCGACGAACCAGGTGGCGGAGGCCATGGCCGCTGAGGGTGCGCCGGAGTGGTCTATCGCCGCCGCCGGACATCAGACCGCCGGCCGGGGCCGCTTGGGAAGAACCTGGTTGGACCAGCCCGGCCGCGCGCTGATGTGGTCTGTGCTCCTGCGCCCGAGCGCCCTGGCGGCCGAGGACGCGGGGTTGATCCCGGTCATGGCCGGCGTGGCACTGGCCGGGGCGTGCCGCTCCATCACTGGCCTCGACATCCGATGCAAGTGGCCGAACGACCTCCAACTGGAAGGCGCCAAGGTGGGCGGCATCCTGGTCGAGTCGCACGTGGCAGGCGGACGGCTGAACGTGGCCGTGGTCGGGTCGGGCCTGAACCTGCGACCGCCTGAGGGAGTGCAGGGTGCGGGCGGACTCGGCCCGGACGTTGACCCCGAAGCGCTCCTGATCGCCTACCTCCGTGAACTGGCCGCGCTCTACGGCCGAGCGTCTGCGGGAGACCAGGGCGCCGTGACGAACGGCTGGCGCGCGCTGTCGGCGACCCTGGGCCGGGACGTACAGGCGAGAACCCTTGACGGCCGGCTGGTTCAGGGCGCGGCCGTGGACCTGGACGCCCGGGGCGGCTTGATCGTGGAGACCACCGAGGGCCGGGTGACCGTGGCGTTCGGCGAAGTCGAGCATCTGGGCTAGGTTGCAGCGCCATGCAGGCGCAGGTACCGTGCCCCCCATGGCGTTCCCGAAGCGGCTCCTGGTTCCCGGGGAAGAGCTCGTGCTGGATCTTCGCCCGCACCCAGTGGCGCTGGCGATGCCGGTGCTCGCGGCCATCGCGTCGCTGGCGGCCGGGATCTACTTGATGACTGCGTTCAGCGGCAAGGTGGACACCGTCGTCACGTGGATCTCGCTGGCCGGGATCGCGCTGGTGTGGGTGCTCTACTCCGTTCGCCGGCTGGTCGCGTGGCTGACGTCACATTTCGTGGTCACCAGCGACCGGATCCTTCACCGCTCCGGATGGCTGGCCAAGCAGTCGCTCGAGATCCCGCTGGAGCAGATCAACGACATCAAGTTCACGCAAGGTGTGTTCGAACGGATGGTCAAGGCCGGCGACATCCAGATCCGTAGCGCGAGCAACGACGGGCCGACGACCTTCGAGGATGTCCGCAACCCCGAAGAGGTGCAGAAGGCCATCTATCACCAGTCCGAGCTCAATAACCAACGGATGTATTCGGGCCAGGGCACGCCGGGTCCCGGTGCAACCTCTCCGCCGGCACCAGCCCGCGCCCCAAGGGCGCCATCTTCGACGACCGAACTCGAACGCCTCGCCGACCTGCGCGCCAAGGGCGTCCTCACCGAGGAAGAGTTCCAGGCGCAGAAGGCGAAGATCCTGGGTCAGCGGTGAACGACACTCCCGACCGTCCCGAACCCATCCTGGGCGACCTGGACCAGATCTACTACTGGACCCGTGACATGAACGCCGCGGTGGCGTTCTTCCGCGATGTCGTCGGGCTCACGCTCATCCGGCGTGAGGGCGAGGGCTGGGCCGAGTTCGATGCCGGACCGGTCCGGCTGGCGCTGCACCGGTCCGATGACCCTCCGGCCAGCGGCACTGCGGTCTTCCGCGTCGAGGATCTTGACGCCGCCCGGCGGGCGCTGGAACAACGTGGCGCCGTGTTCGACGAGTTCGTGGGGGAGGCGGGCGGGTTCGCCCGGTTCGCGACCTTCCGCGATCCTGATGGTGATCCCGTTCAGATCATCGAGTATCGGCGCTAGCGTCCCGGCCGCGCGCGGGCCGCTTCGTATGCTTGCCGGGTGACTCGCCGGACCTCTCCCATCCCATGTCAGCGCTGCGGCGCGCCCCTGCCCAAGAAGGCGAACTTCTGCCCGAACTGCGGGGCGCCCGTAGCCATCGCACCGCCCGCCGAACGCCGGGTGGTCACCGTGGTCTTCGTGGACCTCGCATCCTCCACCGAACTCGCCCGCCGGCTGGACCCGGAGCACTACCGTGACGTGCTCGCCGCCTTCCACGGGATGGTCCAGGAGGAGATCAGCTGGTTCGGAGGTCAGGCGGAGACGTTCATCGGTGACGCGGTCCTCGGGGTGTTCGGGGTGCCGACCTCCCACGACGACGACGCGATCCGGGCCATCCGTGCCGCGATCGACATCGTGGGCGAGGCGGGGGAACTCGGCAAGCGCCTTGGGCTCCCGGTTCAGATGCAGGTGCGCATCGGCGTGAATACGGGTCAGGTCGCGGTAGGCGGTGCCACCGATCGGAACATCGTCATCGGCGTCGAGGTGAACGCCGGCGCGCGGCTTCAGCAAGCGGCCCAGCCGGGGCAGATCCTGGTCGGCGCCACCACCCACCAGCTCGCCCAGACGGGGGTGGAGTTCGGCGAGATGAAGACGATCGCGGCCAAGGGGTTCGAAGACGAACTCCCGGCGTGGCCGGTGCTCAAGCTCTCCTCGAAGTCGATCCGCTCAACGATCCGCCTGGTGAACCGGCGGCGTGAGCTGACGCTCCTGCAGGACACCTTCGAGCGCGTGAAGGCCCGCGAACGCTCGCACCTGGTCACGCTGCTCGGTGAACCGGGGATCGGCAAGAGCCGCATCGTGAGCGAGTTCCTTCGGCGCCTTCCCGAGGACGTTCGCGTGCTCAGCGGCCGCTCCAGCGTGTTCGAGGAGGAGGTCACGTTTTGGCCGATCGCCCAGATGGTGTATCGACAGATCGGACAGGAACGCGGAGCCCCGACCGAACAGGTCCTCGCTCGGCTGCGAGAGCAGGTGGGCGAGTGGGTGGGGCCCGGCGAGGTTGAGCGGACGGCGCGGCGCCTGGGGATCGCGCTGGGCTTGGCCGAGGAGGACGAGGAGTACCGGTTCCGCGCGGCGGAGGTTCGTCGCGGGGTGCTCTCGATGCTGGCGGGGATCGCGAAGGATGGTCCCGTGATCCTGGTCTTCGAAGACCTTCAGGAAGCGGATCCACTGTTGCTCGATCTGCTGGAGCAACTGGTGAAGGAAGCCCGCCGGCTGCCGGTCATGGTCATCTGCGTGGCACGGTGGGAGTTCCTGGAGGGTCGGCCCGGATGGGCGGGCGGTGTCGCCGACGCCGTCACGCTCTGGGTTGAACCGCTGGGCCACGCCCACGCGGTCCAGCTGGCCACCGAGGCGGGCGACCTCTCCCGGGCCGACGCGGAACGGGTGGCCCAGCATTCGGGAGGCAACCCGTTCTTCATCGTCGAGATCACCGGGATGCTGATGCGGGAGGAACGCCCGGTTCCCCCGGCCGGCCCGGCGTCCACCGCCAGACTGTTGCCGCCCACCGTGCAGGCCGTGGTCGCCGCGCGGATCGATGCCTTGAGTCCTGCCGCGCGCGAGCTGGTCAGGCGGGCCTCGGTGTTCCCGCGGGGGCAGTTCGGCCTGGAAGAACTCGCGATCATCGTGGATCCGTCCACGGCACTGCTGGAAGAGGCCGCCGAGGAGGAACTCCTGATCCCGGACGAAGACCGGCCGGGGCTCTGGCGCTTCCGTTCCGATGTCCTGCGCGATGTGGCCTACGAGTCGCTTGCGAAGCGGGAGCGGCAGCGGCTGCATCTCCGCGTGGCGAACAAGCTGGCCGAACCCGATCGCGTCGAGCGGTTCCCGCGGGCTATCGCGTTCCATCTGGAGCAGGCCGCGCGCGCGGCGCTGGACCTGAACCCGCGTGATCGGTCGGTTGCCGAGCGTGCGATCACGGCGTTGGAAACGGTGGGGGACCTGGACCGGCGCCGCATGCGGTCCCGCGCGGCCGCCGACCCCTATGAGCGGGCGCTCTCGCTGAGCGGCCCCGACGAGGGTTGGGGCGAACGTGAGGGATGGATGCTTTCCAAACTGGGGGAGACGAGGTATTGGCTCGGCGAGTTCGACAGAGCGCAGAGTTCGTTGGAACGAGCGCTCGCCTTGGCCGGTGAAACCAGCGATCAGGTGACGGCGCACGCGTGCCGGTATCTCGCGGACATCACGCTCACGGTCCGCGGCGACCCAACCCAAGCAGCTGCGTTGTTCGAACGATCGCTCGTCGCCTCGCGGCGCTTGGGCGATCCATACGTCCTCGCCCGGACGCTGCTCATGGCAGGGTGGGTCCCCTTCTGGCAGAACGAACTTGAACCCGCCCGGGCGATGTTCCGAGAAGCGCTCGACGTGGCGTTGTCCAACCCGACGCGCGACCCCTGGGCGGAGGCCCGAGCGATGGTCGGGCTCGCGGCGGTGATCTCGCCGACTGGCGATGAGCGCGAGGCGCTGACGATCGCCCGCGAGGCGCTCGCGATCGGCGAGGAGGCGAACCAGGAGTTCACCGTGGCGATCGCGCGCCAACACATCGCGGGATCGCTCCGGCGCCTGATGCAGCTGGAGGACGCGCTCGAGAACGCCGACGCGGCTGTGGTCACGCTGCGCGAGCTGGGAGCGCGGTGGGAGCTCGCGGGCGCACTGGGCGAGCGCGGCGCCATCCACCGGGTGGCGGGCCGGCTGGACGAAGCCGAGACCGACCTGCGCGAGGCGTTCCTCCTGTGCCTGGATCTGCGCGAACGCGCCCTCATCACATGGACCGCGTCCGAGCTTGCTCGGACGCTCGCGCTCCACGGAGACCTCGGCGCCGCGCGAGAGGTCTTGGACGAGCCGCTGGCCAGGCTGGCCCAGACCGAGCCCGGGTCTCGCACCGCCCTCCATATGGCCGAGGTGACCCTGGCCCTGGTCGCCGGCGACGTGGAGGCGGCAACGCGTCACGCTGAGGCGGCGATCGCGGCCGAGTCGGGACCGCGTGGGGTTCCCAACGCCCTGGCCTCGCAGCGCTACCTCGCGGGGCACCTCTTCGGGGCGGACGCCGGTGGCGGGCCTGAGATCCTCCGCCTATCGGAGGAACAGCTGCGCCGCAACGGATGGTTCTCTTCCCTGGCGGACGTGGAAGTGCTGCAGCATCTGGATTAACGGAGCGGTTGGTTGCCATTCCGGGGTTCCTGGGGTAGGGATAGATGACCGCATGACCTTCCCCAAGCGTTTCCCCAGATGGTTCCGCGCGTTCGCCTCCGGGCTTGCCCTTGTCGCGGCTATCTCCGGCACGGCCCTCGGGGCGCCTTCCGCCCAACAGGTGCAGCAGGCGAAGGACCGCCTGAACCAGCTCAACCACGAGATCACCGTTGCCTATCAGCACCTGCATGACATCCAGGCCAAGGCCAACGCGATCGCCAACGACCTGTATATGGCCCAGAACGAACTCGACCGCGCCACCGCGCGATACCTGGCCACCCAGGCGCAGCTGGACAGCGCGAAGGCGCAGTACGCCACCATCAGCGCTCAGCTGGATGCCCGGACACGGACGGCCTACATGGAGGGATCGGGGTCCAACCTCGAGTTCATCCTGGGCTCGACCTCGTTCGCGGATCTGTCGGATCGCGTTGAGTACATGAGCGCGCTGGCGAGCAACGACGCGGACCTGGCCGCGCAGGCGGAGAGCCTGAAGATCCAGCTGGCCTCGGCCGCCGCTACGGAACAGAAGCTGCGCCAACAGAAGCTCGCGGCCGTGGCGAAGGTGCAAGAGAAGAACGCGCTGGTGCAAAGCAACCTGAAGGATCAGCAAGGCATCGTCAGCGAGATCAACCGGAAGAAGGCCGAAGCAACGAAGCTCTACAAGTCGTTGAACAAGCG
>JANXVR010000105.1 GCA_025351565.1 Actinomycetes bacterium
GCGTACCGCAGATCGGCCATCCGCTTGCCGGCGACCACCAGGAGCGCGCCGGCCGAGACCAGGATGAGGAACCACGACGACAACGTGACGTCGGTCGCCGCCGCGCCGCCGACGGCCCGAAGAACGAAACACGCCCCGACGACCGCGATGTCGATGACTTCGAAGCGTTTGAGGACGACGCTATAGGCGATCGACAGACCCGCATAGGCCGCGACCACGACCGCGAACCCCGCGCCCAAGAGGGCGGCGAGTCCCGCGCCACCGACCAGGAGCGCGGCCGACAGGACCAGCGCGGTCCCGGCCTTGACGTGGCCGGCGGCCACGGGGCGGTGCCGCTTGCGTGGATGGATGCGGTCGGCGGCGGCGTCCAGGACGTCGTTGAGGATGTAGGTGCCGCTGGCCACCAAGCACATAGACAGGAAGGCCACCCCGGCCCGCGCCGCGACGGACGGTGTGGTGAGTAGTCCGGCCGCGCCGGGAGCCGCGAACACGAGCAGGTTCTTGGCCCACTGCTTCGGACGCATCAGCGCCAGCAGCGGACGGCCGGGCGGCCGGGCGGCGCTCGCGCGCTCCTTCGGGTCCGCGGGATCCGGGAGAACCAGCAGTTCGAGTCGTTCGCGCACTCCCCGGATTCCTCTCGATCGGGCCTTGGGGGGACGACCGGTACTGCTCCAGGCTAACCGAGCGGGCCGATCCCTACCGGGCACCCAACGAGCCCGAACCGAATTCAAACGCGGTTCAGCGCGGTGACGGAGTCACGAGATCACGCGTGATCTCGCTCACGGTGCGACATCCAGCGAGCGCCATGGCGTTCTCGAACTCGTCATGAAGGATCTCGAGGGCGCGCTCGACACCGGCCTGCCCTTCGGCGGCCAGGGCCCACGCGAGCGGCCGTGCGGTCAAGACGGCGCCGGCGCCGAGCGCGAGCGCCTTCAGGATATCGGTCCCGCGCCGGATGCCGCCGTCCACGAGCACCGGGATCCTGCCGGCAACGGCGTCCACCACCTCGGGCAACGCCGTCAGCCCGGCGGGTGAACCGTCCAGCTGCCGCCCTCCGTGATTGGACACGACGATGGCATCGACGCCCGCGTCGACCGCAAGGAGTGCGTCTTCGGCCGTCAGGATGCCTTTGAGCACGAGCGAGAGCCCGGGCGTTCGTCCGCGGATCCAGGAGAGGTCGTCCCAGCCGAGCTTCGGGTCGTACAGGATGTCCGGGCCGCTGACGGGCACCGGGAGCCGGAGCCCGCTCCGCGCATCCCGATGGCGCAGCCCTCCGACCGGGAAGTCCACGGTGAGGCAAACGGCAGTGAACCCCCCCGCGACGACGCGATCCAGGATGGCCTCGGTCACTGCATGGTCCTGATGCACGTAGAGCTGCCACCACTTCGGCGCGGCGGACGCATGCGCGATCTCCTCGAGGAACTCGTCGGTGGTGCTGGAGACCACCATGATCGTGCCGGCCCGTTCGGCTGCGCGCGCGGTAGCAGGTTCGCCCTGCTCGTGCGCCAGGTGCTGGAAGGCCCAGGGGGCGACCAGGAGGGGAAAGCTGATGGGCGTTCCCAGCACCGCGGTTGAGGTATCGGGCCGGCCGGCCCCGCGGAGGAACCGGGGGCGGAACACCCACCGCTCGAACGCCCGGCGGTTCTCGGCCAGGGTCCATTCGTCCCCCGCGCCTCCTTCCACGTAGTCGAAGAAGTCCGCGGGGAGCGCCTCCTTGGCGGCGGGCCGGAAGTCCTCGACGGTGATGTAGCGGTCCAGGGCTGTCATGCGGCCAGCCTAGCGTGGTCGCGCCGCGCGTCACACCATCGCGTCACACCAGCGCGTCACACCAGATAGGGTTCCTCCCGTGAAGGTGGCGGTGTTGGGGGCCGGGGCGATGGGCACGGCATTCGCGATGCACGCCGCCCGTCGGGGGCTGGAGACCGCGCTGTGGGCCACCCCCCGTGACGCCGAGGTCATGCGAAACCTGCGCTCAGAGGGCCGCCACCCGCTCCTGCCCGAACATCTCCCCTCCTCGTTGCAGCTCTTCGACACCAGCGGCCTCCCGGAAGCAGCGGCCGGTGCCGAGGTGGTCGTCATGGCGGCGAACTCTCACGGTGCCCGCCCCTTGGCGCAGCTGGTTCAGGAGCACGTGCGTGCGGCGTTCGTGGTGTCGGTGGCCAAAGGGTTGGAGCCGGGGAGCGGACTGCGCATGTCGGAGGTCTATGCGGCCGAACTCCCCGGGTCAGCGGTGATCGCGGTCGGCGGCCCGTGTCTGGCGGCCGAGTTGGCGTCCGGGCTCCCCACGGCCGGTGTATGGGCCGGCGCCACGGCCGATGGGGCCAGGGCCGCCGGGCAGCCGTTCGACTCCGCCTCCTACCAACTGGTGTTCACCGACGACGTCAAAGGCGTCGAGCTGAGCTCGATGATGAAGAACGTTGCGGCGATCGGACTGGGGATCTTGGACGGCCTGGGAACGCCGCTGGGCCAGGACTACAAGAACGCCAAGGCGGCACTGTTCACCAAGGCGGCCCACGAACTGGTCGAACTCATCACCGCGCTCGGCGGTCGCGCCGAAACGGTCTTCGGCCTGGCGGGCGTCGGGGATCAGTTGGTGACTTCGCTCGGCGGACGGAACCGACTCTACGGCGAGATGGTCGGGGCCGGCGAACCCCCCGCGGAGACGCTGACAGCGCTGGAATCCCGCGGCCTGACAGTTGAGGGCGTGGACTCCACCCGGGATGTCTCCCGGCTGGCCGCCGAGCAGGGTCTGTCGCTCCCGTACCATTCAGCCATCCATCGCGTCCTCTTCGAAGGCGCCGACCCTCGCGACATCCTGGAGGTCTTGAGATGACCGCTCCCGCCCAGTCCCGCCCCGACAGGAACCTCGCCATGGAACTCGTCCGCGTGACGGAGGCCGCGGCGCTCGCCTCCGGCAGATGGGTAGGCCGAGGCGACAAGCTGGCCGCGGACGGTGCGGCCGTGGACGCGATGCGCATGATGATCGACTCGGTGTCCATGGCCGGCGTCGTGGTGATCGGCGAGGGTGAGAAGGACGAGGCGCCCATGCTCTTCAACGGCGAGGAGGTGGGCAACGGCGACGGGCCCGCGACGGACGTGGCCGTGGACCCGGTCGAGGGCACCACGCTCACCGCTGTCGGTCAGGCCAACGCGGTGTCGGTGATCGCGCTGGCCGAGCGAGGCACGATGTTCTTCCCCGGCGCCGCCGTCTACATGGACAAGATCGCCGTTGGGCCCGCGGGCGCCGGCGCCATCGACATCACGGCTCCCCCGCAGGAGAACGTGCGCCGCGTCGCCAAAGCCAAGGGCGTGCGGCCCGAGGAGATCACCGTGACCATCCTGGACAGGCCCCGTCACGCGGACCTCATCGCGGCGGTTCGGTCGGTGGGCGCGCGGGTGTTCATGCTCCGGGACGGAGATGTGGCCGGCGCGATCGCCGCCGCGATGCCGCGCACTGACGTCGACCTGTGCATGGGGATCGGCGGCACGCCTGAGGGCGTGATCTCAGCGGCGGCGTTGAAATGCCTCGGCGGTGCCATGCAGGGCCGGCTGGCCCCCCGCGACGACGCCGAGCGTCAACTCCTGGTCGACGACGGCTTCGACGTGGACGGGGTGCTCACCACGGACGATCTGGTGAGCGGCGACGACGTGTTCTTCGCGGCCACCGGGATCACCGGCGGGTACCTGCTCCGCGGCGTGAAGTACTGGCCGGACGGCGCAACCACCTACTCGATGGTCATGCGGTCACGCTCGGGAACCTTGCGGTACATCGAGGCCGAACACCGCTTCGAGAAGCTCGAACGCTTCTCATCGATCGCCTACCGCCGCTAGGTCGGATCTGGCAGCGAATAGACGCCCTTGGGCTGCTTGTCCACGAGGCCATCGCGAGCGAGTTGTTGGAGTGCCGCGAGGAGCTTGGGCCGGATGCCGGGCTGGGTGAAGGGATCCAGGTAGCCACGGCGAAGGGCCAGGTCCTGGATGACGGTCCAGTGCAGCGGGGATCCTTCCTCCCGCAGGACCGCCAGTGCCGCGGGTCCGAAGTCCATCACGCAGCGCCCAGCGGCCCCAGCACCAGCTCCGCGAACATCTCGACCTGCTCGGGCTCCACCACGGCGAAGGGAAGCACCCACGGCGAGAGGACGATCTCCTCGACGCCGAGCGCTTCGAATGCACGGACGCGTTCGATGATCTGCTCCGGCGAGCCCGAGAGGGTGTCGGCGCGCCAGCTCTCCCAGGTTTCGGCGGCCATCGCCCCGCCGGGGAACGCCGCCTTCCCGCGTTCGAAGGCTGCCCGCGCCTCGGCCTCATCGGCGCCGATCAGGCCGTACAGCCCCAGGCTCAGCCGGAACGTGGAGGGATCGCGGTCCTGCGCCGCGCACGCCGCTCGCACGTCGGCCACCTTGTCTCCGTACGCCTCGGGCGAGACGCGCCACACCAGGTTCCATCCGGCCGCGTAGGTGGCCGCGAGCCGCAGGAGACGCGGCCCGCCCTTCCCGCCGACCGTCACCGGGATCGGTCGCTGAACCGAGGGTGGGAGCATCGGCGCATCGCGCAGCTGCACCGACGCCCCGTCGAACGTCACGGGCCGGTCGGCCGTCCCGAACGCCTGCAACACCGCCAGCGTCTCCTCGAGCGCATCGAACCGCTCCCCCACCGAGCCGAACGCGAACCCGAACGCGTCGAATTCCTCCTTGCTCCATCCCGCGCCGACCCCGAGCTCCAGACGCCCGGCGCTGATCCGGTCCACGGTCGCGGCCATCTTCGCGAGCATCCCCGCATCGCGGAACGGGGAACACAGCACCAGCGTCCCGACACGGACGCGCTGCGTGATCGCGGCCACG
>JANXVR010000106.1 GCA_025351565.1 Actinomycetes bacterium
GAACGCCAGAACGGGCACGCGCACGTGAAGGCGATGCTCCTGTCGGCCACGAGCCACGCCATCCCGGTGATCGACGGCGAACCCGGGTTCGGCACCTGGCAGCGCCTGATCTTCTTCGAGATGGACGAACCGAAGGACCGCACGATCACCTTCCACGTCTTCGGCGCCTAGCCCGATGACCGAACGGAAGAAGACGCGGCAGATCCGGCTGGGTTCGGTCGCGATCGGCGGCGACGCCCCGGTGTCGATCCAGTCCATGACCACCACGAAGACCTCGGACATCGACGCCACGCTCCAGCAGATCGCTTCGTTGGTTGCAGCTGGTGTGGACATCGTTCGGGTGGCCGTCCCGCACTGGGAGGATGCCGAAGCGCTCGAGGCGATCGCCGTCAAGTCCACCGTTCCGGTGGTCGCCGACATCCATTTCCAGTGGAAGTACGCGATGGCCGCGCTCGAGGCGGGGATCCAAGGCCTGCGGCTCAACCCCGGCAACATCAAGTATGACGACAAGGTCCGGCTCATCGCCCGTGAGGCGAAGGCGCGCGGCGTCCCCATCCGGATCGGAGTGAACGCTGGGAGCCTCGAGAAGGACCTGCTGGCGAAGTACGGTGCGCCTACCGCAGAGGCCCTCGTCGAATCGGCGCTGCATGAGGCGCGCATCCTGGAGGACGAGGACTTCTTCGACATCAAGATCAGCGTCAAGCACTCGAACCCCGCAGTGATGATCGCGGCCTACCGACAACTGAGCGAGAGCTGCGACTATCCGTTGCACCTCGGCGTGACCGAGGCGGGCCCGATGCCCTTGGGCGGCGTGAAGAGCGCCGTCGGCATCGGGACGTTGTTGGCGGAGGGCATCGGCGACACGATCCGCGTGTCCCTGACAGACGACCCGGTGGAAGAAGTGAAGGTCGGCAACGCCATCCTGCAGTCCTTGGGGCTGCGCAAGCGCGGCCTCGACCTGGTCGCCTGCCCGTCTTGCGGTCGTGCCGAGGTCAACGTGTTGGAGCTGACCCGCAAGGTGCAGAACGCGATCGAGGCCGAGAAGTTCACCGTGCCCATGCGCGTGGCCGTCATGGGCTGTGTGGTGAACGGTCCCGGCGAGGCCCGAGAGGCCGACGTGGGGATCGCGAGCGGGATGGGCCTCGGGTTCATCCTTCGGCAGGGCGAAGTCGTCGCCAAGGTCCCCGAGGAGGAACTGGTGGACGCGTTGCTGACCGAAGCCCGCAGGGTGGCCGCGGAGAAGGTCGCCGCGGGCGATTCCGCGGCCTAGGCTGCCGGCGTTTCTTCGCTCAACCTCCGCACCCCCCCCTGCCGATACCCACGACAACCGGAAGGGGTTCGTATGCGAGGCAAGCTCGTGGTGGCGGTCGCGGCGGCGTTTGGCTTGATGGGTTCGGCCGTCCAGGCTGCGCCGGCGGGCACGGCGCTGCCCGTTCCCGGGACGTCCTGCACCGTGTTCCCCGCCACCAACGTGTGGAACATGGACGTGTCGGCCCTGCCGGTCAACACGAAGTCGAAGATGTGGAAGCGGTCCGCAGCCGCCGGGACCACCCTGCTGCACCCCGATTTCGGTCCACCCGCCTATGGGCTGCCCTACGACGTCGTGAACGGGGCAACCCACTCGTTCACGACGGTGAAGTTCCAGTACAAGAGCGAGAGCGATCCCGGTCCGTATCCCTTCGATGCGGCGACGCACGTTGAGGGCGGGAGCGACCAGCACGCGCTCATGGTGGACTCCCGCGATTGCACGCTGTACGAGCTGTACCGCGCAAGATGGAACGGGGGAGCGCCGACGGCCGGGAGTGGGGCGATCTTCGACCTCACGTCCAACGCGCTGCGGCCCGCGGGCTGGACCAGCGCCGACGCCGCGGGGTTGCCGATCTTCCCCGGCCTGGTTCGGTGGGACGAAGTTCAAGCCGGGCACATCGATCACGCCATCCGTTTCACGGTCGACTGCACCACCACCGCCTACATCTGGCCGGCGCGCCACCAGGCCGGCGTGTCCGATTCACACTGCCCGCCGATGGGCGCGCGCTTCCGCCTGCGGTCCGGGTTCGACATCAGCGGGTTCAGCGCCGACGCGCAGGTGATCCTTCGCGCGATGCAGCGCTACGGCATGATCGTGGCCGACAACGGCACCAACTGGTACTTCCAAGGCACCGTCGACCCCGGCTGGACGAACGGCCTCCTGGACCAGCTGAAGACGGTGCCCGCTAAAGCGTTCGCAGCGGTGGACGAGTCGGGCTGCCAGGTGAACGCGAACTCCGGAGCGTTCGCCTTCGGGCCCTCATGCCCGGCCTCGGCCTGAGCCGGCACGTCAGCCGCTGAGAGCGAGGAAGTTCTTCACGATCGTGGGGCCCTCGGGGGTGAGGATGCTCTCGGGGTGGAACTGCACGCCGTGCCGGGGGAGTTCGCGGTGTTGGGTGGCCATGACCAGGCCCTCCTCGGTCCAGGCGGTGAGTTCCAGCTCCGGCGGCAGGGAATCGCGCGTGACGACGAGGGAGTGGTAGCGACCCGCCTCGAACGGGTTCGTGACGTTCTCCAGGATCCCGTGGCCTTCGTGGATCACCAGCGACGCCTTGCCGTGGACGGGCGCCGTCCGCTCGACGTGACCGCCGGCGACGATGCCCAAAGCCTGGTGGCCAAGGCACACCCCGAGAACAGGGGTCTCGGGGGGCAGCAAGCGCAACAGTTCCGTGAACACGCCCGCGTCCTCCGGCCGGCCTGGGCCGGGCGACAGCACCACCGCAGAAGGACGGCGTTCCACCAGAGCCTCGGCAGGCTCGGCATCGGACTTCACGACCTCGGTGGCGTGGCCGAGCGACTCGATGAGCTGAACCAGGTTGTAGGTGAAGCTGTCGTAGTGGTCGACCACGAGGATCATCGAGGCGCTCCTTCCGTGGCGGCCAGGCTATCGCCCGCCGGCGCGACTGCGGGCAGCAGCGCCGCCGCCTTCGCCTTGGTTTCGGCCAGCTCGCGTTCGGGATCGGAGTCGGCGACCACGCCCGCGCCGGA
>JANXVR010000199.1 GCA_025351565.1 Actinomycetes bacterium
CGTCATCGGTGGGCGCGGGCTTTCAGCCCGACGCGATCGCGAACCGGTCGAGCCAGCCGCCATACTGCACCACCCACACCGTCGAGCCCGACACCGTCACGGCAACCGGGTTCCCGCCGATATGCTGGCGAACGTCCGTGAGACCGGTCGACGGGTCGAGACGCTCAAGGACCGCACTCGCGCTGCTGCCCGACAGGTACCAGATGGATCCGTCCGGGCCAAGCGTCATGTCGTAGCCGAGCGGGTCGCTCTTCCACCTGTGCAGCACCGCACCGGTACTCGGGTCGACCTGTGCGATGCCGTGAGAGAGGTTCATCGCTTTGGGGTCTCCGGAGAATGGTGTGTAGATGCTCTGGCCGTCCGTTACCGGCTCGGCGAACGAGCCACCGATCGTCACCGCGCTCGCGGCGCCAGGGACGATCTGGTTCACGCTGCCCCCGGAGACACCTCCCCCGCGGATGAGGTGTTCGTGCACCCATACCGTCCCTGCCGCGGGATACACGCCCTGCGACCACCCGGCGGTGAACGGCCACGTCCCGGTGATCGCATCGGTCGAGGGGTCCAGGCTCGAAACGGCGTAGCTGCCCTTCGTGACGTATGTGTTCACCCACAGGCTTCCGCCGTCGAACGCGACATCGATCACACCCCCGGTGCTGACTGGGACGATCGACATCGTGTTGGTCGTGGGGTCGATGCGTTCGACCCCTTGCGAGCCGGTGGCAGCCCACACCATGCCACCGCCGACCGCGAACGCGTTCCCGCCCCACTCGTGGGCTTCGAGCTGCTTCGCAGGGAACAGGTGCTGGACCGCGCCGGTCGTCGGGTCCAAACGGAGGATCTGTTGCGAATGGCCGTTTGACCCGCCCACCCACAAGCTGCCGAACGCCTCCTGGACCGCCCAGATCGTGAACCCCGGGACTTGGATCCTGCCCGAGGGTGAGACCGATACCGCGGGGATCGAGCCATGGGAGGGAGTGACGGTGCGGTGCAGCGAGAAGGACGTCAGCCCGGGGAGAACGACCGTCTGGTTCCCGACCGAGAGGTCGAGAACCTGGTGGGTCTTCGGGTCGAGGGTGAACGCCAGGACGTTCCCCCGGGGTGCAGGGACACCGGGCGGGCGAGGTCCGCTCGACGTGAACGAGCCGTGCAACACCACGAGGTACTCCTTCGGCACCACGAACGGACCGCTTGCGGCTAGACCCACGACCGGTGCGATCGAGGACGAGTCCGCGAACACCCAGTAGGAGGAGGTCGGCGTTGGATCCCCGTTCGAACTGGCCATCTTGGCCGCCTGGGAGACGATCCATCCTTTCGGCTGATTTCGTGCGTCGGATGGCGATGGTGACGCGGGTGAAGACCGGAGCAGCGGCCTCCACACGAGGTCACCTACCCCGCCGAGGCTCGAACTGACGGCGATGGTCTTCAGGACCTCGCCGCTCGGCGTCATCAGCGTGACACCGGCCTGGGTTGCGAACGCCAGTTCAGTCCCGTCGGGTGACCACGCGAAACTGCCGGTCTGCGGGCCCGAAGCAGCCAACGGATGAGGGTTCGTGCCGTCAGCGTTCATGATCCAAAGCTCGTTGGGATGCCCGGAACCCGCGCGGAGGAACGCGATCTTCGTGCCATCAGGTGACCACTGCGGGAACGAGTCATAGGACGGCCCGCTCGTGATGGGGCGCGCGTCGGCGCCGTTCGCGGCCATCACGTAGATGTCGCCATTCGGGTCGGCGGCACCCCCGACGTAGACGATCTGGTTACCGTCTGGTGACCAGCTGGGCATCGTGGCCCCTACTGGGTCGTGGGTGAGCAGGACGCCTCCCCCCGCCAGCGAGCTCGCGCGCGGATTGGAGCCGATGACGCGGATCTGCTGGGGGCAGAGCTTCAACGACGGCTCGCACCCGGGCGTGTAGTAGGGACTGTCGGGGCCGGTCGCAGGCTGGGTGTCGCTCGCATACGCGATGTGCGTACCGTCTGGTGACCACGACGGATAGGACGCGAGTCCTCCCCCAAAGGTGACCTGGGTTCGAGACATCCCGTTGGGCGGGAGCAAGTAGATCGTGCTCCCCTTCCCGCTGTAGGCAGACAGGGCAAGGATCTTCCCGTCGGGTGACCACGCATAGGAACTGCCGATGGCGGCCAGGACCGTGACGCCGCCAGCTGCGGGCCGGATCCCGTCGTTGAAGAGGACCTTCGACGCTCCGGTAGCTGGGTCGATGGTGCTGAGGTAGGTGCCCCCTTCGCCGCCGCCTTCAATCGCCCAGATCAGGCCATTCCCAGCGCTCGGACCGATGGGCGCCTGTGTCGCGGGCGCAGGAGCGCTCGGCCCCGAGTCGAAGGCTCCCACCGCGATCCAGATACCAGCGATCCCGACGAGTGTCGCGACGGCAAACGCTTCTACCCGCCGCCGCCGCCTGCGGCGAGTTGCCCGCGCTTGCATGCGCTCCCACGCGTCAGGAGTCGGCTGAAGCCGGGTCGCCGCCCGTTCCAACAACTGGTCGAGGTCAGCCATCCAGGGTCAACTCCACCTTCATCTTGCCTCGTGCCCGAGAGAGGAGGATCCGGACCGTCGATGCATCGATGCGGAGGGTGTCCCCGGCCTCCGGGGTCTCCATCCCGAGCCACGTGACGAGGACGATCACATCGCGCTCCCGGGGAGTGAGTGCGCCTAGTGCTCGTTGGATGTCGTCACGGGCCTCCACGATGAGGGCCGGATCGGTCGCGAACCGCTCTCCAACGCCCCCTTGAGTTCGAAGGAGGCGACGGAGACGACTTCGGTGCAGGTTCATCGCAGTGCGGTAGAGGTAGCCCTCCACCGACTCCATCGCGCGGACTCGGTCCCACCGTTCGAAGACCCGCACGAAGCTCTCCTGCGCGAGTTCATCGGCGAGGACGGCGTCACCGGTCATGAGGAACAGGGCCCGGACCAGGCGGGCGTATTGACGGTCAAACAGGTCATGGAACTCCGATCCGGAGCCGGGGTCACTCAAACGGGTTGCCCTTCTCCTCTCCCGATCCGAAGCATGAACGCCTCTGAGTACCCAGGTGCGTACGTCGGAGGTGAAATCAGCCGGTATCGATTCAGGCGTTGGTGAGCGCCTCCCAGTGCATCGGGTGCGGAACCACGAGTCCCGCCCGGATCTTCGCGCAGTGCGTGAGCGAGAGACCAGTCGCTTCGGCAAGGCGCCGTAGGGGGGCCTCCTGGATCTTCGGCAGCACCTCGGCGCGGAACGTGCTGGGATCGGGTCGCTCCTCATGCGTTCGTTCCCACTCAGCCCGGCGCTCGCTCTGGGCCCTGTTGGTCGCCCCGATCTTCGAGCGGGCCTCCGGCGTTGCGGTCGGGTCATAACCCGAGGCCCGAAGTTCCGCGAGTCTCTTCACGCCCGACATCTTGAATGCCCCGACGCGGTCACGGTCGCCGTCGCACGTTCGGCAATAGACGTTCTGACTGGAGCCAAGATCCTCTCCGCATCCCTTGCACGTGCGCGACAGCCGCGGGCGGTTGGTCGACCCCGCCTGCCCCGGCGTCTTCCCTTGCCCCCGGCTGCGCTCCTTCGTTCCTGCATAGAGACGCACAAGGATGCCTACAGGTTTGCACGTTCTAGGGAATAGGCACTGCAACCTTCGGACGCGTCCGACATGAGTCGGTTCTCTGGCGTCATCGGCGATGGGTGTAGGCTCGCCGCGGAGGCTACCGCCCATGGCCGAGCGGAACCGACGCGCATCTCACCGTGCCTTGACCTCGCTTGCCGTTGCGGGCGTTGTCCTCTTGTCTGCGGTAGTCGCCTCGGCGGGGATCGGCGCCGGTCAACCCTCCATCCCCCGGCCGTTCGGATGGCTGCGGGCCCAAGCGGGCGACACCGGTCTCGCGGTTCGCTATCCGTCCAACTGGCATCGTCAGCCGTTCGACCTACCGGTGGCGGGCGCGGAGTTCTCCGGGGTGATCGTCTCGAACTCCGCAGCCACGTTCGGGTTGCGGAACACGGATGGGACCCCGACCACGACGTGGAACATGAGCAGACTTCCACGCGCCGGCGTCGCTATCGAGCTGGAACTCCTCTCAAGCTCGCCGATCAACCCCCAGAGCGTGCCCGACGTCTCGATGCCTCCCGACCCCCAGTACGCCGTCAGGGTGCCCGCGGCGCGTCCGGGTCTCCCCGCCGAGTGGCTCTACCGGACGTATGAGGGCGGCCAGTTGGTCGCGGTCCATGAATGGTTCGGTGCCTCCGTCCCCGCGCCGGATCGTCTCCGCGCCACCGAGATCATCGCGTCCATCGACAGGGTTGCGGGAACACCGTGGACGGGGACGCGGACGGCGAGCGGGTGGAGGATGTCCTACCCCGGGAACTGGGACGCGCAACTTCAGCCGAACCCCTGTCCCGGTAAGACGAAAGGGCCGAGCGCGATCATCGTGACCAACTCGAACTTCGTCTTCCGCCGGACCTTCTCGGCCTGCCGAATGGGACCGGCTCATCGGTGGGTTCTGGCAGGCTTTCCCCGCGACGGTGTTGCGCTCGCGCTCGAACCGCCGCTGCCCCTCGGGCTCACGCCGACGCATCTGACCATGCCACCATCCCTCTCAGGCCTGCACCCGACGGGCGGGATCGTGGGCGGACCCAAGGAGCTGTTCGGCGTCTTCCCTGCCAAGGCGAATCGGGATCAGCCGAGGTTCGAAGTGCGCGTGTGGATCGGTCCCGAGGCCCCGCCGGAACCGGTGACACAGCTATCGGGGATCTTGAAGACCATCTATCCCCCCGACCCGCCGATCCTGAAGGTTCCGATCCCGACCTGCGCCCCGAACGGCGGGCCGTGGTCCAGCGCCGCGTGCCCGGAATCTGGCTGGGTCCGGAGTCTGGTGGCTAACGTCGGTGGCACGATCACCGGGATCGCCCAGGGCATCGAGCCCCAGCGCGGTGACGCGTTCGCCGTGAGTCTCGATGGGTATCGGCTCAACATCGGCGCCATCTCTAGTGCGGACACGAAGAAGCTGGCTGGGTGGTTCTCGATGGGTGAGTTCGCTGCGGGGATGGCGGACGCCGGTCGGGTACACGGCGTATACCTCGCGGGCATCAGGCGCACTGGGCATTGGGAATGGTCGGTCCCGGGTTTCACGGTGCAGGTGTACGCAGCGAACCCGAACGTACCCACCGCGAAGAAGCCGCCTCGCTCGGTGATCGCCCAGCTCGTCGCGGCGTCGCTCGCGCCCTCCTAAGCAGTCGGGGCGGGCTGGCGCGTCTCCACGTTGATCTAGTGCCCGTTGCGTTTCGGACGCCTCGGTCTATAGACCCGTCAACCCGAGGGCGGGAGTAGAGATAGACGAACAGAAACGCCGCAACCCGTGGACAAAGGGGGCTGATCACCTTCCCGCCTGCCTCATCCCGGCGACTAGGGCTATCCGATCTGCAGGTCCGGCCAGCAGCTTGGAGCTGAGGCTGGCAACTGCGACCGGGTCGACCGACGCGCATCGTGGCCCACCACCGTCGCGTATGCCCCTGCGGCGCCGAACGCGAGTCGGTAGGTTGTGATGCTCCACTGCATTGGACCGCTTCCACCGTCGCTAGTGCCGGCCCACTGCATGAGGGTGCCCGGAGGGTGGAGGGCACAGGCTACGTTGAAGTCCCATGCGCCCGCACCGCCGCTTCCGTACTTCAGCTGAAGGGGTGTCCCCGACGGCTCCATCACCTCCCACAGCACCTTCCCGTTGCCGTCCACGTGCGTGGTTGTCCCCACGGTGAAGACCCGCAACCCGACGGGCGATGTCGGATAGAAGACGTGGACCCCCATGAGAACCTCGGGGATCCCATCGTGATTCAGGTCCGCAGCTCCGGCGATTATGCAAGTTGGGGCACACTTGAGGGACTGTGCTGCTAGCGCGATCGGTCCGGTGGCTCCCTGCTGGAGACCGACGACTTCGTTCGGCATGCCGGGTGGACATCGCCGATCCGAGCTCGGGGCGCGGCCAAACAGCCAGATGCGATCGGTGCGGCCATCGCCGGTGAAATCCCCGGCTACGTAGCGGATGTCGCAGACGGGGTAGGTGATCCCGGGGAGTCGTAGCGGTGAAACGAACGAGGACCCAACATCACGGGGAACGCCGCTTGCTCTCAGCGGGGGCTTGGTCGAGTCGGAGTGCGGAACCGGAGCTCTTGATCCGGAGACGGGTAAGGACGCCGTACCGCTACCCGTGCATGCCGCGCCGAGCGTCGCCCCAGCCATGAGCAAGCAGCACGCGATCACGCGGTAGGCAATCATCGCCGCTCGATCACATGCCACGTCTTTCCTGCGTTGGTGGATCGGTAAAGCGAGACGGGCCCACGAACGGTGGTCAACGCGTACCACGTTGCGTCTGAGACGAGCCAGGCCCCTCGAATGCTCCAAGTATTCGCGCTGCCGGCCAAGTGCCACGTCGCCCCGGCGTCGGTGGTGGTTTCGAACTCACCTGCTATCCAGTTCCAGCTCGCGCCGTGACCGTCGGGAAGGATCTGGACAGCATCGATCATCGAATACGCTCCCCATCGCTGAGTCCAGGTCGATCCGCGATCGCCGGTCCAATAAAGGCCCTCGACGTTCGCGCCCATCGCGCCGCCTCCGCTGCACGTAGCCCACCCGGCTCCCCACGAGGCGCTGGACAGATCGGCGAGGAAGAGTGGCCTCGCCGAAAGCATCGACGGTGGGAGTCCGCTGACCTTGCGCCGACACGGCGAGTGGATCTGCGCCCAGGTGTGGCCGCCGTCGGTGGTCTCTGCGATCGAGAGGACGAACTCTGAATGGTTGGGGACGATCCCTGCCCAGCCGTAGGTAGCCGAGGAGAACGAGGGGCTCACGAGGCTCGCGTGCGCGATGACCGACCAGGTCTGGCCGCCATCACTCGTGCGGAACACCTTCGAGTCCCCCGTGGCCCAGGCATCCATCGTTCCGAAGGTGGTCACCCCCGTGATGGTGTGGTTCCCGCGGAAGACGACGTGCCAGCTCCTGCCTCCATCGTTGGTGGCAGCGATCACCCCTTGGTTGTTGACCGGGCAGCCAGTGCAGCGGGCCACGCCAACGATGAGACCGTGGGAGACATCCCAGAACGCGATCTCGTTCGCCGTGAAACCGGCGGCGATACGCAGCACGGCCGGGTTGGGCCCCTTGCTCGTATGCGACGACGGCGATCCAGTGGGAGACGGAGGGCTGAGTGGTGGTTTGGTTGGCCCCGTAACGTTGCTGGGCGCACTGGGCGCGCTGCACGCCGCGCCGAGGCATGCCAGCAACAAGGTGAGGATGGTAGTGACGAACCGACGCTGCAAGATGCTGCTCTCCCGGCCATGGGATGAGTTGCTCGGCCAAGCATACCCCTGCATCTCCGGAGAAAACTCTCGTTCTCAGCTTTGCCTCTGGCGGCGTAGCATCCCTTGGTGGGCCGATCCCGAAGGGACCCGATCACGCCGCCGACTTGGCTTGACGCCACGACCCTCATGACGGGACCCAAGCCTCCGATGCGAGCAGTTGTCCAGCGGGTAGATCCAGACTCGGTTGAGCCCACGCTGGCCCATGTTCTATATGACGGCGATTCGAGTTGGTATGTGGAGACCCCCGATCTTCACGAGATGACATCTCCTTCTTGGACGGTCCTGGTCGGAGCAGATGGGGTCAAGGCATTTCGTGGACATGTGAGCTCTAGCGAATGGGTCAAGACGATGCTTTCCCCCGAACGGATCGCGTACCTAGAGACGAGCCGTGGCGAGCATGTTGGGAGTGCGCTCAGCCGCGGCCGGACGGTTGAGCGCTTTCGCGTGATCGGCCTTCGCCGCGGCGAACCCCTCGCGGAGTTCGAGATCGCCGTGGACATGGAACACGGCCTAGTCATGATGCTGTCGGCCCTGTCACAGCCTGGGACAACGATAGAAGTAGTGGACATCACGATCGGGCAGTGGCGGTAGTAAGTCGGAGCCGGCGGGTTGTCAGGACCGGCGGGGCGGCGATGTTGACGAAGTCGCGCTAGGATGCCGCCCATCGGTTCGTCGACGAGAAGGAGCCCCCGTATGCGTCGTTCCGGATCCGCAGCGCTGGTGTCTGTCGCCCTGGCCGCAGCCGCGCTTTCCATCACCCCGATGTCCGCCGGCGCCGCGTCGTTCAACAGCCAGAACCCGTCGTGGTGGCCGAAGTATCAATACCTGTCGACGCACACGGCCGGCGTCGCGGGTGCGAGCAAGTCCAGCAAGGTTGGCACCAACGTAGATGTGAGCAACGAGGCCTATCCACAGAGCGAGACCTCGATCGCCATCGACCCATCCAACCCCACGCACCTGGTTTCGGGCTCGAACGAGATCTTCACGCTCCCCATGGCCGGCTACTACTCGAGCGACAGCGGGGCGACCTGGAACGGAGTCTCACTTCCGCTCCCGCCTGCGATCCGCACGAATGGGTACGACTTCGGATCAGACCCCAGCGTCGCGTGGGACACCCACGGGAACGTCTACTACTCCTACATCGTGGTGTTCTTCGGCGCAGGCTTCGGTGTGGTCGGTAGTGAGATGGCGGTCGCACGATCCTCGGACGGTGGGAAGTCGTGGAAGGCGACCTACTTCGACTTCCAGACCAACGAAGGCACGTTCGTCGACAAGCCGATGATCACGGTCGACAACAGCTCCACCAGCCCTCGCGCAGGAACGATCTACGTGGGCTTCGACCACACGGGAGGGAACAAGCGGAACGCGATATTCGTCTCCCGATCAACCAACGGTGGCGTGAGCTTCTCCGCTCCCGTTCAGGCGAGCGAGACCACCAACGGGAACAACGGAGGGATCGGCGCGAACCCGTTCGTGTCCCCGAACGGTGACGTGCACGTCGCGTGGCAGGATTACGCCAAGAGCGCCGTGCGGACCAGTACGTCTACCGATGGCGGCGCCGTGTGGGGTCCGAGCCTGACGATCGCCCCGACGGCGGCACCGTTCGCCCTGTCGCTGCCCTCGATCTCTTCGCGCGGAGCGCTCCTCACCCCGTCATGTGACACGGACATCAGCGCGGGCCCGCACCGAGGGACGCTCTACTGCTCATGGTTCGACGGCACGCTGTCCGCCGGGACGAACGTCTTCGTGAGTCACTCCAGTGACGATGGAACCACGTGGTCACGGCCCGTTCGCGTCAACGATGTCGCGGCCGGTGACCAGTACTACCAGTGGCTCGCCGTTGATCCCGTCACCGGCTCCGTCGACCTCAGCTGGTACGACACCCGCCTTGACGCGAGTCGACAGTCGGTGAACGTCTATCTCGCGTCGTCCGGCAACGGTGGGGTGAGCTTCTCGCCCAACGTTCTCGTGAGCAGCGCGCCTTCGAACGAAGAGGTCGGCACCACTATCGATACGGGAAACCAATATGGGGACTACGAAGGGCTCGACGCGTACGGTGGCGTGGCGCATCCGGTGTGGACCGACCATCGTTCGACCCTGGATCCCTCCCTTTGGGAGGAAGTCTTCACCGCAGCGGTGAAGGTGGCGTAACAAGGTCGCGCGAGTTGCTTGTGACATGAGAGGGACGTCGGGCGGAACCTGCCGCACACCCTGACTCACGCTTGCCGCGGGACAGCAGCAGAACGTCGTCCAGTCTACACTCGCGCGCTATGGACCGGCTGGCCGATCGTCGGATGCTCGTCGCAGCTAGCGGCCTGTCCTCGTTCGGTGACGAGCTGGCCATCATCGCGCTGGCGATCCGCGTCGAGACGCTCACGAATTCCGGTCTCGCCGTCGCGGCGTTGTTCATAGCCGGCGCGCTCCCGATGGTCCTCCTGGCGCCGGTGGCGGGCCTGGTCATCGACCGGACCGAGACCGTCCGTACGCTCCGGCTCGTCTCGGCCGTCCAGGCAGTCGTCGCGCTGGCGCTCGCCGTGACCACAGGGTTCGGCGCGATCCTCGTCCTAGCGTTCATCCTGGGCGCTCTCGCCGCCGTCGCCAACCCTGCGGTCTTCGCGATCGTGCCGGTCGTCACGCCCAAGGAGGCACTGACTCGCACGAACGCGAACATGGAGACCGCTCGGTACATCGGCGCGGTACTCGGGCCGATCACTGCCGGGCTGCTGGCCGCGGGCCCTGGGGTGCCGGCCGCGATGGCCGTGAACGCCCTGACGTTCATCGCGATCGCCCTTGCCGCCACGCTGATGCGGGCGACCCGCCCGCCGGTTGAGGCCGGCGAGGAGCGGAGCCGGGGGGAGGCGCGCGCCGGGTTCACGCACGTGATCCGGGACCGCGTCTTGCTGCTGGCATTCGTGGTGGTCGGGGTGGTGATCGTGTTCGCGGCCGTCGACAACGTCGCCGAGGTGTTCTTCGCGAAGGACGTGCTGGGGAGCGCGGCGATCGGGTATGCGACGCTGGCGAGCTCATGGATCCTTGGGATGGTGGCGGGTGCCTCGCTGATCGCCCGGCGATTACCGACGGACCGGCTCGTACCGGGGATGCTCGCGGCAGCGATCGTAGGTGGCGGCGCCGTGGCCGTCGCGGCGCTCAGCGGCCGGTTGGGCCCGGCGGCTGCACTCTTCTTCGTCGGCGGGATGGCGAACGGCGTGGAGAACGTCTCGATGCGCAGCCTCATCCACCACCGGACGCCGGAGGCGATCCACGGGCGCGTGTTCGCGGCGTACGGGGGACTCGTGAACGCGACGCAGATCCTTGCGACGATGCTCGGCGGCGTCCTGGTCGGTGTGGTCGGGGCCAAACAGGCGCTCCTGATCGGCGGGATTGGGTCGGCAGGAGCTGGCGTCCTCGGTTTCGTCTGGTTCACGAGCATGGGCGAGATCGCCCACCCGAAGGTTGAACCCGAACCCGAGCCCGGATGGGACGGGCCGGTCTAGGGACCGTCCCGTTCATCATCACGATGTGATCGGACCGGCAAGAGCGAACGCGCGGACGCCTTCCTCCCAGGCCGCGTCCAGATCGGCGCCCGAGGGGAACCGGCCGTTGAGTTCCAGCATGGTCATCCCGTGCGCGAAGGCCCACGCTGCGCGCGCCCGGTCCTTCCCGCCCGCGGCCGTCAACAACGCCCCGGCCGTGCGCGCCTCGAGCCCTTCGGGAAGCAGGTCGCGCCGGAGCGGCCGGTCGTTCATGAGGCGATACAGGTGCGGGTGCGCGAGCGCGTTGGTTCGGTAAGCCTTCGCCAGGGCCGAGAGCTGCGTCTCCGAGCCGGTCGTCGCCACGATCGCTTCGAACGCCTCGGCTTGCTCCTCGAACGCCAGCGCGATGACGGCTGCCTCCAACGACTCCTTGTTCGGGAAGTGCTTGTAGAGGGATGGCGCCTGGATGCCGAGCACGTTCGCCAGGCGGCGCATCGTGAGCGCGTCGGGCCCCTCGGCGTCGAGGAGATCACGTGCCGCCCGCGCGATGTCCGCGGCCCGGGGGGTCAACCCGGCGGGACTCACCGTGCCGGCCTATGCTGCGAGCGATCGCGGAGCGCTTCGTTCATCAGGCGGAAGCCTTCGCCGGTCTTCTTGAGCAGACTGCCGAGGAGGGGCACCAGCACGCCGCGGAAGGTTTCCGACTGCGTGAACCGCACACGGCCCTCCC
>JANXVR010000131.1 GCA_025351565.1 Actinomycetes bacterium
GCCGGGGATCGGGCTCTTCGTGATCGTGGCCGGCCAGGCCGAGGTCACCATCGGTGGAGCGAAACGAACCACGCTAGGCCCCGGCGACTTCTTCGGTGAGGTGGCGCTCCTTGACGGCGGGCCGCGTACCGCCACCGTGACGGCAACCACCGATATCGAACTCTTGGGGATCACCGAATGGGTGTTCCGCGGGCTCATGCACGAGCACCCCGCCATCGCGTTGAAGACCCTGCAGGCCGTCGCGGGCCGTCTCCGCGACGCCACGAAGGCATCGACCGCCTAGGTTCGGCGGACGCCGGGCCCGCGGAGGGAGCCATGGCCGACGCGCCGGAGGACATCAGGGAGCGCGCCGTCGCCCGCGCCGCCGCCAGGACTGCCAAGGATTTCGCGCTCGCCGACCGGTTGCGCGATGAGATCACCCACGCCGGATGGACGGTCGCCGACGTCGCGGGCGGCTTCACCCTGGAGCCCCTCGCGCCCCCCGACCCTGCCGGCCCTGACGCGCTCCGGCGCAAGGCGGGCGACGTCGTGTCCGTTCTGGACCAGGAGCCCACCGCCGATGTCTCCGTGCAGTGGGTCGTCGAGGGATGGCCCGAGGACGTCGTACGCGGCATCGCCGCCTTCCGAGCGAATCAGGGCGATCGCGTCGTTCAGTACGTGGTCGCCGATGTGACCGGGACCGCGCCGGAGACCTACGGCGAGGATGTTGAGGTCGTCGGGCTCGAAGAGGGGACCGGGTGGGCTGCCGCCCGCAACGCCGGTCTCAAACGCGCCCGGGGCCGGCTGCTGTTCGTCGTGGACGGCTCGGTGGAACCGGTCGGCGACGTCTTCGGCCCGTTGGAGGCGGTGCTTTCAGACCCCGGCGTCGGCGTGGCCGGACCGTTCGGGATCGTGACCGCGGACCTGCGGGAGTTCGACGAGGCGCCCAGCCCAGGGGATTGTGACGCGGTTGAGGGGTACTTCATGGCGCTGCGGCGCGAGATGCTGGCGACGGCCGGGTTCTTCGACGAGAAGTTCAAATGGTATCGAACGGCCGACATCGAGTACTCGTTCCGGGTGAAGGACACCGGGGCCCGGGCCGTGGTGGTGCCGGTGCCGATCACGAAGCATGAGCATCGGATGTGGTTCGCCGCCACGCCCCAGGATCGGGCCCGGCTCTCCAAGCGGAACTACTACCGGTTCCTGGATCGCTGGCGCGACCGGTGGGATCTCTGCGTGGATCCACATCCGCCGAAGCCCCACGATCACGGCCTGGACCACCACCACTAGGTGGCTAGGCCGGCATCGGGGGCGTCGGCGGGATGATCGCGCGGCCCCCGTGATGCTCGGGGGCCGGCATCGTCGGCTGGAGGACCGCGGCCGCGGCGGCGTTCTTCACATTCTGCGCGACCACGGCGGGGTCGGGGATCTGCTTGGACCCGTCGGCGTAGGCCTTGAGGTCATCGCCGTCGATCGTCTCCGTCACCAGCAGCAGGGCCGAGAGCCGGTCTAGCAGGTCGCGGTGCTCGTGGAGGATGACCTCGGCCCGGGTGTGTGCCTCGGCCAGCAGCCGCGAGACCTCCTCGTCGATGGTCTGCGCGGTCGCCCCCGACATCTTCGTGTTCGAACCGCCGAAGAACGCGCCTGGGTCATCATGTCCGAACGACAGCGGGCCGACCTTCTCGCTCATGCCGTACTCACTGACCATCGCGCGCGCGATCTGAGTGGCGCGCTCCAGGTCGTTCTGTGCACCGGTCGAGACCTCGTCGTAGACGATCTCTTCCGCCACGCGTCCTCCCATCGCGAACGCGAGCATCTCCTTCAGTTCGGGTTCGGTGGCTAGGTACCGGTCTTCGAGCGGGCGCGTCATCGTGAGGCCCAGTGCGGCGGTCCCGCGCGGGATGATGGTGATGCGGTGGACGGGGTCCAGGTTGTCGCAGAAATGGGCCACGATCGCGTGTCCCATCTCGTGCGAGGCAACGCGCGTCTTCTCCTTCGGGCTCATCACTCGGGATTTGCGCTCAAGCCCCATCGAGGATCGGTCGATCGCCTCTTCCAGTTCGAATTCGGTGACGGAGTTCTTCTCGCGGCGAGCGGCGAGCAGCGCCGCCTCGTTGACCACGTTCTCCAGGTCCGCGCCCGTGAAGCCGGGGGTGCGCGCGGCGATGGTGCGCAGGTCAACGGCAGGGTCGAGCGCCACGCCGCGCGCGTGCACGCGGAGGATCTCCTCGCGCCCGTGCAGGTCGGGCCGGTCCACGACCACCTGTCGGTCGAAGCGGCCGGGCCGGACGAGCGCCGGGTCCAACACGTCGGGGCGGTTCGTCGCGGCCATGATGATGACGCCTTTGCTGGCGTCGAAGCCGTCCATCTCCACCAGCAGCTGGTTCAGCGTCTGTTCGCGTTCGTCGTGGGCTCCGAAGCCGGCGCCGCTCACGCCCGCGCGGCCTTTGCCGATGGTGTCGATCTCGTCCAGGAAGATCAACGCCGGGGCCTTCTCCTTGGCCTGCTGGAACAGCTCGCGCACCCGCGCGGCCCCCAGCCCCACGAACATCTCGACGAACTCCGAACCACTCATGAAGAAGAACGGCACGTTGGCTTCGCCGGCGACGGCGCGGGCAAGAAGGGTCTTGCCGCATCCGGGAGGCCCTAGGAGGAGCACGCCCTTCGGGATGCGGCCTCCCAGGCGCTGGTACTTCTTCGGGTTCTGCAGGAACTCGACGATCTCCTTGAGTTCCTCCTTGGCCTCGTCCACTCCGGCCACATCGTTGAACGTGGTCTTCATCTCTTTGCGGTCGTAGATCTTGACCTTGTTCTTGCCCATGTTCAGGGCGCCGGCCCCGCCGCCCGCCATGCGCTTGATCACGAAGAAGTACAGCCCGAGCGCCAGCAGGATCGGGAACCCCAGGTTGAGGATGAGGCTCAGCCACGGGCTGGACGCAGCCTGCGTCACGTTGATGCCGTAGCCGGAAAGGGTATCCAGATAGCCAGCGGTGTTCTGGAAGTTGGCGGCGAACGGCATCGTGTACTGCACCTTGGTGCCGCTCGGATCCGTGTAGGAACCGGTGATACCTGTATCGGAGACGGTCGCGTCGATGACATCGCCGGCCTGCGCATGTGCATTGAACTCGGACCACGACAGCTTCTGCGCGGTCGAGGATCCGAGGAAGTGGCTGAACATGAGGAGCGAGATCACGACGACCACGATCAGGACCATCGGGTTCATCCGCGGACGGGGAGAGCCACCACCGGGATTCGCGCCCGGGTTGGGCCAACGGGACTTCCGGTCGTTCTTCTGGGGGTCGGGCATCCATCCATCTTCCCACCGGCACCGCCGTATGGCAGTCGGGCGCGGATCCCCCGAGGTCGCCCCCCTCCGTATCAGGGATACTGCGAGCATGTCCAAGGCCGAGACGGCGGTCGATGAGGATGCGCTCCGCGAGCGGTTCGAGCGCGACGTGTTGCCACTGCTGCCCAGTCTCTACGGCGCGGCGCTGCGGATGACACGCAACCCCGCCGATGCCGAGGACCTGGTCCAGGACACCTATCTTCGGGCCTTCCGCGGGTTCGGGGGGTTCACCGAGGGGACCAACCTCAAGGCCTGGCTCTACCGGATCCTCACGAACAGCTTCATCAACACCTACCGCAAGAAGCAGCGCCAGCCTCAGATCGTTGAGGGCCCCGACGACATCGAGGAGTGGTACCTGTTCGACAAGCTGGGTGCCCGGAACGTGCAGGATTCCGCCGAGGACGAGGTGTTGGATCGCCTGCCCGACAGCGACGTCAAGGAGGCACTGGAGTCCATCCCCGAGAACTTCCGGATTCCCGTGCTGCTGGCTGACGTCGAGGGCTTCAGTTACAAGGAGATCGCGGACATCATGGAAACCCCCATCGGGACCGTGATGTCGCGTCTGCACCGGGGAAGGAAAGCGCTGGAGAAGGCGTTGTGGGAGACAGCTCGTGAGCGAGGACTCGTCGGATGATCAACTGCGGACCCGGATGTGAACAGACCCTGCGCGAGGTTGAGCGATGGCTCGACGGCGAGTGTGACGCGGCCGTCCACGTGGAGGTGGAAACTCACCTGACCAGCTGCAACCCGTGTATGCAGCGGGTCGAGTTCCGTCGGCGGCTGAAGGTCGTCATCCAGACGAAATGCGCGGGGGATGCCATCCCGGACGAGTTGCAGGACAAGCTCAAGGGCCTGATCCGCTCCATCGAGGCTGCCGGCGACTGACTCCCCGGTGAACCGCCTTCCGCCCCGTGTCGAATCCTCTCCAACGCGAGGAGGATCGATATGCGTGAGACCGAACAGATGCTGGGGAGTCTGCCAGGGAACTTCCCTCCGGCGTCGCGGACCCACGGCAAGGGCCGGGTCTGCGAGGCGAAGGGGTGTGGGACGAAGCTGTCCGTCTACAACGCTTCGAGGCACTGCTGGCAGCACACCGAAGTGACGTTCCCCACCTATCGCGGCAAGAGCCTGTGGCCGGGAACTGCGTGAACCCCTAGGATTGCCCCAAAGGGGGCAGGCGATGGAGGGGTTCGACGGCTCGGTGCTCGGCGTGTGGGCACATCCGGACGACGAGACCTACCTATCCGCCGGGCTCATGGCCCAGGCAGCCCGCGAAGCTCGCCGGGTGATGTGCGTGACCGCCACTCGCGGCGAGGGCGGATCCATGGACGACGATCTCTGGCCACCCGAGACCATGGGTGACGTCCGCGAACAGGAACTCCTGCGCGGTTTCGACATCCTCGGCGTCACCGAGCACGAATTCCTGGGCCTGCCCGATATCGACATGGACTCGCCGCTGCCAGAGGCCGGGGCCCGGCGGATACTCGAGCTGATGCGGGAGATCCAGCCGCAGACGGTCCTCACCTTCGGCCCCGACGGCATGACGGGCCATGTGGCGCACATGTCGGTGTCACGCTGGGCCACCGACGCCTTCCACGAAGCGGCGCCCGTCGGGGCGCGGCTCTTCTACGCGGTGTACACCCAGGAGTGGGCCGACGAGTTCGTTCCCGAGATGAACCGGTTCGGCGTGTTCCGGCCTGGGACGCCGCCGGTGGTGCCCCGGGAGGAGCTGGCGATCGCGTATCGCCTGCCAGCCGACCTCCTGGAGCTGAAGCTGCTGGCCATCCAAGAGCATGTGAGCCAGGTCGGGGGCATGGTGGCCTCGTTCGGGGAGGACTTCTTCCGTCGGGCGATGGCCGAAGAGAGCTTTCGGCTGGCGGCGGTGAAGTGATGGACCGGCCCGAGCCATTCCGAGATCTTGCGTGGGACCCCGACCGTGCCCGGGAGTTCGCCGATCGCGCGGTCGACCTCTGGCAGGAGTTCCTGACCAAGCTTCCCGGCTTGCCCGTGGGCCGCCTCCTTCCGTCCGACCAGGTGCGTGACGCTGTCGCGATCCCCGTGCCCGATGCCCCTATGGCGGACGACGAGCTGTTCGCCTACCTGCGCTCGGTCGTATTCGATTGGTCGATGTATCCGGGGCACCCCGGATTCATGGCGTACGTGTCCGGCCCGGGAACGGTCCCCGGCGCGGCCGCCGACCTCCTGGCCGCCGGCCTGAACCAGAACGTGGGCGGGTGGGTCCTGAGCCCCGCCGCCACGGAGATCGAACTCGCCCTCACGCGGTTCTTCGCCGAAGATATGTTCGGCCTGCCGCCGGGAAGTGGCGGGATCATCACCTCGGGCGGTTCCATGGCGAACTTCGTGGGGCTAAAGGCAGCGCGCGATCACAAGGCCGGTTGGAACGTTCGAACCGACGGCGTGATGGGCGGACCGCGGCTCGCCATGTACATGTCCGAGGAGACCCACCTGGTCAGTGAGCGCGCCGCCGACATGCTCGGTGTGGGTACCGAGCAGCTCCGCAAGATCCCGGTCGATGACCGATTCCGGATCCGGATGGACCTGCTGCGTGAGGCGATCGCCGCCGACCGGGCCGCGGGCATGCGCCCCTTCGCTGTGGTCGGGTCGGCCGGGACCGTCGCGACAGGGGCCGTCGACCCGATGAACGAGCTGGCCGATCTCTGCGCCGAGGAGGACCTCTGGTTCCATGTGGACGGCGCGTATGGGGGACCGGCCGTCCTGGCCCCCGACCTCCGTCCGCTCTTCGCGGGGATCGAGCGCGCCGATTCCATCGCGTTCGATCCGCACAAGTGGCTCTACACACCGCATTCGGGCGGCTGCGTGCTGGTGAGGAACATGGCGCACCTGGCGGAGTCCTTCGAGGGCGACGCCTCCTACGTCCACCAGGACAAGGAGTACACGCAGCGCGGACTGGACATAGGGCGTCACGGGCCGCAGTTCTCGCGCAGCTTCTGGGCGCTCAAGGTATGGGTCAGCCTGCTGGCGCACGGCCGCGAGGCGTACGCACGCCGGATCTCCCACGACGCGGAGCTCGCCCGGTACCTGGCCGCGCGCGCGGACGCGCACCCGGCGTTCGAACTGATCTCGCCGGCCGTGCTCTCCATCTGCTGTTTCCGCTATGTGCCCCGGGACCTTCGAGCCGGGGTGGATCCCGCGGTCCGCGCCACCTACCTCGACGAGCTGAACGAGCGGCTCGTCGCCGACGTCCAGCTCGACGGCCGCGTCTTCCCCTCGAACGCGACGCTCAACGGAACGCACGCCATCCGGGTCTGCATCGTGAACTTCCGCACGGAGGCGGACCAGATGGATCTCCTGCTCGAGGTCGCCGAGGAACTCGGGCGCAGGGCCGACGCCGAGCTCCGGCCCCAGGATCTGCGATGAGCCTGTTCGCGCTGCTCGGCTCCGGCGAGTTCGAACCGTGGTCGGCCGACGTGGACCGCTGGCTCCTCGATCGCGCGACGGGTGACGGGAGGGTGCTCATCCTTCCGACGGCCTCGGCGGCCGAGGGCGACGACGTGTTCGCGATGTGGGGGTCCAAGGGGCTGGCCCACTACGAGGGTCTGGGCATCGCCGCCGAGGTGGTTCCCCTGCGAACCAGGGCGGATGCGGGCCGCGCGGACCTTGCGGACATGCTCGCGGGAGGCTCCGTCGTGTACTTCTCCGGCGGGAACCCCGCCTACCTGTCCGCCGTGCTTCGCGGCTCGGTGTTCTGGGAAGCCGTCCTTGCCGAACGCGCCCGTGGCATGGGGTACGCGGGCTGCAGCGCAGGCGTCGCATGCTTGGGAGAGAAGGCCCCCGACAGCGTCGCAGGCGCGTTCGATGACGAGCTCTGGGTGCCGGGTCTCGGTGTGTTCCCCCGGACGTGGTTCGGACCGCACTGGGACGCGCTCGACTCGTTCGTCCCCGGGCT
>JANXVR010000141.1 GCA_025351565.1 Actinomycetes bacterium
AGACCGCCTACGGAGTACCGAGGACCGCTTCAGGGTGCTGGTTGAGAAGATGCCCGCGGTCACCTATACCCACTCGGTTCGCGAAGGGGACACTCGCGTCGACGGGATGGACTACGTGAGTCCGCAGGTGGAGTTACTGACGGGGTACCCGGTCGGATCGTGGCTGGGCACGGCGCACTTCTACAAGGAGGTCGTGCATCCGGACGATCTGAAACGTCTTGACGATGCGACTGAAGCGAGCGAGGCCGACGGCAGCCCGATGGCCATCGACTACCGGATCTTGCGACCCGACGGCGCTTTGGTCTGGGTGCACGAAGAGGCTCTGCTCATCCGAAGCGTTGCAGGCCGCCCACCCTACTGGCAGGGATTCATGCAGGACATCACGGACCGCCGGCTCGCCGCAGAGCAGCTGGCCACCGCCGAGGAACGGTTCCGACTCCTCGTCGAGAGCACCCCCGTCATCACCTATCAGGAGATACCGACCGGCGGGCCCGGAGCAGACTCCACACTGACCTACGTCAGTCCGCAGGTGAAGACGATCCTGGGATATGACCCGGAGCTCTGGTCCTCTTCGCAAGGCTTCTGGACGCAGGTCATGCACCCGGACGACCTCGACGCCGTCATGGAGCTCGGGACAGCCACGACGCTGAGCGGCGAACCCTACCGGCAGGACTACCGGATGATCGCCGCTGACGGGCACGTCGTGTGGTTCCACGACGAATCTCATCTCCTTCGCGACAGCGACGGCGCGCCGTTGGTCTGGCAGGGCGTCATGCTCGACATCACCGAGCGGAAGGAGGCGGAGGAACGCCTGCGTGAGGCCGAGGAACGCTATCGCGCCCTGGTTGAGCACATCCCCGCCATCATCTATGCCGAACCGATCCCGTGGGACCCCGAGAAGTGGTACGTCAGTCCCCAGGTTCAGACGATCCTCGGCTACACGCCGCAGCAATGGCGGGGCAGCGAGTCGTTCTGGCGCCAGCGCATCCACCCTGATGACGGCGAGCGTGTGATAGCGGCTAACGTCCACGCGAACGCAACGGGTGAGCCCTTCCTGCAGGAGTACCGCTTCCGACGGGCCGACGGCGGCTACGTGTGGCTGCATGATGAGGCGGTTCGTGTCAACGGCGAAGACGGGAACCCGCTGTTCTGGCAAGGCGTGTTCGTCGACATCACCGCTCGCCGGGTTGCAGAGGCGCAACAGCGCGAAGCCGAAGAGCGGTTCCGGACGCTGGTCGAACACCTGCCGGCGATCGTGTACGCCCAGGGCCTGGTCCCGGCCACCGACGAACTCTATCTGAGCCCTCAAGTATGGGAGATCCTCGGATACTCGGCCGATGACTGGCGGAACACGACGGACTTCTGGAGGGACCATCTGCATCCCGAGGACCGGGAGCGTTCGATCGCCGAAAGCAGACGAACCGACGAGACCGGCGAGGCCTTCGTCGACGAGTACCGCCTCCGGGCGGCCGACGGGACCTACAGGTGGATCCATGATGAGGCCGCTCAGATCCTGGACGAGGATGGGAACCCGCTCTACTGGCAAGGGGCCATGTTCGACATCACGGAACGCAGGGCCGCCGAAGAGCAGCTCCGCCGGGCCGAAGAACGCTACCGAGCCGTGGTCGAACACATCCCGGCCGTCATCTACGTCGAGAGTCTGGATGCCGACCCCGAACGCCTCTACATCAGCCCGCAGGTCGAGACGATGTTCGGCTACACGGCCGAGGAGTGGACCTGGACGCCGGCCTTCTGGATCGACCATGTGCATCCGGGCGACCGAGAACGCATCGAAGCCATCGACGCCTCGTCGAACCGGAGCCAAGAGGCCTTCGGCATGGAGTACCGGTTCCAGATCGCGGATGGGAGCTGGATCTGGGTACGCGATGAGGCTACGTTCCTTCGCGGACCTAGCGGGGACGACTTCTGGCAGGGGTTCATGCTCGACGTCACGGCCCGGAGAGAGGCCGAGACACAGCTGCGTACCGCCGAGGAGAAGTTCCGTTCCATCGTCGAACAGAACCAAGCCGTGTTCTACGTCCAGGAGATCAACCCAGATACCCACGTCTCCCGGACCACCTACGTGGCGCCGGGGCACACTGAACTCGTCGGCTACACCACGAAGGAAGTCGAGGACGACCCGGAGCTGTGGCTTCGGATAACGCACCCCGACGACCGTGAGCGCGTGCGCAGTGAGGATCGCGCGTCGAATGAGGGCGCCGTCGGCGACCAGGTCTCCATGGAGTACCGGATGATCCACCGGGACGGGCGGATCATCTGGATCCAGGATGAAGCGAGGCTTGTGCAACTGGGCGATGAGCCGCCCCACTGGCAGGGATTCCTCCTCGACGTGACCGCGCGCAAGGAGTCCGAGGCACAACTGGCACACGCGCTGGACGTCGAGCGCGACGCCACCCAGCAGCTCCGGGCGCTGGACGAGATGAAGAACACATTCCTTCAGGCAGTCTCGCACGACCTGCGCACACCACTGGCGGCGATCCTGGGGCTCGCCATCACGCTGGAGCGCGGAGATGTCCAGCTGTCCGAGGAGGACGCCAGGGACCTCGCCCGCAGGATCGCCGACAACTCTCGCCGCCTGGATCGACTCGTCACCAACCTCCTGGACCTGGACCGGCTGGCCCGGGGGATCGTGGCTCCCAAGCTCCACAACGTCGACCTCGGCGCGCTGGTCCGTCGTCTCCTCGCCGAATCCGAACTCATCGCCGGTTCGCGTCTGCAAACCGACATCCAACCCGTCGTCATCCCCATCGACTCCGCGAAGGTGGAGCGCATCGTCGAGAACCTCCTCGCGAACACGGTGCGCCACACGCCGACCAACGCCACCATCTGGGTGAGCGTCGCCCCGGCGGAAGGGGGCGCGCTCCTCAAGATCGAAGACGACGGTCCGGGAGTGGCACCCGAACTCCGCGAGGTCATCTTCGAACCGTTCCAGCAGGGTCCGGACGCGCCCCAACATTCGCCCGGCGTGGGCGTGGGTCTGACCCTGGTGCGGCGTTTCACCGAACTGCACGGCGGGCGCGCGTGGGTGGAGGAGCGCCAAGGCGGCGGCGCATCGTTCCGGGTGTTCCTTCCCTCGGTTCCCCCATCGGGGCCGGAAGTGCAGCCGGGTCTTGAGCGGTCTTAGACCGCTTCCCAGGCGGCGACCGTCGGGTGATCGACGGCGGCCGGACCGACCTGAGCTGCGCCTCCCGGCGAGCCCACGCCCGAGACGGTGAACCACTCGGCGTTGATGGGGGTGAACTGCTTCCATTCGCTCGGTACGTCGTCCTCGTAGAAGATGGCCGTGACGGGGCAGGCGGGCTCGCATGCGCCACAGTCCACGCATTCGTCCGGGTGGATATAGAGCATGCGGGGGCCCTCGTAGATGCAGTCGACGGGACATTCGTCGACGCAAGAGCGATCTTTCACGTCGATACAGGGCTCTGCGATCGTGTAGGTCATCGTGTGCTCTACCCCTTTTCTACGGTCCCGACCGTACAAACCTAGAGTCTACGCGCCGATCCGGGAGTGGCAACCGGCCTTGGGGTTATAGGTCTGGCGGTCTGGCGGACTCGAACCCGGACGCCGCGAGTAGCCGGAACGTAAGGACGGATCCAACCCTGTCGATCTAGGCGCGAGAAGACAGATAACGGGCCCGACCGCCCGATCACCTGTTACATCTCGGCCGATGGTCTCGTCCGAGACCTTTGCCTCTTGGAGCGCCGGGAACGATTCGGCTAGGTTTGAGTGCTGGCGCATACTGGAGGTCAGTGTGAGGACGGGTCGAACTGTCTTCTGGTTCGAAAGGTCGTTGCAGCATGTGCCGATACCAGGACTTGTTCGGGAGGAGCTGACCACCAAAGCCGAGAAGAGCACTCGCGCGAGATGATGAATTCTTGGGTGTTGTTCGCAGACTCGGAACCAGGACACGAGAGGAATCATGCACACCATGCCGGCGATTACCGACCCGATCCCCTCACCTTTGCGCACTCGAAAACACTCCAGGCGCAGCCGGGTTTCGGTCATCGTCGGGATCCTGCTGGCTATGCTGATCCTCCCGTCTGCGGCAGGGGCCGCCGACGACACCTCGCTCGTGAGCGTCAACGCTGCCGGGACCGACGGCGGGAACGGTGACTCCTCCCAGCTCTCGATCAGCGCCGACGGAATGAAGGTGGCCTTCGAGAGCACCGCCAACGATTTGGTGGGGACCGATACGAACCGCAGACCCGACGTCTTCGTCCGGGATCTCACGACGGGCACGACCACGCTCGTGAGCGTCAACGCTGCCGGGACCGATAGCGGGAACGGCGTCTCCTACGGGCCGTCTATCAGCGCCGACGGGACGAAGGTGGCCTTCGGCAGCGACGACAGCAACCTCGTCGGCACCGACACGAACGGCACGGACGACATCTTCGTCCGGGATCTGACGGCCGGCACCACCACGCTCGTGAGTGTCAACGCCGCCGGCACCGACAGTGGCAACGGTGACTCCTTCAGTCTGTCGATCAGCGCCGACGGAACCAAGGTCGCCTTCGGCAGCAGCGCAAGCGACCTGGTGGGAACCGACACGAACGGGGGACAAGACGTCTTCGTCCGCGATCTCACTACGCGCACCACCACACTCGTGAGCGTCAACTTGGCGGGGAACGACAGCGGCAGCCCTGGATCCCACAACTTCTACCAGCAGTCGATCAGCGCCGACGGGACGAAGGTGGTCTTCACGAGCCAGGCCAGCGACCTGGTGGGGACCGACACGAACGGCGCCTACGACGTCTTCGTCCGGGATCTCTCGACGGGCGTCACCGAGCTCGTGAGCGTGAACGCCGCCGGGACCGACAGCGGGAACAGTGAGTCCCTCATGCGGGCGATCAGCGCCGATGCGACGAAGATCGCCTTCACGAGCGAGGCCAGCGATCTGGTGGGGACCGACACGAACGGGCTCCAGGACGTCTTCGCGCGCGATCTCACCACGGGCACGACCATCCTTGCGAGTATCAACGCGGCCGGAACCGACAGCGGGAACGCTGCCTCCATCGATCCCGTCATGAGCGCCGACGGGACGAAGGTGGCCTTCAGCAGCAGCGCCTCGGACCTGGTTGGGAACGAAACGAAGGGCAGGTATAACGCCTTCGAACGGGATCTCACCGCGCCGATCGATACCCGCACGACGCTCTCCTCGTCGCACAGCCCATCGATCGTCGGAGAGCGGGTCACCTACCACGCCACCGTGAGTCCGGCTCCCGTTGGGGGGGCGGTCAAGTTCTCCGACGCCGGCATCATGATCGCGGGTTGCGGGCACCGAAGCGTCAACGCCTCGACCGGGCGGGCGACCTGCCACGTGACCTACGGCGCGCCCGGTTCGCACCTGATCACCGCCGCCTACTCGGGGGACGCCGTCTTCGGGGCCAGCACCTCATCGGCGCTCGCTCAGGAGGTCGCTTACGCCGTGAAGCTCCTGTACGACCCCGCCAGGTCGCGCAAGAGCGGATCGACCATCCCGATCAAGGTGCAGCTCCTGGACTACGCGGGCAACGATGTCTCCTCACCCGGCATCGTCCTCACGGTCTCCGACCTTTCACCGGGCCCGGCGCCCGGATCCCCGCCCAGCGGGCCCTTCACCTACATGAGCTTTACTCAGGGGCCCGGCTACCAGCTCAACGTGAAGACCACCAAGTACCCGGGCAGCACCTACACGCTCTCGTTCACCGCTGGAGGAGACCCGACGACACACACGGCTGGGTTCAAGGTCGGAGCGATAGACGAATGACCTCGCAACCAGCCTCGGATTGTCTTTCCTACGAATCGGCGAATTGCCCCAAGGTCTCCCAATGCATCGGATGCGGAACCACCCGCCCTTTGCGAATCTTCAAGCAGTACGTGAGCGAGAGGCCGGTCGCCCGTGACAGTTGCCTGAGGGAGATCTCTAGCAGATTCGGCAGAACGTCGCTCGTGAACGACTTCTACTTCGGCGAGATGGAAATGCGGCGACGGAGCGAACACTCGAGCCGTGCAGAGAGAGGCCTGATCTGGGCTTACTGGCTCGTATCCCGTTATGGATTCCGAGCTTGGCGCTCGAAGATCTTCTTGTTGACCCTATGGCTATCGGGGGCGGCCCTCTTCGAGCATGTGGGCCTCGACAAACCCGCAGGCATCAAAGATGCCGCCCTCGCGTCCGCTCAAAGCATCGTTCCTGGCGTACCTGATCCTCACGGTTCTTGGTCCCGTGTTCATCGCTCTGGCCCTGTTGGCGGTTCGAAACCGTATCAAGCGCTGACCTGGGCCCGGCCACCCCGAACGTCTGGATTCACGTCCGCCCGGGAGCCCAAGCCATAACCCGGCAAACAGCCTTGGGTGGCCCGCAGGTCACCGTTCACGGAATCGGAGCCAGCGCCGCCAGGGTGGCCTGGACGCTTCCCAGAGGGTCTCCCCCCGCGGCGACCGGGTAGATCACGGGCACATCCAGCCCGGCGTCCAGGTAGTCCTGCAGGCGGGCTCGGGCGCGAGCCCGGTCGCCCGTCAGCGCGAGCGCGTGGACGAGCCGTTCGGGCACGTCCAGGGGCCGCCGGGCCGCGTGCGCCGCCGCAGCTAGGCCCGCCTCCCGCCCGAGCCCGGCCTGGTCGAACTGCCTGGCGTAGGCCGGGTAGCCGGCGTATTCGCCGGCCGCGTCTTGCAGCGCGATCATGGCGGCGGCCGGGTCCTGCCCCAAACTCGCGCGGATGTACGCCGCCACCGTGACGGTCGCCGGGTCCCGTCCCACGCGGGCAGCGCCCACCGCAAGCTGGGATCGGACCGCTTCGACGCGCTCGGGAGGACACCAGTTGAGGAGCACCCCGTCGGCGACCTCGCCCGCAAGCGCCACCGCCTTGGGTCCCAGCGCCGAGACCCAGATCTGCGGCGGCGGCGAATCGAGCGCTAACGAGAGGTGGATCTCGCGTCCGTCGACCGAGGCGGGTTCGCCTCGGAAAACCGAGCGCAGCGCCAGGACAAGGCACCGCAGCCCGTCCAGCGCTCCCGGTACAGCCGGTCCCGTGCCGAGCCCAACGATCAGGCGTCCGCCCGAGCGCTCGTGGGCCGTCGCCGCCGCCATGGCCGTGACCTGCGGCGTCCTGGCGTTCATCGGCACGATCCCGGTTCCCAACCGGAGCGTCGAGGTCTCCGCCGCCAACGCGGTCAGGGCCGCGAACGCGTCCCGACCGGCGATCTCGGGCAGGAACACCCCGGAGTAGCCTTGGGTTTCACCATCGCGTGCCAGGCTGGCGAACTCGGGCCACGGCCAGGGA
>JANXVR010000149.1 GCA_025351565.1 Actinomycetes bacterium
CGTGGCCCGCGACATGGGCTTCGCCGACGAGCCCCTCCTGCCCGCGCCCGACGGGTTGATGCGTGCCGTCTTCGAACACGCCCGGTCCGTCGCCTACATCCGAGACCAGGTGTTCGCTCGGATCCCCGGCCGCGCCATGTCCGTTCCGCAGGGCCCCGCGGCGCCGGACGTGCGGGACCCTGAGGACGTTCTGGCGTCGCTCTTGGCGGTCGCGGAGTGGGGCGGCGCCGAGCCGCCGATCGCCCTCCTGGATGCGATCGAGAACGCCGACCTGCCGGACCCGATCGTGTGGACCGCCGGCATGCGTTCCCGCTTCATGTCGCTCCTGCGGCTGGGGGGACCGGGCGCCGCGATGCTGGACACACTTGACCGGCTGGACTTGCTCCGCCGCTTCCTCCCCGCGTGGGCGGCCGTGCGGTGCCGGCCCCAACGCGACCCGTACCATCGCTTCACCGTAGACACGCATCTCACCGAGGCACTGACCGGGATAGCGCGGATGCTGGCCGACGGCGCGGAGTTGGATCCGGGTGACGCATTCGAATCAGGGGTCGTCGACGCTGTCCCCGATCGCGACGCGCTCCTGCTGGGCGCGCTCTTCCACGACATCGGGAAGAACGGCGGCGGGAACCATGTGCCGGCGGGCGCCCAGGTCGCGCGCGACACCCTGATGGCGCTCGGGGTGCCGGCCGCGACACGGGACCTGGCCACGTTCATGGTGGCAGAGCACCTCTTGCTTCCGGACACCGCGACCCGGCGGGACCTCACCGACGAGAACCTGGTGCTGGACGTTGCCGCGCGGATCGCCACCCCCGAACGCCTTGCCGCCCTCTATCTGCTCGCGAAGGCGGACGCCCTTGCGACCGGGCCCGCGGCGTGGACCCCGTGGCGCCAGGCGCTGGTTCGGGAGCTGGCGATGCGTGTCCAGCGCGTCTTCGATCGGGGAGAGATGGGGTCCGAACTCGCCGAACGTCTCAGCGACCGCATCTCCCGCGTCCGGGCCCTCCTCGCCAACGAACCCCTGGACATCGTCGAACGGTTCCTTGCCCGCATGCCGCGCGGCTACTTCCTGGCGGTCGAGCCCGTCCGGGCCGCGCGCCATTTCGCGACCATCGCCCCGGAGATCGGTGCCCACGAAGCCCGGACCGCCGCCGTTCCCGGTGCTCGGGAGGGGAGCTACGAACTCCTGGTGGTGGCGGCCGACCACCCGGGCCTGCTATCCGAGATCGCCGGCGCGCTCGCGCTGGCGGGGCTCTCCGTGCTGTCGGCCCAGGTCTTCACCACCGACGATCATGTCGCGGTCGACCTCTTCGAGGTCGAAGGTGCCTTCGAAGGCGAGATCGGTGAGGAACGCTGGCGGGAGTTCCGCGGCACGCTCCGCAAGGCCGTCGAGGGGCGGCTGAGCCTGGGGCATCGCGTCGCCGAGAAGCGGCGCCACTACCCGGCGAAGGCGGGGGCCGCGCCCGTGACCGTCGCGGTCGACAACCAGGCGAGCGACTTCTACACGGTGGTCGAGGTCGGCGCACCGGACCGGATCGGGCTCCTCTTCGACATCACCTCGGCGCTTGCCGAGGCCGGGCTGGACGTCCATGTCGCGAAGGTTGCCACCTACACCGGCCGTGTCATCGACGCCTTCTACATCCGTAACGCGGACGGGACCAAGGTGACCGATCCCGCCGTGATCCAGCAGATCGAAGCTGCCCTCCGGACGCTGAACTAGGCCCGCCTGGACATCCGCAGGAACCGCCGTTCGACCCCGCCCTCGAACCGGCGCAGGTGCTCTTCCCCGCGCACGAACCCGGCTCGTTCGTAGGCCTTGATGGCACGTTCGTTCCAGGGGAGGACATCCAGGACGAACGTCTCCGGTGCCCAGCGCGCGCGCGCGAACACGAGCCCGGCTTCCACGAAGGCGGCGCCGAGTCCGATGCCGGTCAGGTCCGGCCGAAGCCCCAGCCCGATCTCGAGCTCCCGCTCGCCGTCCGCCGGTTTGAACTCGAAGAAGCCCACGAGATCATCGCTCCGCGGGTTTACCGCCGCGAACCACCGATCGTTCGACCCGATGTCGGCGAGCATCAGTTCGATGTCGCCGGAATCCGACTCGTCGTACACCTCGTAGGGCGCTGGGTAGTGCCAGGCGCGCATGGCTTCGACATCGTCGGGCGTCATCGGTCTGATGGTGTAGCGCTCAGGCTCCATGGGCGCACCAGGATATCCGCCACCTGCTCTACCCCAGAGCGCCGTCTATCCTCGGTACCTGATGCTGATCGACCACAGCGTCATCGGGAGGCACGTCGTGGAGGGATCCTCGCAGGAGGGAGGGGTACCGCCGATCCATCGGCGGGCGGCCCGGTTCGGAGCGGTGTTCGTCGTGCTGGCGGTCGGGCTGGCCGCGTGGAGCGTCTGGCTCGGCTTCGCCCTTCCGCGCCGCGCCGATGCGCGCCACTGGGACCTCGCGTGGAGCGGGTTCGACATCGGACTGGCGATCGTGCTGGGGCTGGCGGCAGCGGCGATGTTCCGGCGTTCGGCCTGGCTGCTTACCGCCGTCGGCGCCTCAGCGGCCCTGTTGGCATGCGACGCCTGGTTCGATGTCGTCACGGCGACGCCCTCGGCCCGGCGCCTCGCCGTGGCCGAGGCGGTACTGATCGAATTGCCGCTCGCCGCACTTTGTCTGTGGATCGCGTTCCGGACCGAGCGCGCGATCGCGGATGTTGCCGATCTGCGTGCATTCGGTCGCCGCTTCCGAGGCCACCCGTCCGATGAACCCGGCGGTTCAGGGCAAGCGCCGCCCTGACGCCTGCCCTGACCGCTCCTTGGCGAACGGCAGTGCGACAAGGGGTCGGACGCCTCCCCGGGCGCCATGGGATCGGCAGGATGATGTCGGGCATGGAGGGGCTGAGCGTCGGTGTCGTCCGCGAGCGGTTCCCTGGGGAAACCCGGGTCGCGGTGACCCCGCAAACGGCGGCCCAGCTGGTTCGCGCGGGTCTTGCGGTTCTGGTCGAGCGTGGCGCCGGTGCCGCGGCCGGGTATCCGGACCACGAGTTCGTCGAGCACGGGGCCCGGCTGGCGGACCGGGGGGCGGTCTTCGGCGCGGACATCCTCCTCCAGGTTCGGACGTCGGCCGCGTCCCCTGGGGACGACGCAGCAGACATGTATCGGTCAGGTCAGGTGATCATCGGGATGGCGGCGCCGTTCGAGGGGTCCGCGGCTCTAGCGGATCTTGCCCACCGGGGTCCGACCGTCTTCGCGGTCGAACTGGTCCCGCGCATCGCGCGGGCGCAGAGCATGGACGTGTTGTCGTCGCAGTCGACCGTGACCGGCTACAAGGCGGTGCTGCTGGCCGCCGCCCGCCTGCCGAAGATGTTCCCGATGCTCACGACCGCGGCCGGCACGGTTGCGCCGGCCCGGGTCTTCGTCATCGGCGCCGGGGTGGCGGGTCTCCAGGCGATCGCAACGGCGCGGCGCCTCGGGGCGGGGGTCGAGGCCTACGACGTCAGACCCGCGGCGCAGGAGGAGGTTGCCAGCCTCGGCGCCAAGCTCGTCCCGCTGGAGTTCGAACCGGGTGAAGTCAAACACGCCGGAGACGCTCAGGGTGCCGGCGGCTACGCGCAGGCCATGGGGGAGACCTTCTACCGGCGTCAACAAGAGCACCTCACGAACGTCGTCGCCGGTGTCGACGTGGTCATCGCCAGCGCGGCGATCCCCGGCGCGCGGGCACCGATCCTCCTAACGGAGGAGGGCGTCGCCGCGATGGCGCCGGGGTCGGTCGTCGTGGATCTGGCCGCTCCCCAGGGCGGGAACTGCGCGCTCACCCAGCCGGATCAGGAGGTGGTGGCGGGCGGCGTGACGATCCTGGGTCCGACGAACCTGCCGGCGACCGTGCCGTACCACGCGAGCCAGCTCTTCGCGCGGAACCTCGCGACCTTCCTGCTGGCGATGGTGCGCGATGGGGTCTTCGCGCCGGACGAGGACGACCCGGTCGTTCGCGCGACGCTCGTCGCCAAGGACGGGCAGCTTGTCCTCAGGCCCCCGGAGGAGGGAGCCTCCCGGTGACCGACCGCCTCGAACAGGGCCTCTGGATCTTCATGCTCGCGACGTTGATCGGCTTCGAGGTCATCCGGCGCGTCCCGGCGCTCCTGCACACCCCGCTGATGTCGCTGACGAACGCCATCTCGGGGATCTCGCTCGTCGGGTCGTTGATCTTGGCGGGATCGGGCCACGGAGCGCTCGCGACCGCCCTCGGCACGGCGGCCGTGTGTCTGTCCACCATCAATGTCGTCGGTGGGTTCATGCTCACCGACCGGATGCTGAAGGCGTTCAAACGCCGTGAACCGCGCCCGCGCAGCGGGGGTGGGCAGCCGTGACCGACTGGCGTGAACCCGTTCTGGTCGGGTTCTATCTGGCCGCGAGCCTCTGTTTCATCCTCGCTTTGAAATGGCTGAGCCATCCGGGGACCGCCCGCCGCGGCGTCCGGGTGGGTGAGTTCGGGATGGCCGGGGCGATCGTGGCAACCCTCCTGCACGCGGACATCGTCGACGTTCGGTGGATCGTGGTGGCGGCCATCCTCGGGGCCGCGATCGGGGCGGTCATCGCCGTCTTCGTGCCGATGACCGCGGTGCCCCAGCGGATCGCCTTCTCCCATGCGTGCGGTGCGCTGGCGGCGGCGCTCGTCGGAACGGGGGAGTACCTGCTGAACCGCTCGAGCATCTCCACGTTCACGATGGCGGTGCTCGGCGCCGAGATGCTACTCGGCTACCTGACCTTCACCGGTTCGATGGTGGCGTTCGGGAAGCTGCAAGGGGTCGTGCGCGACCGTCCCTACGTGTTCCCGGGGCAGAACCTGGTGAACGGTGCGGCGCTCGCGCTCGGCCTCGTGCTCGTGGGCGTGATCACCGCGGGGCCCTCACGGGTTTGGCTGCTCCCGGCGCTCATCGTGGTGAGCCTCGCCGTCGGCGTCATGCTGGTCGTGCGTATCGGCGGGGCCGACATGCCGGTGGTCATCTCGCTGCTGAACTCCTTCGCGGGACTGTCGGGCGCCGCCCTCGGCTTCGCCATCGGGAACCCGATCCTCATCGTGGCGGGCGCGCTCGACGGGTCCGCCGGCTTCGTGCTCTCCGTGTTCATGTGCCGAGCGATGAACCGCTCCTTAGTGAACGTCTTGTTCGGCGCCGTCGGCACCGATGACACCGCGACGGGCGGAGAGCACCGGCCGGTGCGCTCGACGACCGCTGAGGAGGTCGCGATGTTTCTGGATGCCGCGAACCTCGTGATCATCGTTCCCGGCTACGGTATGGCCGCCGCGCAAGCCCAGCACAAGATCCGCGAACTCGCCGACCTCCTGGAACGCCGCGGCACCGAGGTGAAGTTCGCGATCCACCCGGTTGCCGGCCGCATGCCCGGCCACATGAACGTACTCCTGGCCGAGGCCAACGTCCCCTACGATCACCTCGTCGAACTCGAGGACATCAACCCGGAGTTAGCGCGGTGCGACGTGGCCATCGTGATCGGCGCGAACGACGTTGTGAACCCGGCCGCCCGCCACGACACCGCCAGCCCGATCTACGGGATGCCCATCATGAACGTCGACGAGGCACGGGCGGTCGTCGTGATCAAGCGCTCGATGCGCGCGGGCTTCTCCGGCATCGAGAACGAACTCTTCTACCTGCCGCAGACCATGATGCTCTTCGGCGACGCGAAGACCGCGGCCGGCGAACTGGTCCATGAGGTGTCACGCCTCCCCGGAGGGGTGTCCGCCTAACGTCTGACGTAGGACGCTCGCAGGATCTCCGGGCTTCGTATACTCGCGGCCTGAGTCGGTCTGCGCCCCCAAAGGAGGCTTGTCGTGCCCCAGATCATCGTCACCGCGGCGGTCAATGATGTCGAGGAGTGGTTGAAGTTCAAGGCAGAGATGGTCCCGGCGATGTCCGCGGTCGCGTCGGATGGGGCCAGCTACGTTGCCATGAATGGCAGCAACCAGGTTGCCAGCACGTGGGACGTCCCCGACATGGAGGCCTTCCGTACGGTCCAGAGCTCCTTCCCCGCTGAACTGGCGGCGGCGGCAGAGCGAGCCGGCATGATCTCATCGACGATGGTCGTGTACATCAAGAAGTAGCAGGCCTGCCTACGGATCAAGAGAGCATCGCTTCCAGCCGCTTCGCCATCTGAGGGCTCGCGCCTTCGTCCTCGTGCTTGAAATAGCAGAAGATCGATGAGCCGCTCTCGAGCGCGGGCTTGATTCGGTCCGCCCAGCCCTGAAGCTCCGCGTCCGTGTACTCGGTCTTGCGGAGCCGCAGGTACCCGGCGGGCTCCCAGCTGAGGTCCTCGGGCTTCGGATCCTTGTCGTCGGTCTGCGCGACACACCACGCGACCCCTTGGGACAGCAGCAGATCCTTCGCTTCGGCCCACGAGTCGTGCCGGAACTCCATCGCGAACGTCGGCGTTCCCGGTCCCGGTGGCGGCAGATACCCGACGAAGCCCTCGATCAGCGCCCGGTCGTACTTCAGGTTCGGCGGGCATTGGAACAGGACGCATCCCAGCCGGTCGCCCAGGAACTTCGCGCGGTCCAGGAAGTCGCGGACGTCCTCGTCGGTGTCGGCGAGCCGCTTCCAGTGCGTGATCCGTTGGTTCGCCTTCAGTGTGAATACGAACCCGTCCTGCGCCTGTTCGCGCCATGTGGTGAGCGTTTTCTCGCTGGGGAACCGCCGGAACGTGTAGTTGATCTCGACCGAGCTGAGTTGACCGGAGTAGTAGTGGAGCATCTCGCGGTCCTTCAGACCCTCCGGGTAGAAGACGTCGTGTTTCCACTCCGGGTAGGCGAATCCCGACGTTCCCAGGTAGAACCGGCCGCTCATGGCGTGCATCATGGCACGGCATGACCGGCCCGGAGGAACGCCTCACGATCGCCACGCCCTCCGGCGACGTGAGTGCCGCGTTCCTGCGCCCGGCGAAGGCGTGGGCCTCGATCGTCGTCGCGCACGGGGCGGGTGCCGGCATGGACCACCCGTTCATGGCCGGGTTCTCGCGGGCGATGGCGGATGAGGGCGTGGCGGCACTGCGGTGCAACTTCCCCTACATGGAAACCGGACGGCGATCGCCCGATCGCCCGGCGGTGGCTGTCGCCACGCTGGTTGCCGCGTTCGACGTCGCCACGGCTCGCGCGAAACCGGGCGAGCCCGTCTGGATGAGCGGCAAGTCGTTCGGGGGACGGATGGCATCGGTCGCGGTTTCGGAAGGGTTGGGCGCGGCCGGTCTCGTGTTCCTCGGGTATCCGCTGCATCCACCGGGCAAACCTGACCGCGTCAGGGACGAGCACCTCTCTGCGGTCACCGTTCCGATGCTCTTCATCCAAGGAACGAACGACCCGTTCGCCACGCCCGAGGTCTTGAAGCCCGTCCTGAAGCGGCTGGGGGAGCGGGCGACGCTCCACGCCGTCGAGGGCGGTGGCCATTCGTTCGAGGTGCGCGGGGCCAAGCGGGACGCCAGGGAGACCGGGGGCTCGCTCGCGCCGATCGCCGCGGCCTTCATGCGCGCGCATGCGGGACACTGACGCCATGCCACGGAAGAACCGCCGCGACCCCCAGTTCTTCGAGAAGCCGGAGGCGCCACCGGCCCGCTCGGACGCGCCGCTGTGGGCGAGCGCGCCCGGCTACGATGTCCGCCACGTCGGTGGACAGAAGGAATACCGATGCCCGGGCTGCGACCACGTGGTCCGGGCCGGTGTCTGGCACCTGGTGGTGGTTCCCACCGCCGATGTCGACGCCCGGCGCCACTGGCACACCGAGTGCTGGAAGCGGGAGCTGAAGCGCCTCGGCGTCTTCCGCCCCGGCACCTACGACGGGTGACGCTCTCCGCCAGGCGACAGCGTCATACGCAGGGGGTTACCATCCGGTCCAATGGATCCGGCGGTGAGGGCACGGCTGTGGGCGACCGGCGGGCGTTGGTACGCCCATATCCTCGACGCCCCCGCCTACATCGAGGTCACCGGCACCTCCCAGGAAGCCTGCGTTCGTGAGCTGCGGAAGGTCACGGGCGAGGACGTGAGTCTCACCCTCGAGGTCATCCCGCAGGTGGTCGGCGTCGCCGAGGCCGCCGAGATCCTGGGGTGGGACAAGCGCCGGGTGGTCACCTACATCGACCGGGGTTCGTTCCCCGAGCCCATCACGGCACTCGCCTCCGGCCGGATCTGGCTCCGGGAAGACGTGGAGTCCTACGCCGCCGAGTGGCACGCGCGCCGGGCAACGAGGCCGGAGAAGGTGCGCTCGGTATGAGCGCGCAGCCCGAGCGGCGGCTCTACCTCATCCGCCACGGCAAGGCCTCGCACAGCTCCACCGGCGAACTGCGGACGCCGCAGGGGCTCGTCGCCGACCCGCCGCTGGACGATGTCGGCCGCGAGCAGGTCGAGATCCTGACCCGGCGCCTGCTGAAGATGCCGCGCCCCGCCGGCCTCTACGTCTCGCCGCTCGCCCGCGCCCGCCAGACCGTCGCGCCGTTCGAGCGCGAAACGGGGATGAGCGCCACCGTGGTGGACAACCTGGCCGAGTGGTTCGGAGGGGAGTGGGAGTTCAAGGAGTTCGAAGAGCTGATCGGCGAACACCCGGAGATGCCCAACCGGGTCCTCATGCAAGACCCGGTGTTCGAACTCGCCCCGGGTGCGGAGTCGAAGGCCGGGTTCCAGGGCCGGGTGGTCCCCGCGGTGGAGGCCGCGCTGGCCGCGCACCCCGGCGGCGACGTGTGGATCGTGTGCCACGGCGGCGTCATCAACGTGTTTCTAAGCCAGATCCTGGGGCTCCACCCGCAGCAGGAGTTGTTCTTCCTGCCCCCGAACACCTCGCTGAACACGGTCCGGATCGTGGGGGACCAGCGGTTCGTGTGGTTCATCGCCGACGACACCCACATCACGCAACCCGATCTCTACGCCGACCGCTAGACTCGCTGACACCGCCAACCAAGGAGCGAACCCCTATGGCCGTGAAGTTCCTCTCCACCGAATGGGCCGAGGCCGTCAAGGCCGCCCTCAACGCCAGCGCCGACTTCAAGAAGGCCGCGGGTGACCAGAAGGCCACGATCCAGCAGGTCATCACCGGCGACACCGAGACGCGCTACTGGATCATCATCGACGCCGGCACGATCGACCTGGGTGTCGGCGACGCACCCGAGCCCGACGCCACCATCAGCCAGAGCTACGACACCGCCGTGGGTCTGGCGAAGGGGTCCGTGTCGGCGGTCACCGCCTACATGACCGGCAAGATCAAGGTCACGGGGAACATGGGGAAGCTGCTCGGGCTCCAGGGCGCTCTGGGGCAGCTGCCCGTCGCGATGACCACCCTCGACGTCGAGTACTAAGCGGGGGACTCCGCCACCGAGATCGTCGCGGTCGCGGTGGCGATGACGGTCCCCTCGGCCATCGTGAGGTCCGCCGAGGCGAACGCCAGCGTCCGCCCCACCTTCAGCGTCCGACCGGTGCCGATGATCGACCCGGCCTCTGGCGTCGCCGGCCGCAAGTACTGGATCCCCAACTGGACGGTCACGTGCGGCCGTCCGGCCGGAAGCTGCGTGCGCACGGCCAGACCCATCGCCGTGTCCGCCAAGAGCGCGAGCAGCCCCCCGTGGACCAGATCCTGGACGTTGCGGTGCCCGGGACCCGGGGTGAACGAGAGCCCCACCAAGCCTGGTTCGGCCCGCACCAAGGAGATCCCGGCCTCCACGTAGAGCGGCGTGGCCGCGAGCAGGCTCTGAAGGTCCTCTTCCAGCGGGTTCACGGGGGCATCCTAGTCCGGCGCTTGTCATCGGGGGCCGAACCCTGCCACGATGTCCCGGACATGGAACGCACCTACCGCTACTGGTTTGCCTACTTCGGGCCCGGCCCGGCGTAGCCACCTGTAGCCAACGAACACAGGGACCCCGGGCCGAAGCACCCGGGGTTTTCGTTTCCCCGGGCGTCACCGCCGGGCGAACGGGAGGTCAGCGATGGTCGTCGTGATGAAGCAAGGGGCCACAGAGGCCGATATCGAGCAGGTCTGCTCGAAGGTGCGCAACGCCGGGGGTGAAGCCTTCGTCAGCCGCGGCACGGTGCACACCGTCGTGGGTCTGGTGGGGGACACCGCCCGGTTCCAGGCCATCCCGTTCACGCAGCTTCCGGGCGTCGACCACGTCATCCAGATCGGGAAGCCCTACAAGATGGTCAGCCGCGACCTGCACCCGGCCGCCACCACCGTGAAGGTTGGGCCTACGCCGGTGGGTCGCGACACCTTCACCATCATCGCCGGGCCGTGCGCCGTCGAGTCCGAGGAACAGGCGATGATCTGCACGAAGGCGGCGAAAGCAGCTGGCGCCACCATCCTTCGAGGCGACGTCTACAAGCCGCGAACCTCCCCGTACTCCTTCCAGGGGCTGGGAGAGCGCGGTCTGGAGATCCTCACCGAGTGCCGCAGGGAGACGGGCCTGCCGATCATCATCGAGATCGTCGATGTCTCACAGGTGGCCCACGTGGCCGAGGTCGCCGACTGCATCCGTATCGGCACCCGCAACGCCCAGAACTTCGAGCTTCTGAAGGAGGTAGGCCTGACCGCGAAGCCGGTCATGCTCAAGCGCGGCCTGGCCATGACCATCGACGAATGGCTCCAGGCCGCCGAGTACATCGCCCAGCGTGGCAACTCCGAGATCATCCTCTGCGAGCGTGGGATCAGAACGTTCGAACCCGCGACGCGCAACACGCTGGACCTGGCCGGCATGGCGGTGGCACAGCACGAGTCCCACCTGCCCGTGATCGTCGACCCCAGCCACGCGGTGGGCAAGCGGCACTTGGTCGGGCCGATGGCCTTAGCCGCGGTGGCCGCCGGCGCCGACGGCGTGATGATCGACGTGCACCACGATCCGGAGACAGCCCTGTGCGATGGTCCGCAGGCGCTCCTGCCCAGCGAGATGGCGGCCCTTGGCAAGCAGATCGCCGCGGTGGCCGCAGCCCTCGGCCGCGAGATGAACGTCTAGCCGGGAACGCTCGGGGTGAGTTCGACGATGTGGCAGCTGGTTCGCCAGCGGGTGATGGCGTCGCCCGGAGGGCCGTTGCGGCTTCGTCGCCGGTCGGCGAGGGCGGCGGCGGCGGCCTCCCACTCGGCGCCCTCCAGGACGCGTTGGGACGCCACGAACTCCTGCAGCGAGGTGTCGCGGAGCTTGCGGCGTGTGATGACCAGCAGCTCCTGGGCGTCCGGAACGCCCGGGACGGTCTGTTCCTCGGGCCCGGATTCCTTCTGGGAGACCAGCAGGATCTTGCCGTTCTTGTAGGTGAACCAGGCGGGGACGGTCCGGCGGCGTTCGCCCGTCTGCGTGCCCACCCAGATGACGTCGGACTTCTTGAGCCCGTCCTCGGTGTCCTTGCCCAGCTTCTGAGGCGCGACCTGCACCGCGACCGGGATCTCGATCTCCCCGACGATCTCCCCGTCCATGACGAACGACACCACGTAGGTCCCGGTCTCGTCGAACACGGCGCCGTCCACCCGGTCGATCTCGGTGGTGAGGTCCATGGACCCGACCATGCGCCGGATCTCCGGTCCCCAGCGATAGACCAGCCGTCCGGACGGGCTGTAGAAGCGGACCTCCTCGTTCACGAAGCCGGTCGGTACCTTCCACGCCCGGTAGATCACGAAGGACATCGCCGGGCCGGGCTGACCCACCAGGTAGACGCCGTCGGCCGACTCCCGCCCGTAGGCCTCCCACACGCGGGCATCGACCACCGCGGCGGCTACGAGCTCTCCAACGGTCTCCATCGGGGGGAAGGATAGCGAACTCGGAAGGCGGCGCCTCCTGGATGCCTACGGTCGGGTTCGTCCTGAACGCCGCGGGACCCTTGACCCTCCTAGGGCATGACATCGCAACCTAGCGTCTAGGTGAGTGAGGAGATCGATGAGCCGCCATACCGCGGCCGAGAGGAAAGGGAGTGCGCCATGAAGCGCCGCGTCGTGATCATGGGAGCCGCCGGTCGCGACTTCCACAACTTCAACGTCGTATTCCGGGGTGACCCCACCACCGAGGTCGTGGCCTTCACTGCCACGCAGATCCCCTTCATCGACGACCGCCTCTATCCCGCGCAACTCGCCGGGCCGAACTACCCGAACGGCATCGAGATCCATCCGGAGGAGGAACTCGCGGATCTGATCGTTGACCGGGCGGTCGACGACGTCGTGTTCGCCTACTCGGACGTGTCGTACGAGTACGTGATGCACAAGGCCAGCGAGGTCATGGCGGCCGGAGCGAACTTCCTACTGCTCGGGCCGGAGGCGACCATGCTGGAGGCTTCCGTTCCCGTCGTGGCGGTCTGCGCTGTTCGGACCGGCTGCGGCAAGAGCCAGACTACGCGCTACATCGCTGAACTCTTGAAGGAACAGGGCTTGCGGGTGGTCGCGGTACGCCACCCCATGCCCTACGGCGACCTGGTTGCCGAGCGCGTCCAGCGGTTCGCCACGCTCCAGGACCTGGACTCGGCGGGCGTCACGGTCGAGGAACGAGAGGAGTACGAAGCCCACATCCGCGAGGGAACGATCGTCTATGCCGGCGTCGACTACGGCGCGATCCTGGCGCAGGCCCAGCAGGAATGTGACGTCCTGCTGTGGGACGGGGGCAACAACGACCTCCCGTTCTACCGGCCAACCGTCCACATCACCGTCGTGGATCCCTTGCGACCCGGGCACGAGCGGGCGTACCTGCCCAGCGAGGTCAACGTTCGGATGGCGGACGCCGTGCTGATCAACAAGATCGACGTGGCCCTGCCGAAGAACGTCGAGGCGGTCGCGGCGTCGGTGCATGAGCTCAATCCGGACGCCACGATCCTGCGAGCCAACAGCGTGATCGAGATCGACCGCCCCGACCTGATCGCGGGCAAGCGCGTGCTGGTCATCGAGGACGGCCCCACGCTCACGCACGGCGGCATGAAGCTCGGTGCCGGGACCGTTGCGGCCGAGCGTGCGGGCGCGGCCGAGATCGTCGACCCACGCCCCTACGTCACCGGAACCATCGCGGAGGTGTTCGAACGCTACGACGTCGGACCGGTGCTGCCGGCGCAGGGCTACTCGCTCGCACAGCTGCTGGAACTCGAGGACGCGATCCGGAGGACGCCGTGCGACACGGTCGTGATCGGCACGCCGATGGATCTGCGGCACGTGATCACGCTGGACAAGCCCGCGGTTCGGGTCACCTATCACCTGGAGGAGATCGGTGAGCCCACGCTTGGCGACGTGCTCGAGGAGGTCATCCGGACGACGGCCCACTCGCTGGTCGGCTGAGTCGGGTCGACGTCTGTACGTGGGCCCGGTTGATGTGACCTGTCCTGCGGGGTGGCCCATTGGGTGCGGGACGTTCGGACTCCGAGAGGGTCGGACGGGTCGTGTAGGTTCGGCCTTGAGATGTCGGAGCCGGACGCGGTCATCGGGGTTCGCGGGCTGACCAAGCGCTATGGGAGCGCGCGGGGCGTGGAGAACCTCTCTTTCGAAGTGCGCCGTGGCGAGGCGTTCGGCTTCCTCGGCCCCAACGGCGCCGGGAAGACCACCACCATCCGCACGATGCTCGACTTCATCCGCCCCACCTCGGGCGAGGTTCGCATCTTCGGGTTGGATCCGCGCCGCGAGGGCGTGCGCGTGCACGAACGGGTCGGCTACCTCCCCGGCGAACTCGCGCTCTACGAACGGATGACGGGTGAGAGCTTCCTCAAAGCGTTCGCCGATCTCCGGGGTTCGGTGGGCCCAGCGGCGAACAATCGGATCCACGACCTCTCCGATCGCCTCGGTCTCGATCTCTCCCGGCGGATCCACGACCTCTCCCACGGGAACAAGCAGAAGATCGGCCTGGTGCAGGCGTTCATGCACGATCCGGAGCTGCTCATCCTCGACGAGCCGACCCAGGGGCTCGACCCGCTCGTGCAGCAGACGTTCTACGCGATGGTCCAGGAGGAGCGTGAGCGTCGCGGCGCGGCGGTGTTCCTCAGTTCGCACGTCATGCCGGAGGTCGAACGTATCTGCGATCGCGTCGGCATCATCCGCGAGGGCAAGCTCGCCACCGTTGCCGATATCGGGGCGCTGAAAGCGAAGGCGCTCCGCAGGGTTGAGTTCCACTTCGACGCCCCGGTCCCGGCGGAGGCCTTCGAGCGGTTGCCGGGCGTCAAGGACGTGTCGGCGCATGGTGACTCCGTGCTCCTCAGCGTCGAAGGGGACCTGGACGCCGTCGTGAAGGAGGCGGCGCGCCACCGCGTCGTTTCGCTCGAGACCCGCGAGCCCAACCTCGAAGAAGCGTTCCTCGCGTTCTACGAGGGAGGAGGGGCGTGATGACGCCGCTCCTTCGCAAGACGCTCCACGATCAACGGCGTGCCTTCATCGCGTGGGGGATCGGTCTAGCGGCGATGGCCGCGATGTATGCCGCGGTGTACCCGAGTATCCGCAAGAGCGCCGCGAGCCTCGATCGGTACATGCAGAGCCTGCCCGACGCGGTCAAGAACCTCATCGGCGCCAACTACACCTCGCCCGCCGGCTACCTGCGCGCCGAGACCTTCAGTGCCCTCGGTCCCATCCTGTTCCTCATCTTCGCCATCGGCGCCGGCGCCAGAGCCATCGCCGGAGAAGAGGAAGGCCGAACGCTGGACCTTCTCCTGTCCACGCCCATCCGGCGCCGACAGGTGGTGTTCGACAAGTGGGTCTCGATGGCGGTGACGGGTCTCGGCCTCGCGGGCGTCCTCTGGGTCACGATCATCGTCGTGGGGCCGCCGTTCCAACTCCACGTCGGACTCGCGGATGTCGCCGCGGCCTGCATCTCTCTCTACCTGCTTGTGGTCGCCTTCGGCACGATGTCGCTCGCGATCGGGTGCGCCACGGGACGCAGAGGGATCGCCATCGGGATCACCGGAGGGCTCGCCACGCTCATGTACATCCTCAACGTGCTCGCCTCATCGGTGAACGGGCTCTCATGGTCGCGGCCGCTCTCACTCTTCCGCTGGTACCTCGAACCCGACCCGCTGATCCGCGGCCTCACCGCGACGAACGTCGCGGTATTCGTTGCGGTCATCGCGGTGGCGTACGCGGTCGCCTTCTTCACGTTCGAACGGCGAGACCTGCGCGCCTAGGCTTCGGGCTCCGCGTATGTCCGGAGGGTGCGGTCCGGAACGAAGCCGACCGATCGATAGAGGGCTTCGGCTCGCGGGTTATCGACAACCGCGCCGACGATCGCATACGTCATCCCAGCCGCGGCGAAGCGGCGAAGCCCTTCCCGCAGGAGCGCCGTGCCGAATCCACGCCGGTGCAGGTCAGGATGCGTGGCGACGGGCTCGAACGTCCCCGCGCGGCTGACCGGGTCGATCCACGCGATGCAGCAGGCGGCGGGCGCACCGTCCTCGTCGCGAAGGAGCAGGTCCCACCCGTGGGGGTAGGCGGGCGATGCACGGAAGCGCGCATAGGCGGCCGCGTACTCGGTGAGCTCGCGATCACTGCCGAACGCGGCGTGGGTGATCGAGGCGCGGTCGGCCACGTCCTCGTCACCGACCGGTTGCACCCGGTCGTCGGGAGGTTCGTCGCCGTTGATGTCGGCGAGCGAGCGGGTGAGGTTCACGATGCCGCCGGGGAGCGGCACGTATCCACGGGCGACCCACCGCGCGACTGCCCCGGCCTCGTCCTCGAACTCCGTCCACCGAAGCGGAC
>JANXVR010000167.1 GCA_025351565.1 Actinomycetes bacterium
GGCTTGGTCATGGCCGCCGAGACCATCGACTCCGGTGCGGGGACCGCCACGTTGGCGGCCTGGGTGGCCGCTTCCCGGAACGGGTAGCATCACCGCCCGATGATCCTGTCCGACCGAACCATCCGCGAGGAGATCGATGCCGGGCGCATCGTGATCGACCCGTTCGATCCCACGTGCGTCCAGCCTTCGTCGGTCGACCTGCACGTCGACAACCGGTTCCGGGTGTTCGCGAACTCGCGATATCCCTACATCGACGTCAAAGAGGAGATGCCCGACCTGACCGAGCTGGTCGAGGTCAAACCCGACGAGCCGTTCATCCTGCACCCGGGGGAGTTCGTGCTGGGATCCACCGCCGAGCGGGTCGGTATCCCGAACGATCTGGTCGCGCGGTTGGAGGGGAAGTCGTCCCTGGGCCGCCTGGGCCTGCTCATCCACTCCACGGCCGGCTACGTGGATCCAGGCTGGGACGGCTACCTGACGCTCGAGCTCAGCAACGTCGCGAACCTGCCCATCACGCTGTACCCGGGCATGAAGATCGGCCAGATCAGCTTCATCAAGCTGACCACTCCGACGGACGTGCCCTACGGGTCGGCCGGCAACAAGTACCAAGGCCAACGCGGACCCACGCCCAGCCGGTTCTTCCGCGACTTCCTTCCCTGAACGGTCAGGTCAGTCGACGCGCGCCAGCGAGCCGGGCACGACCGGTCCCACGCCCATGTGCACGGCGGCCATGGCCGCCTGTGTCCGGTTCGTGACACCGAGCTTGCGGAAGATTGCCGCCAGGTGCGCTTTGACGGTCTTCTCCGACAGGAACAGACGCCCGGCGATCTCGCGGTTGGAATGCCCTTCCGCGAGGAGCGCCAGGATGTCGTTCTCCCGGGCCGTCAGACTGAACTCGTTGCGACGGCTCGTGCCGGAGCTGCCTGACCCCGATTCCGCCGCATCCTCGAACAGGTTCTGGATGACGCGGGGGCTGAGGACGTTGCCGCTGCCCGACATGGCCACGTTGATGGCCTGCGCCAGGTCTTCGGGCGTGGCGTCCTTCAGCAGGTAGCCGGAGGCGCCGTCGGAGAGCGCGCGCTTCACATACGGCGCGTTCTCATACGTCGACAGCATGATCACCGGGACCTCGGGCCAGTCCGCCTTGAGCGAGCGGAGCAGTTCCAACCCGTCGGCGTCCGGCATCCGAACATCCACCAACGCGATGTCCGCAGCCTTCTCCCGCATGAGCACCAGCGCGCTGGCGGCGCCGTCTGCTTCGACGACGTCGGCGTCCGGGAACCCTTCGAGCACAACGTGGTACATGCCACGGCGCACGAGCGCGTGGTCGTCAACGATCAGTATCCTCATGCTTCACCTCGCCCTCCGACGGGGAGCACGGCAACCACATTGGTGCCGCGTCCGGGCGTCGATCCGATTTCGATGGTCCCTCCCATCTCCTCGGCGCGGGCCTTCATCATCCGCAGTCCGAAGTGCTGACCTGGTTCCTGCACTGCAGCGAGCGGGATGCCCCGTCCGCGGTCCTCTACTTCGATGGTGATCGTGCCCACTCCGGTGCGAACCCGCACGGCCACGTCAGCGGCCCCGGAATGTTTCGCGGCGTTCGTGATGGCTTCCGCGACGATGCCTTCTGCGGCTTCGATCACGGCAGGGTCCACGAACGACAGATCTCCTTCGACCGACACCCTTGCCGGCAACCTCCACCGTTCCACCAGCCCGTTCACGAACGTGGCGAATGCCGGTTCGGGCCGCGGTTGGCCTTCTTGCAGCTCGAAGAGCACCGCCCGGATCTCTTGAAGGTCTTCGCGGATGGTGTCCTCGATGATCCTCAGCGTCTCGACAGCGCCCTCCGGGTCTTGTTCGATCCGGTGTCGAAGGATCTGGAGTTCCAGGATGGCGCTGGTCACCGACTGAGTGAGGCTGTCGTGGATGCGCATCGCCCACTTCGTGCGCTCTGCGAGCAGGAGCGACTCGACCGCGTGCTGCACGGTCGGGTGCGTACCTGCCTGCGCGCGGCCGGCGCTCGAAGCGCTGGCCTGCGTCCGGGGGATGCTCACTCACTGGTCCTTCCGGTCGGGGCCGTTGTGTCTAGACCCTCCATCGGTCGAAAGGAGGTGGGTCTTGATACCCGGAAGTGGAGAGGGTGAGGCCAGGTGGCTGGGCGGGCTCAGCCCTCTGCTAGCGAGGCTCGCAGGATCTGGGCGATATCCAGCACTTTCGTATCGTCCCCGCGGGCTTTCGCGCCATCGTCCAGCATGATCACGCAGTACGGGCAAGCGACAGCCACCGTGTCGGCTCCGGTCGAGGCGGCCTCGTCCATCCGCTCGACGTTGATCCGCTTGCCGATCTTTTCCTCCAGCCACATCCGGGAACCGCCTGCGCCGCAACAGAACCCGTTCTTGTTGCAGCGGGGCATCTCCACGGTGGTCATCCCGGGGATGGCGTCCAGGACGCCCCGCGGCGCGTCGTAGACCTGGTTGTGCCTACCCAGGTAGCAGGGGTCGTGATAGGTCGTGAGCCCCTCAACGGGCACGGTGGGCGTGAGCCGGCCGGTTCGGACGAGGTCGGCGAGCAGCTCGGAATGGTGGATGACCTCGTACGTACCCCCGTACTCGGGGTATTCGTTGCGAAGGGTGTTGAAACAGTGCGGGCAGTTCGTGACGACCTTCTTCACGTTGGCGGCGTTCAGGGTCTCCACGTTCTGTTCGGCCAGGGTCTGGAAGAGGAACTCGTTGCCCATCCGGCGGGCCGGATCGCCGGTGCACGATTCCTGCGGCCCCAGGATGGCGTAGTCCACGCCCGCCATGGTCAGGAGTTCGGCGACGGCCTGGGCCACCTTCTTCGCCCGTTCGTCGAACGATCCGGCGCACCCGACCCAGTACAGGTACTCGGGCGCGTCGCCGCTGACGATCGGCACGTTCAGTCCCTCCGCCCAATCGGCGCGCTGGGACTGCGGGATACCCCACGGGTTGGAGGTGTTCTCCAAGTTCCGCATGAGCGGACCGGCTTCCGCCGGGAATCGCGACTCGCCCATCACCAACGAACGGCGAAGATCGACGATGGTGTCGATGTGCTCGATGTCCACCGGACACTCCTGCACGCACGCCCCGCACGTGGTGCACGACCAGATCACGTCGTCGTCGATGACGTTCGGGGCCAGGGCTACGCCGGCCACGGTCTCTCCGCGCTGCGCCGCGGCAACCAGCTCCGGCCCGACCTCGAACAGGTGGTCACGGAGATTCATGATGAGCAGCTTCGGGCTCAAAGGCTTGCCCGTATTCCATGCAGGGCAGACGCTCTGACAGCGACCGCACTCGGTGCACGCATAGAGGTCCAGCAGTTCCTTGCGTGAGAGATCGGTGATGGTCTCGGCCCCGAGCGATTGCGTTCCCGCCTCCAGCGCCTCCATGTCGATCTTCAACGGAGTGAGCGCCCCGCTCGCCTTCGTGGACGAGAACCACACGTTGATCGCGCTGGTAACGATGTGCAGGTGCTTGGAATACCCCAGGTAGACCAGGAATCCGAGCACCAACGCCAGGTGCGCGACGAGGAAGAACCAGAACGATGCCCGAACCGCGCCCGGCGACATCCAGGTGAAGAGATGCGATGCGGTCGTCGAGACGGGCGTCCACCAGGTTCGCGGCTGGAGTCCGTCCGCGATCCGTGCGCCCTTCAGCAGGAAGAGCGTGACGATGATCCACGTGATGAGACCCAGGATGGTGAAGGCCTCGCGCGTATGGCTCCCCACGAACCGTTCCGGCCGTTGTATCAGGCGGATCCACGCGGCCGCGGCGATGCCGGCCAGCACCCCGGCCGCGAACACATCCTGTCCCAGGCCCAGCCATCGAGCCCCCCCGACCAGTGGCAGGACGAACGTGGGGCTCACCACTTGCCCCATGGCCTCGACGATCGTGGTCAGCAGGACCAGGAATCCCCAGAAGATGAGGGCGTGCATGATGCCCGGTCCGGCGCGCTGGAAGAGCTTGCGCTGGCCCAGAACCTCGGCGCCCTCGCGGGCCATCCGGCGACCCGCGTCCCCGGATCGGTCGATCGGACGCCCCAGCCGATTCATGCGGACCAACAGCAGCGCGCGCCGCGCGAAGAGACCGCCGGCGCCGGCGGCCGCAACCAGGAGGAGGAGCGCTCTGGCTATCACGACGCGCAGTCTAGGGCCTGATCCCGCCCCATGGGTATCCGGCGTATCTCCCAAGAGAGGGAATATGACAGTACCCGACTCAAGTTCTAATATCCGTACGCACTCAGTGATTAACGTTCCTCAAGGAGGCATCACATGGCACGAGCAGTGGGCATCGACCTGGGCACCACGAACTCCGTGGTCGCGGTTCTGGAGGCCGGCGAACCGGTCGTCATCCCGAACTCCGAGGGCGCCCGCACCACCCCGTCGGTGGTCGGGTTCTCCAAGAACAACGAGATCCTGGTGGGCGAGGTCGCCAAGCGCCAGGCCATCACCAACCCGGACCGCACCATCCGCAGCGTCAAGCGCCACATGGGCGAGAAGTCCTGGTCCCTGGACGTCGACGGGAAGAAGTGGAGCGCGCAGGAAGTGAGCGCGCAGATCCTGACCAAGCTCAAGCGTGACGCCGAGGCCTACCTGGGCGACACCGTGACCCAAGCCGTGATCACCGTCCCCGCCTACTTCGACGACGCCCAACGCCAGGCCACGAAGGAAGCCGGCGCGATCGCGGGGCTCGAAGTGCTCCGCATCATCAACGAACCCACCGCGGCTGCACTGGCCTACGGATTGGACAAGCAAGATCACGACCGAACGATCCTCGTCTTCGACCTTGGCGGGGGCACGTTCGACGTGTCGCTGCTGGAGATCGGCGAGGGTGTGTTCGAGGTCAAGGCTACGCACGGCGACACCAAGCTCGGCGGCGACGACTGGGACCAGCGCGTTATCGACCACCTGGTGACGACGTTCAAGAACGCCCACGGCGTGGATCTGTCGAAGGATCGGATGGCGCTGCAGCGTCTGCAGGAGGCCGCCGAGAAGGCGAAGATCGAGCTCAGCCAGGTCATGGAGACCACCGTGAACCTCCCGTTCATCACGGCGACGGCGGAGGGTCCCCTCCACATGGACATCAAGCTCACGCGCGGTGAGTTCGAACGGATGACCGAGGACTTGGTTCAGCGCTGCAAGACGCCGTTCGAGCAGGCCATCAAGGACTGGGGCAAGCCCTCCGCGGAGATCGATCACGTGATCCTGGTCGGCGGTTCGACGCGGATGCCGATGATCCAGGAACTGGTGAAGTCGCTCACGGGCGGCAAGGAGCCGCACAAGGGCGTGAACCCGGACGAAGTGGTCGCCATCGGCGCCAGCGTGC
>JANXVR010000187.1 GCA_025351565.1 Actinomycetes bacterium
CATACACCTGGGCGATGTTGCGGTCCTGAGCAGGAGGTCTATGACACCCGCGGTACCTTCAAGAAGGGAATCGTCCGTTGCATCAGCTCGAAGTCGAAGTCACGATGTAGTTGGCGATGGAGAGGGCCACGTCCGGGCGGAGGGTGCTGGTCGGACCTGCAGATCGGATAGCCCTAGTCGCCGGGATGAGGCTAGGCGGGAAGGTGATCAGCCCCCTTTTTCCGCAAGCCGTGGACATCCCGCCATATTGGCCCTTGCGCCGGGCCAGTCCTACGTAATCCTCAGCCTCCGTTGCTATCGCAGTGCGCGTAGACGCCCCCGTTCAGCCCTCTGTTCGCTGTCAGGCCGATCGACGACGTGGCTAGCTGCCCCGGGACGGTCACGGTCACCGAGCCCCGGCCCGGGCACGTGATGAGATCGCCGGTGTGGAGTTCGCCCTTCGCGAACGAACGGGATTCCCCGGGCAACAACTTGATGTGTTTGGCCCCCGGCCTAAGAGACGGCGATGTGGGCGGCGACGTAGGCGCTGGGGGCGGCGGCGGACGGAACGCCCAGAACTGGTGCGGGGCACCGGAGCATCCGTAGCACGGGCCATGCTTGGTGATGGTGACGCCCTCCGCAGCGAACAACAGAACCGACCCCGCGGGTGTTAGATCGGCGAACCGATAGAGCTGGATCTGGCTCCCATGGGCGGCCACCGTTTCCGCAACCAGTCCACCGCTTATCGGTGACCAATCACTTCCCTCGTTCCAGGCAACCGCGTGGCCGCAGTAGAAGGCCACCATCGTGGAGCCGACAACCGCCGAGTCGGGGTAACACTCTCCGGCAGAGAGCGGGACGTGCGGAAGTCCCTTCCAAGGACCGCCAGGGGAGTCCAACTCCGCTGCGGTGAGGACGTAGTCATATGCGACGAGCCGTCCATCGACCCAGGCAAGCGTGGACGCCTGCGGCGAAAGCGCTGATCGGGGGAGCACCCTCCAAGCATCCGTCGCCGGTGAATAGGCCTCGCCTTCCACCGAGGTCGTCGCACGGTTATTCCGGTCCAGGTTGGACCCGAACACCACCATCTCGGCCCCGGTCCAGACCGAGGTGAACGTGTTCAGCGTGATCGGTGCGGCTGCGACGGGGCGCCATGTCCACGACTCCGGATCGAACGCGGCGCCCGAGGCGGCCGCAAGGCCACTCTTGTTGCCTCCCCAGACGATCATCACCGAGCCGGTCCATACGAGCTTCTGTCCCGACCCGCTGCGGATCGGAGCAGGAGGGAGGCGTTTCCAGGTCATCGCCGCCGGGTCGTAGGCGACACCTTCGGCCTGTCCGGCGTGTGAGGGCCCAGTTCCCCCCCAGAAGATCGCGAGTGAACCCGTCCATATCCCCTGGGGGTAGTCGCCGGCTTGCGGAGCGGCGGGCATCGGGGTCCATGTACTGGTCGCAGGGTCGAAGCTGTATCCGCGCTTTGAAGCGATCTTGCCGCCCAAGGGGATGCCGCCCCAATAGAGATAGTGGCTCCCCGTCCAGACCTCCGCGGCCCCGGGACTGATCTTCGGAGGGTCGGGCAGCTGGGTCCACCCCTCTCCGTATCCCGTCCACGGATCGAGCACGGTCTGCCGCGGTCTTTGGGGGGAATGGGTCATGTTGCCGAACGCGCTCCACACGACCGCGGCGCCCGCCAGGAACACCGCGAATGCGACTAGAGCTGCGGGCATGCGTCTCCGCGTGGGTGGGTCATCGTCGAGACCTGGAGCGGTCAGGGCCGACCTCGGCGCCTTCGATCGCAGCTCGATATCGCTCGCCAGACTCGGTGCGTGGAGCGCGTCGAGCGCTCGGAATGCCGCGTCGAAGTCAGTCATCGGGGTGGTCCTCCAGCAGCTTGCGCAGGTGCCGACGCCCTCGGCTGAGATGAACCCGCACCGTCGCCGTGCTGCATCCGATCATGTCGGCAACCTCCGATGTCGGGTAGCCCGCGTAGTGCCGCAACGTCATCGCCGCACGCTGGTTCGCAGGCAGCGCCCTAAGAGCGGCCAGCAGACGTCCGCCGTCTTCTGGCATCTCGTATGAACCCTCGATCGCGGCGTGAACGTCACGTCCTCTGTTCTTCATCTCACCGGCCGCGATGTGGAAGGCTGCTCGCCAAACCCACGCCTTAGGATCGACAACAGCGCCGCCGCGGCGGATGCACTGCGCGAACGCCTCTGCGACGGCGTCACTGGCGACCTCTCGATCTTGCGCATAGGCGAACACAGCCCGCCACAGGCGTTGCCCTTCCTCCCGGTATAGATCGCCGAGGTCACTCCGCGCCCCCGCCGACGGCCTCTCTTTCCGCATCCACCCTCCTAGGGGGCAGAATCCTGCTAAACGTGTACCTGCGCTCTCTATCGACTCATCGCCGACGGCACCCGCCAGAGGGCTCGGAAGGCGAGAAACGCCGTTGCCCGTGGATCGGTAAATAGTGCGTGCGCGACGCGTCCACCAACGCGCCCACCTCTTGCCGCACGGGCGGCTACAAAGTGTTTGAAGGTCGATGCAAGAGTTAGGCTAGGGGATTCGTTGCGTTCGACGCCACTCTGTCTATAGACCCCTCGCGAGGTTGACGGGAGTACAGACCCCGATCGTCCCTGCAACCGACACGACCCGCCCGCCACTGGGGTTGATGATGTCGATGCCGCCCCCTCGAACGAACGCTAACTCGCGACCGGAATGCGACCAGCTGATGGTGCCGAACGCGTCGCTCGCAGGCACCTAGCACGCGGCTGAGTGATCCTTGGGACCGGGTGACGAGAAGGACAAAGTCGTTACAGGTGCGCCCCGTTAGGCGTTTACTGATCGATGGCGATGAAACCACAAGCCGCGGATCCCCAAGAGGTCGCACCGTCAACGAGACAACCCTGGGAGTCTTTCGAGGACTTCTTCGCCCGATGCTACGAGCCGCTTCTTCGAGCCCTCTACCTGATCACCGGAGATCCCGGCGAAGCTGAGGAACTGGCACAGGAGGCATGTTTCCGCGTGTACGAGCGGTGGGAACGCCTCCAGCAAAGCGCCAATCCGGCGGGTTACGCCTACCGCGTGGCTCTCAACCTACGCCGCAGCCGCCTGCGGAGACTGGCCACGGCTGCCCGAAAGAGCCTTCCGAGGGCAGAGCCGGACGCGTTTCAACCCGTCCATGAGCGCGACACCATCCGCCGGGCACTTGCTGGTGTACCTGCGAGCCAAAGAGAGGCGTTGATTCTCTTGGACTGGGTCGGCCTGTCCGACAAAGAGGCGGCCGAGATCCTTCGGATCCGTCCGGAAGCCGTGCGGATGCGAGCGTCACGGGCGCGGCAAGCGTTGAGGCGCCAGATGAGGAGAGGTGAGGACGATGAGTGAGCTCAGATTACTGCTGGAGCGGGAGTCCCAGCGAGTTTCCGCCTCGCACGGGGCCATGGAGGAGATGCTCCTGCGTGGGCGCCGCCGTGCGCGAAAGACACGGGTCCTTACGATCGCCTTCGCGCTGATGTTAGCCGCCGGCGGTCTTGGCGGGGTGTTCGCTGCGTTCGGCGGAGGCGGTAGATCAGAGCCTCGGGCCGGAGATTGGAGCGCCATCTGGCCCCAGACGACTCTTGGGGAAGCCCAAGCAGCGCAAGGCCGAGCTGACAGTGGCGATCCTGCCTATGCGTGGCAGCTTGATGGGGAGACGGTGCTCCGGCGGTTCGCGGTAGACAAGTTGGGGTGGAGCGGCTTTACGATCCTTCAGGTTGGAGGCAGCAGTCCGGATGCATCCGGCTATAACAGCGTGTCCGACCTGTCGGATCCTGACGCATCGGGACCGTTTCGGTTCATCACGATCGGTTGTGATGCTCCGGGCCCGGGGGTGATCTGCCCCTCCGCCACGGTGACCATCGAAAGACTTCTGCGGCCGGATCGGGCCGGGATCTGGAGCGTCACAAAAGTAGAGGGTCAAGGCACGGCCGGGGGCGCCTACCCAACGGCTACCTCATCTCAGGGTAGCTAGCCCTGCCGCCACGCTCGAGGGCCGCCTGCGATGGCGCGCTCAGACATGCCCCAACGCCTTCGAACGCGTGAGCGCCGAAGGGGCGCACTGGTGGACGATCCCCGACATCGTGGCTGCGACGATCCTCGCCGGTCGGGTGCCCGGCACGATCGAACGGGCGATCATCTTCCGCCCCGTGGGACGGCAGCAGGGTCTCCGCGCGACCCGGCTACGAGGTGAGATCAAGGTGGATCCGCGTCGTCAAGACCTGTTCAAGATCGCCGTCCAAGAGCGTGAGCGCCACAAGGCGCTGGGGAGTGAGGAGGCAGAGCGGATGCAGGGGTTCCTCAAGACCTTCGGCAATGCCTCGGGGTATGGCCTGCACGTCGAGGTCCGCCGCCGCGACCTTCGTTCGAGGGGGCGGCATCGACATCATCAACCCCAGTGGCGGGCAGGTCGTGTCGGTTGCAGGGACGATCGGGCAGAACCCCGTCGGCATTTCGTGGGGCATGTAGGAGGCTGAACGAACCGCCTGAGCTGACAAATCCTAGGGGGGGGCGGCGTCACAGGGTGATCGCAGTTCACCTTTGTCACGGAAAGTATGAGGCAGCCCCTCAGTGTCATGATTCGCTGGATGACTCCCGTTACTCCATACACCCGACTCTTCGCGGCCTCCCTCTTAGCCGTCGTTGGTGCAAGTTGCACGGGCGGCACGACCCTCCCGCGTGGATCAGATAGTCATGCATCGGCGTTCCCAACGCGTCGCTCCGAAACCCCCTCAGGCCCGACCGCGGAACCGCGGGCGTGCGCCCTCACGGAGCCGATCTTGCCGTCGGTCCCGGGCGGATCGCTGGAGGCGATCGCCAGCGTGCCGACCGGGCAGGCGTGGGCCGTCGGATCTGTCCAGGCAAAGCCTATCCATCCACTCATCATGTACTTCGACGGGACGAGATGGTCGGAACCTCCCATCCCCACCGCGTCGGTGGCAAGCAGGCTTGACGCCGTAACGGCCGTGTCTGCTGCCGACGTCTGGGCCGTTGGTCACCAAGGAGTTACGCGCTCCACGACGCTCATCGAGCACTGGGACGGGACGCGCTGGTCGGTCGTGCAGAGCCCCGATCGCGCGAACTCACCGAACCAATACCTGAATGGCGTTTCCGCGACTTCGGCAGGTGACGCATGGGCCGTCGGTGCCTACTGGAGCCCGGCACATCACTACGCAACCCTGGTCCAGCATTGGGACGGGAAGAGCTGGAAGGTCGTGGCGAGCCCGACGATCACCGCACTACCTGCAACGGCGACTCGCGCCGTCGCATCGGGTTCGGTGGTCTCCGGCACGCCGGTCGCCGCGTCCCTGTATTCGGTCGAGCCGTTCGACAATGGGTTGAGCTCAGTCAGCGCCATCTCGGCCGACGACGCCTGGGCGGCCGGGGATTACTACGCCGCAGGCGCCTACCGGCCGCTGGTCGAGCATTGGAACGGAACCGCTTGGCAAGTCTCCATGCCCCCAGGGACCGGTTCGATCCACTCCATCGATGCAACCGAGAGTGGGACTGTTTGGGCGTTGCGGGAGCGGTCCTTCGGCGGCGCGAGGATCTGGCGATCAAGCAACGGACACTGGTCCGTTGTCCCCTCGCCTAACGTTTCACCAAGCCAGCTCTTGGGAGCGGCGATCCGCTCGGCTAATGACATCTTGGCGGTTGGAAACAGGTCCATCCCCTTGCATCCCCTGCTGGAACACTGGGACGGTAAGAGGTGGACCGAGGTCGACTCCTCGTCCCTCCATCTGCGAGAAGGGGCGCTGCTGAGCGCGACGGCGCCATCGGGCGCCTCACCCTTCTTCGCCGCGGGCGTTCGGGGAGCTGGCGCAGCGCAAACTCCTCTGATCGTCCGGGGCTGCTGAGAGGTCAGATTCGCACCGACGCGATGCCCAGGGGTTGCGGCGTTTGGTTCTCAGACCGCGCAAACCTTGGCACCTCCTCATGCGTCTCTATGTAGGACGAAGGAGCGTTCTTCTGAACGAAGCGTCGATCGAACGGTTCTTGACTGGTGACTACGCGCGCGTGGTCGCCGCTCTAACGCTGGCCTGCGGGAGTCGAGCGAGCGCAGAAGACGCCGTCCAGGAAGCTCTTCGACGGGCGTGGGAACGGGGGCAGAGGGGTGCGAGGTTCCCCCGTCGCTACCCCCAACTAGGCTCGTAGCAACCGCCCCCTCGGATGAAGTACGTGGAGCGATGCGTGGACACGTTGACGATCTTGATGCCCTTGCCGGGCGGGGAGAGCGCCGGGGATGGATACCGCTGGTATGCGATCTGCTTCGAGTCTGGCGACCAGGTTGGATGCTCGTCCAGACCATGGTCGTTGGTGAGCTGCTGGAACCCCGTTCCGTCCGGGCGGATCCAGAACACGTTCGAGATCGGCCGGTAGTCGGTCAGCAGGCGGGCGCGTAGTCCGGATCGATGCGTTGTGGCTCCCTGCGGCCACGCTTCCGAGTAGAGCGAATAGGTCGTCGGGGATCCAGCGCTGTGTCCTGATGGTTGCGTCGCCAGTCCATTGGGCCTCGTCTCCACCACCTCAGTGAAGGCGATGTGTGATCCGTCGGGAGACCAGGTCGGGGTCATATCCTTGGCTCTCAACCCCCCGTTCAGGGGTTGCCTGAGGAGTTGGAGGTCAGAGCCGGTCGTCGAGATCGTGAAGAGCGACCAACCGTGTCCGGGCGAGGTGAACACGATGGTCTTCCCGTCCGGCGACCATGAGGGCTGAACCCCACCGTTGGTGTGCGGGATGAGGTGGGGGTTCGACCCGCTCTGATCCATGATCCAGATCCCCCCGCCTGCGTCATAGGCGACCCGGGACCCATCCGGCGACCATGCTGGGTCCATCTGCTGACCTGGGAGGGGCGTGAGGTCGCGCGCCGCGCTCCCGTCGGATGCCATCACCCATATGTCGTCGTCCCTGACGAAGGCGATCGATGTCATGTCGGGAGAGAATGCGGGCGCCCGATCGGTTGGTGGGCCGCTGGTCAGAGGAACGATCCCGCCAGTACCCACGGTCCCTATGTAGATGTCCCCGACATGACAGGCGAGCGCAATCTTGTTCCCCGGCTGGCCGGACACGGGCGACCCGGGAGTTGGAGTCGATGGGCGAGGAGACGTTGGTGGCGGAGGCGAGACCGCACCTTGGCAGGAAGCCAGAACCGTGAGCGTAACCATGAAGAGGAGCGCTTGCTCCAGCTGGGTGCCGCATCGTGCTGCCGAAGGGAACGGCACGACATAATCCTAGGGGATGTCGGGGCTCGGGATCACCGCGTTCAGCGATCGCGCAGCGTCATCGGTGGGCGCGGGCTTTCAGCCCGACGCGATCGCGAACCGGTCGAGCCAGCCGCCATACTGCACCACCCACACCGTCGAGCCCGACACCGTCACGGCAACCGGGTTCCCGCCGATATGCTGGCGAACGTCCGTGA
>JANXVR010000250.1 GCA_025351565.1 Actinomycetes bacterium
CGGCGGCGGGGCCGCCGCGTCCTTAAGGTTGCCGGCCACGCCCCAGATGCCGGCGACCCAGGTGACCAGGCCGATGATCATCCCGAACCCGATCGACATCAGCATGGGGCCGTCGCGCTTCAGTGCCTCGCCGAAGTGGAATCGGCTGGTGAGCACGTGCCAGCCGAACACTGCCATGAGGGACATGCCGAACAGCACGCACGTCGTGGGGTGCAGGTAGGCGGCCGTCAATCCCAACAGGAAGAGTGCAGCTCTGGCGCCCCACGATCCACGAGCCTGCGTGATGAACGCCAGCATCACGCACAGCACGAAGAGCATCGTCAGGTCGTCCAGGTACCCGATGTACGGGGTGGTCAGCAGCATCGCGACGCCGGCGAACATCGCGATGAGCACGAGGATCGGATCCTTGCGCGAACGGTACCCGGCCGCGCCGAGTGCCAACCCGGCGAGGACCGGCACCAACACCATGAGGAACCCGCTGAAGGAGTACTGGTCGATACCTGCAACGCGCTGCATGAGCGCACCGGTGAGCGGCGTCGCCACGCGGTAGCCGCCCGCGAAGACCGAATCCGGACCCCACTCCTTCGCGATGTCGCCGGGAGTGGCGCCGACGATGAGGTTGGAGCGCCACGTGTACCACGCCGGATCGCGCGTGGGGGCGGACATCGTGGGGTCCTTGATGAGGGACCAGCCCAGGATGAGGGCGAGCAGCACGCCGAAGCCCACGATCACCCACCATCTGCTGAGGGGACTGCGGGGCGCGCCGGAGGCGCTCCCGGGTGCATCCCTTGCGGTATCGGTGTCGGCCACGTTCCCTCCTGGTCCTGCCTACCCGCCGGCGGACGGGGCCGGAGCGCACCGGAGCCCGCTCAAGATATGCGACGGGAAGGCGACCTGGTACACCGTGTCGCCTTCGGTCCCTGGCGGGATCGAGTAGTAGCTCCTTGCGGTCTGTGCGACGGTGAGCGCGCTGACGAATGACGCGACGGCCTCGGGCGTGACCCCGAGCTGCTGCGCGACCGTCGTGTTGAACCACATCTCCGTCGGCCGGACCACCTGGAACAGCCCCTGGTTCGTTGGGTCGAACCTCGCGTTCAGAAGCGACCGCACCTTGGTCGGGTCGATCGGCACACCGCCGGAGGCGGCTGCCGAATACTGGGAGCCGTGGTCGGCGGTCACGACCATCGCCCATTGGCCCTTGCCGACCTGCTTGTTCAAGAACGCGACGAGCTGCTTCAGGGCGGCGTCCTGGTAGGCGACCGAGTCCTTCATGTAGACGCTGTTCAGACTGGTCAGGTGCTCGGTGGTGTCGATCGTCTTGTAGTTCAGGTACAGGAGGTCGCCGAAGGGCGTGGAGCCCGTCTTCCCCTGCGTGGCTTCCTGGCCGAACCCGTAGTGATTGATGACCGCCTCGATCACCGAGGTCTCGTAGGGGGTCCGGGCAGGGGTGTCGAAGCCGGTGCGGAGCCCGAGGATGCTCTTGGCCCGCCACATCTGGTCGATCTTGCCGTCCTGCCGATCGAGGATCGCGTTGTACTTCGCTATCCCGGGGAGGCTTTTCACCCAGGCGGGGAACGTGTAGTAGGGCGCCATCGGGGGGGTGAGGTTCCAGCTCACGGACTCCGCACCGCCGGTCGCCGCGTTGTTCACCTGGCGCATGACGGCGATGTCCTTGTCGCCGCCGTTGTAGAGCGCACCGTGGCTCATCATCAGGTCGTGCGCGGCGAGCGTCGCGACCGCACCGACCAGCGGCTTGTTGTTGTTCCCGATGTCGTAGAGATCGCCGAACGTCGGGGTGAGCAGCAGCCCCGGTCCGGCCTGGCTCGGCTGCACAACGTGGTTGTTCAATCGGACGTACTCGTCAACGAACCCGTTGGTCTTCGGGAACGCGCCGGTGCCGATCTCTGCGTGGCCGGGCGGGGTGTTCGATTGGGAGGAGCCGACCCACGTGTGAGTGAACCATGCACCCTGACCCATGATGGAATCCAGGTACGGGTGGCTGTTGGGCCAGGCCTTCAGCACGTCCATACCGCCGGCGTCCCACACCAGCGTGACGAAGAGCTTCGGGACGGTTCGCTGGGCCGCGGGAAGGAGCGCCTCGGTGAGCGGCTTGCCGTCCGGGGCTTTGAAGGGGAACTTCATGATCGCCCCGGTGGTCGGCGCGATATCGGTGAGGTACGTCGTGTCGTTGTACACGCCCGGCTTCACGATGCCCGGCCCGTAGTAGAACATCGGGACGTTCTGGAGGTGGTCCATGGGCCCGGCGTGCGAGTAGCCGCCGTCGACGATGTTGTTCTCCTTCGGGATCGTGTAGACATCCCCGCTCCAGTCGGGCCGGTACCCGTTGAGGATGCGCGATATCCACGTGGTGGGGAGGGCACAGACGTTGGAGATGAACGTCTGGTCGCCGGTGGTGGCGGACGACGACGCGGTGATGGCCATCGGAAGAGCCAGCAGCGCGCAAACCACGACGGCAACCAGGCGCCGCGACACGAGAACACGCTTCACCGAACGATCCCCCACCAGGTCCGAAGTCCGGCCCGGCGGCCGGAATCCCGCAGTGTACCGGCTGCCGGTCGGTCGTAGGTCCAGGCGCGGGGTAGCGTGGACGCATGCAGCGACGCGTCCTCTCCCTGGTCCTGGTGGCCGGACTGATCGGGCTTCCCGCGGTGGCGCTCCGATTTCTGTGCGTCGGGAAGAGCTGCCCCGCAGCGGCCGCGGCGGCGCCTCCGGTGCCGTTCTGCCCGCTCCCGGCAGCGCTGAAGACGGAGATCGCGGCAGGGTACGTTGACGGCCGTTCCCCGGTCGTGATGGCGGTCCCCACGCAGCAGGGCGCCGTGTCCGGCGGCACGGGCCCGACCCCGGCCCGGCTTACCTGGCCGGCGATCTCTCCATCGCCAGACACTTCGGTGCCGATCGTGTTCGCGGGGACGGGGGTCACACCCGGCCGACTGCCGCCAGGCACCGGCCTAGACCAGGTGGCGCCGACGCTCGCCGCGATCATGGGATTCAGACG
>JANXVR010000257.1 GCA_025351565.1 Actinomycetes bacterium
ACTACACCACTACGCGGGACGTGACCGAGGCAAAGCGACCGAGGTGATTCGCCAAGCGCCAGAGTGGCCAAGGAACGGTGGCGTGAACTCCCGGATCGATGCTGGCAAGAACTCATATGACCGCTTCGGGAAGATGTAGTGCGGAGGCGACGACGCTGAAGGAGCGAACACTCATCTTGCATAGAGCTGACGGGTCGAGTGATAGGGATCCGTTTGCGGCCCTCTTCGACAGCCATTTCGCGGAGATCCACCGCTACCTGTCACGCCGGGTCGGCCCAGACGGAGCGAATGAACTCGCTTCCGAGGTGTTCCTCATCGCATTCGAGAGAAGGGATCGACTCGACCGTGCCGGTGACCGGGCCAGACCCTGGCTGTTCGGGATCGCGTCGAACTTGCTCCTGCACCACTGGCGTTCTGAGCGTCGGCAACTCCTCGCATACGCGCGAACCGGAGTAGATCCCATCATCCTGGACGGCATGCAGGCGGTGGACGCTCGAGTAGACGCTCAAGGCGCTGGCCCAGCGATCGCGGCAGCCTTGGCCCACCTCGCATCCAAGGATCGCGAAGTCTTACTCCTGCTCGCGTGGGCTGATCTGAGTTATGAGGAGATCGCCCGAGCGCTGGACATCCCGATCGGCACGGTGCGATCCCGTCTCTCGCGAGCGCGCCGTCAGGTCCGAGAACGCCTAGGCGCGAGCGGGAATCCAGTTGAAGAGGGAACGAGACTTGGAGGCGATCACGATGGATGACCTAGACCTACTGAAGCGGTTCCGTGAAGAGGTGCCGATCCTTGATGCTGAGGAGCTCGCCGTCGCCCGGGCCAAGCTCGCCAACCAGGTGCCAGGAACCGGGCCCGCTCATGTTCCCCCGGGGCCGCGCAGGCTCCGTCGCCGCGTCGCGCTGGCGGCTACCCTGGCCGCCGCCCTGGCCGCTGGGCTCGTCGTGTCCTCGATCCTTGGTGGGCCTGGCATCGATCCCGCAGCAGCCTCGGCCCTTCACCACGTCGCGAGGGTAGCCGCCAACCAGCCGAAGCAAGCCCCTCCTGCTCCAGGGCAATACGTCTACACCAAGAGCGTGGGGATCCAATACGTGACCGACGTCCCTGGTCCTGGACTCAGCAACTTCCTCTACGGAATCCCGGAGACCCGCCAGGCGTGGATCGGTACGGATGGCTCGGGTCGTTTGGAACAGACCCTCGGCAAGATCACGTTCCCGAGTTCCGCTGATCGCGCCGCATGGGTCGCAGCGGGTTCGCCCAATCTACCGGGCGCTGCGGACCGAGGGGATCACACCTACGCCCAGGGCGGTCTGCACTACTTTGACCTATCGGGCCTTCCCACCGATCCCGCGAAGCTCCAGACGCTGGTGGAGCAGAGGGTCATCGAGGGTGGTCCCTCCGGTGACTGGGAAACATTCGCCATCTTGGGGGACATGTTGCGGGAGACCTATGCCAGCCCGGATCTTCGGGCCGCCGTCTACGACATCGCCGCGAATCTTCCCGGCGTCGAGTTCGTCGGCAAGACCGTAGATGCCTCGGGCCGACCTGGGATCGGGGTCGCTTACACGAACGGCGGAACGAAGGATGAACTCATCTTCGACCCGAAGACGTCGGCGCTACTCGGGGAGACCAGTGTCATCGTTGATCCGTCCCAGTTGGGAGGCGACAGCACGGACCCTGTCGGGTCCGTTGGTTCGGTCCTGTACGCGGCTGTCTACCTGGACTCGGGCGTCGTCGATTCAACTCAGGCGGTTCCGCCGGCGAGCTGATTCAGTTGGCGTATTGAATGCATCCACCGGAGGGTTCCGGGCGGGGAGTGGTGCCGTGTCGGGAGCGGTTGACCCGGTGGGCAGCTGGTGGGCAATCTAATACGTCAACGTGCAGGTCAGAGGGGTTCCGCGGAAACGCGCCGCTTCCGCGGAACGGCTACTGCCAGGGTGGGTGCACTGCGCCATCGGATGCGCCCGCGTGGCAGAGTCGGCGAGTCAGTGCGAGAGCAGCTCGCCCCGCCGCGAGGTGACGACGGCCTCGATCGGCGTTCGGGACTGCGCGGCGGCGTCCTCATTCGAGCAGGAGGGCGGTTGGGTCGTCCTGATCGAGGTGAAGGGGCATGAATGGCCGTGCCCTATTCCCCCGGGTGGCGTTCCGTTCGTTGCCTACACCGGTTCCTGACGACCGGCCCGATGCTGTTTCGTAGACTCTGCGCGGAGGCCTGCCCGAGCGGCCGAAGGGACACGCCTGGAAAGCGTGTGGGGGGGCAACTCTCCCGAGGGTTCGAATCCCTCGGCCTCCGCCAACGTTAGTCGGTGTCGTCGAAGTGCAGCGCGCGATGCGTGTAGCTGAGCCGAACCGCCATCCCGACGTGTTCGTACAGACCGAGCGCCCCGGTGCGCGAGTCGGTGTTCACCCCGCACGCCCTGCGGCCGCGGGAGTGGAAGCGGCCGAAGGATTCCGACAGGAGAGCGCGCGCCAGACCTCGCCCGCGGTGGTCGCGGGCGACCGCGAGCTGTTGGACCCACCCCTCGCTCACGTCCTCAGGGTCGATGAGGAACGCCGCGGCGACGGTCTCGCCGCCGGGTCCCGTCATCACCGGCAGATGCCACGGCTCGAAGCCCGGGCGGGCGATGGTCTTGGCCGCCCAGTCCTCGAAGGGGTCTGGCTCGCGGTCGGACCCCTCCAGGAACGCGGTGTCGATGAGCGCG
>JANXVR010000263.1 GCA_025351565.1 Actinomycetes bacterium
GACGGCTACGACCTGGTCGAGGTCTACGGGTGGGAGCCGCGCGTCTCGGTGGTGCCCACGTGGACCGTCGCACCGAGCCAGACGAAGGCGTTGACGGATGTGAGGAGCGCCGCCTTCGACCCGGCGACCTCCGCAGTGCTCCAGTCCGACCCGGGCATCACCGCCAGTCCACCGATCGTCGCGCCGTTCTCGGCGAGCTTCCCCAGTGCAACGTACCTCGAGTTCGACCCCGAGCACATCCGCCTGGATGTCACGGCCGCGAACCCCTCCATCGTCGTGGTTCGCAACAGCTACGACGCCGGCTGGTCGGCGACCGTCGATGGTCATCCGGCGCCCGTGCTGCCCACCGACTACCTCATGCAGGGCGTCCCGGTCGGGCCCGGGCATCACATCATCAACCTGACCTACCGCGACGCCGCCGTCATCAACGGACTGAAGGCGAGTGCGGCCGCCTGGGGAGCACTGCTCGCCGCGTTCCTGGGGGCCTTGCTGATCGAGCTACGGGCCACCCGCAGGTCGAAGCGCACGGCCAGCGACCCGGCGAACGGATCCGCGCTGGAATAGCTGGCCGCTGACGCGCTCCCCCAACTCGCGAACTGAACGGCTCGACCGGGTGCGGCATGGAGAACTCATGGTCACTCCGTGACGATCCTTGTGCGGCCCTGGCGATCGGTCGCAACTCGCGACATGCTGCTGATGATGCTGACGGCGATCTTCGGGGTGTGGGCCGCCGCGTGCGTGGCCATAGGGGCCGTATATCGGCGATCTGCCCCGGCGGTCAGCTTGGCGATCTTCGGGAGCCTGATCGGCGCGATCGCCGGCTTCCTGGTCGGGAACGCGGACGGCCCCGGGGGCGTTCCTGCATACACTGCGGTTGGCGCCAGCGCCGGTCTCGTCGCGGCCGGTCTTGTCGCGGTGCGCGTCGCTCCGGCCCACCCGCCGAGCCGTTCCCTCCGCAGGGCCGCGGTTGTTGCGCTGATCGCCGCGCCGTTCGCCGCAGGGGCGCTCGCGTTGCTGCTGCAGTCTGCCTGCCCCCTGTATGTGCAGGGCAAGACGTCCGGCTTCTGCAGTTTCCAAGGACAGGATCTCCTCGGCGGCTGGGTGAGCGGCGTCGTCGCAGCCTTCATGTTCGACGCCGTAGTCGTCTCGATCGTGTTCTTCATGTCCGCACGCCGGGCTGAGCGTGCTCACGCATGAGTCGCTGATACGTGACCGGCCATGCCGAACGTTGGGTGATACCGCCGTCATCAACGGCCTGAAGGCGAGTGCGGCCGGCGCGCGTGCGCCTACGCCGACGCCCGCCGTCGAAGCTCCGCCTCGATGAACCCGTCCAGGTCGCCGTCGAGCACGCGGGAGGGATCGCCCACCTCGTGGTCGGTCCGGTGGTCCTTCACCATCTGATAGGGGGCCAGGACGTAGGACCGGATCTGCGAACCGAAGTCCACCGCCTTGCGTTCGCCGCGGATCTCTTGCATCTCCGCGTCCCGCTTCTCGCGCTCGCGTTCGGCCAGACGCGCCTTGAGGATCCGCATGGCAACGGCCTTGTTCTGCAGCTGGCTGCGTTCGTTCTGGCACGCGGCGACCAGACCCGATGGCAGGTGTGTGATCCGGACCGCCGAGTCTGTCGTATTGACCGACTGTCCCCCGGGGCCGCTGGAGCGGTAGACGTCGATCCGCAGCTCGTCCGGCGGGATCTCGATGTCCTCCTCGTCGGCCTCCTCGAGCATCGGGATCACGTCGAGCGAGGCGAACGACGTGTGCCGGCGCTTCTGTGAATCGAAGGGACTGATCCGAACCAACCTGTGAACGCCGCGTTCGGCGGACAACAGGCCGTACACGTTCTGCCCATGTACCTGGAACACGGCCGACTTGATCCCGGCCTCCTCGCCGTGATGGATCTCGTCGACCTCCACCTCGAAGCCCTGGACCTCGGCCCAGCGCAGGTACATCCGCAGCAGCATCTCGGCCCAGTCCTGGCTCTCGGTGCCGCCGGCACCTGCGTTCAGGGTGGCGATGGCGTCGGCGCCGTCGTGAGTACCCGAAAGAAGCGCGGCCAGCTCCAGCTTCTCCACGTCGCGTTCCAGGGAGGCGATCGAGGTCGTGAGCTCCTTCGTCAGGTCCGGATCGGCCTCGCCCTCCAGGAGTTCGTCCATCGCGAGCGCGTCCTCGACCCTGCGCTGCAATGCATCGTGGCGCTCTACATCGGCCTTCACGCGAGAGAGTTTGGAGGTCACCTGCTGACCGCGGGCAGCGTCGTCCCAGAGGCCGGGGTCGGAGGCCCGCACCTCGAGATCGGCGATCTGCTCACGCTTGCCTTCGATGCCCAGGAACCCCCTTGCGGCATCGATGCGCCCGCCGAGGTCCCGGAGTCGTTCTGTGTAGTCGCTCATACGCCTCCGGAGTCTACCGAGCGCGTCTCCGCCGGCGCGGTGCTAGCGTGCGCCGGTGATCCGCGACCTGCGCCCCACGGATGCCGGCTCCTGCGACGCTATCATCGCCGGCCTGCCCGATTGGTTCGCCAACGAAGACGGCCTGCGGGAGTGCGCCGAGGCTGTTCGAACGCAACGCGGGCTGGTCGCGGAGCACGGTGATCGTCTGGTGGGCTTCCTCACCTATGAAGCGGCCGTCGACGCGGTGGAGATCACCTGGATGGCCGTCGACGCGGCGCTCAGGCGAACAGGGGTCGGAGCCGGGCTCATCGACGGCCTCGTTGCGCGGCTGCATGAGACGGGCGTCGATCGCCTCATGGTCAAGACCCTTTCCGATCGCGAGGACCCCGGCCCCGCCTACGCGCAGACGCGGGCGTTCTATCTGGCGGTGGGGTTCGTTCCCGAGGCGGAGCTGGACATCTGGGGGCCGGAGAACCCCGCACAGCTCCTGGCGAAGACGCTCTGACTCGCTAGACGACCGCGCCGTGGCACTTCTTGTACTTCTTGCCGCTCCCGCAGGGGCACGGCGCGTTGCGCGGCGTCTTGTCGCTCACGGCCTGTGTGGAACCGCCGGCGGACTCCTTGCCCTGGCTCTTCACCTCGTCGCTGTTCTCCTGCAGGCGCTTGGCGGCCGGCGCCACGTCCTGCCGCACGAACTCCACCCGGAAGATGTAGGTCGCGAACTCGCTCCGGATGCTCGTCGAGAGATCTTCGAACATCTCGAAGGCTTCCCGTTGGTACTCGGTGAGCGGATCCTTCTGCGCGTAGGAGCGCAGGTGGATGCCTTCCTGGAGGTAGTCCATCTCGTAGAGGTGCTCGCGCCATTTCGTGTCGGTGACGTTCAGCAGGACCACGCGTTCGAGCTCACGCATGACGTCGGGGGTGACGGCGGCTTCCTTCGCCTCATAGGTTCCGGTCGCCTCCTCCTCGAACCGCAGTCGGAGCGGCTCAGGGTCGACCACGTCCCGGATGTCCGCCAACGTCGTCTTGACCGGGTAGATCTCCGTCAGCGCGGTGAGGAGACCGGAACGATCCCACTCCTCGGGGAACACGTCAGGCGAACACCAGGTGTCCACGGTGGCCGCGACGACCTCCCTGACCATGTCCAGGGCCTGGTCCTTGAGGTCCCCGCCCTCCAGGATCTGGCGGCGGGTGCGGTAGATGACTTCGCGCTGTGCGTTCATGACGTCGTCGTACTTCAGGACGTTCTTCCGGCGCTCGTAGTTCAGTTCCTCGATCTGGCGCTGCGCGTTCTCGACGGCCTTCGACACCATCTTTGCTTCGATGGGTTCGTCGTCGGGCCATTTGAGGCGCTCCATGATGCTTGCCACGCGGTCGCTCGCGAACACCCGCATGAGGTCGTCCTCCAGCGAGAGGTAGAAGAGCGATTCGCCCGGGTCGCCCTGGCGGCCAGAGCGTCCGCGGAGCTGGTTGTCGATCCGCCGCGACTCGTGTCGCTCAGTTCCCAGCACATAGAGACCGCCTGATGCCACGACCTCCTCGTGCTCGGCATCCGTCTGTGCCTGGAACTTGGCGAGGATCGGATCGTACTCGGCCTCGTACGCCGCGCGCTCCTCCTCCTCCATCACGAAGAGGAGGTAGGCGTCGTTGTCCCAGTCTCGGGCGGCCATCTCCAGGCGGGCTAGGTACTCGGGATTGCCACCCAGCAGGATGTCGACGCCTCGCCCGGCCATGTTCGTGGCGACCGTGACCGCGCCCTTGCGGCCGGCCTGGGCGACGATCGTGGCTTCCTTCTCATGGTTCTTCGCGTTCAGGACCTCGTGCGGGATGCCGCGGCGGTTGAGGACTCCCGAGAGCCGCTCGGACTTCTCGATGGAGACCGTGCCTACCAGAACGGGCTGCCCCGCTTCGTTCCGTTCAAGGATGTCGTCGGCGACCGCGTTCCACTTCGCGTCCTCGTTCTTGTAGATGAGGTCCTGCTTGTCCTTGCGGACCATGTCGCGGTTGGTCGGGATCTCGACCACGCTGATCTTGTACGTCTCCTCGAACTCGGTCAGCTGGGTCTTAGCCGTACCGGTCATCCCGCCCAGCTTGTCGTACATCTTGAAGTAGTTCTGGATGGTGATGGTGGCGAGGGTCTGGTTCTCTTCCTTGATCCGCACGCCTTCCTTGGCCTCGATGGCCTGGTGCAAGCCCTCGCTGTACCGTCGCCCCTCCAGGACTCGCCCGGTGAACTCATCGACGATCTTGACCTCTCCCTGCTGGACCACGTAGGCCACGTCGCGCCGGTAGAGCTCCTTAGCCCGCAGCGCGTTGTGGAGGTGGTGGACCAGCGATGAGTTCACGTTGTCGTAGAGGTTGTCCACGCCCAGGATCTCTTCGACCTTCGTGACGCCGGCCTCGGTGACCGCCACCTGGAACTTCGATTCGTCGACCTCGTAGTCCTGGTCGATGGTGAGCTTGGGCGCCACCTTCGCGAAGGTCTGGTACCACTTGGCCGAATCGGCCACCATGCCGCTGATGATGAGCGGCGTGCGAGCCTCGTCGATGAGGATCGAGTCGACCTCGTCCACGATGGCGTAGTGATGACCGCGCTGCACGCAGTGAGCCAGCTGCATCGCCATGTTGTCCCGCAGATAGTCGAATCCGAATTCGTTGTTGGTCCCGTACGTGAGATCGGCGGCGTAGGCGGGACGGCGCTGCTCGGGGCTCATCGGAGACTGGATGAGTCCGACGTTGATCCCCAGCGCACGGTAGATGGGACCCATCCACTCTGAGTCGCGCTTAGCCAGGTAGTCGTTGACCGTGACGATGTGCACGCCCTCGCCGGTAAGCGCATTCAGGTAGGCAGGAAGCGTGGAGGTGAGGGTCTTGCCCTCACCGGTCTTCATCTCGGCGATGTTGCCCTGATGCAATGCGATCCCGCCCATGATCTGGACGTCGAAGTGGCGCTTGCCGGAGGAGCGCTTGGATGCCTCGCGCACCGCGGCGAAGGCCTCGGAGAGGAGATCCTCCGGCGCCTCCCCGTTCTCCAGGCGCAGCTGGAACTCACCCGTCTTGGCCTTGAGTTCGTCGTCGGTCAGCTCCTCCATCTCCGGCTCGTAGGTGGCCACGAGTTGTGCCATGGAGTGGAGGTGCTTGAGCTTGCGGCCTTCGCCCAAGTTCGCGAGTTTGTCCAGTACCAAGGTGAGCAGGCCCTTTCCGGGGGTTGATGAACGACCCGATTCTACCGGCAGGTCCGGTTCAAGGTCCGACGCTCAACCTTGGGACCCGCTACATCCCCTGTTCCAGCGCGCCCAGGCGTTCCACCAGTCGCGCGTTCTCGCTGTAGTCCACAGGGCACGCGATCACGCTGACGGCGTCCTCGGCCAGGGCCCTCTGGAGCGTCGGGAACAGTTCGCCGGCCGCGGCGATTCGGTATCCCTTCGCGCCGAAGCTCTGGGCAAGCTGAACGAAATCCGGATTGCCGAACGAGACCGCAGCCGTGCGACCCAGATGGAGTTCCTCCTTCCATCGGATCAGGCCGTATCCACCGTCCACCCATACGAGGATCACGATGTTGACGCCCTCTCGCACCGCCGTCTCGATCTCCGCGACGCTCATCAGGAAGGCGCCGTCGCCCATCGCGGCCAGGACCTTGCGTTCGGGGAAAGCGAGCTTGGCCGCGAACGCACCCGGCAAGCTGAACGCCATCGTGGCCAGGCCGTTGGAGACCAGGCAGGTGTTGGGCGCGTAGGTGGGATAGAGCCGGGCCATCCACATCTTCACCGCGCCGGTGTCGCAGAGGACGATGTCCTCGCGTCCCATGGCCGCGCGGATGTCGGTGACCAACCGCTGGGGTTTCACCGGGAACGAATCGTCGTCGGCGCCGCGTTCCAGCTCCTCGCGTAGGAGGTCCTTCACGGGATGCCTGGAGGCGGGGATCTCGTGCACGTCAGTGGCCGCGGCGATGGCGTCGAGCGTTTCGCCGATCGATCCCTGGAGCCCCACCTCCAGCGTGTAGTTCGCGTCCACCTCGGCCACGGTGCGATGCACGTGGATGATCAGCTTGTTCCCGTCGGGGTTCCACCGGCTGGGGGAGAACTCGACCAGGTCGTAGCCGACCGCCACCACGACGTCGGCGTGATCGAAGCCGAAGTTCGCGTAATCCTTGACCATGAAGCCGATGGTTCCCAAAGCGTTCTCGTGATCGTCCGGGAAGACCCCCTTGCCAAGGAATGTGGTGGCGACCGGGATCCCCAGTTGCTCGGAGAACCTGATCAGCGCCATGGCCGCGCCGTCACGTTCGACGCCGGGGCCCGCGAGCACCACGGGATGGGCGGCCGAGGCCAGCACGTGCGCGGCGCGGTGCACCTGGTCCTCGCTGGGCGAGGGGTCGCGCGGGACATTGACCTTCAGCGGCCGGGCTTCGGTCTCGCGTTCCGCGACATCCTCGGGCAGGATGATGAACGTGGCCCCCGGGCGTTCGGTCTGGGCCTGCTTGAAGGCCTTGCGAACCATCTCCGGCGCCGCGTCGCGGACGGTGACCATGCCCCCCCACTTCGTGATCGGCCGGAAGAGCGAGACCAGATCAACGAACTGATGCGACTCCTTGTAGATCCGGTTGAGGCCGGCCTGTGCGGCGATCGCCACCAAGGGATGGGAGTCCAGCTGCGCGTTCGCGATCCCGAGCATGAGGTTGATCGCGCCCGGGCCGAGGGTTGCCAGGCAGACCCCGGGTTTGCCCGTGAGCGCCCCGTAACTGTCGGCCATGAAGGCGGCGCCGCGTTCGTCCCGGCAGGTGATGAACCGGATGGGCGAGTCGACGAGCGCGTCGATCATGTGGAGGTTCTCTTCGCCCGGAAGTCCGAAGATGTAGGTCACGCCCTCGTTCTCCAGGCACTCCACGATAAGCTTGGCCACGTTGCGAGGCCCGGAGGAGGTCATGTGCCGCGGCCGACCGTCGCTAGCTGATCTCGATCATCTTCTCGCGCACGGCATAGACGACCGCCTCCATGCGCGAGTGAAGGTGCAGTTTCTCCAGGATGTTTCGGATATGGTTCTTCACCGTGTTCTCCGAGATGAAGAGCTCTTTGGCGATGTCCCGGTTGTTGAGCCCCTGCGCGACCAGGCGGAGCACCTCCATCTCGCGGTCGGTGAGCCGGGGAGCCGGCATCTGCGGCCGCTCGTCCGCCGTCTTGGACATGGCCGCGAACTCGGTGAGGAGCTTGGAAGCCATGGACGGACTGATCCTGGACTGACCGGCCCACACGCTGCGGATGGCGTCGGCGACCTCGTCTATGGGGATCTCCTTGAGGAGGTAGCCGCTGGCGCCCGCCTTGATCGCGTCGTAGAGGTCGGCTTCCTCGTCGCTGATGGTGAGCATGAGGATCTTGACGTGTGGGAGGAGGTCTCGGATGCTGCCGGCGGCTTCGATCCCTGAGCGTTTGGGCATCCGGACATCCATGAGGATGACGTCGGGCATGAGCTCCTGGGCCTTCTCGATGGCTTCGCTACCGTCCGATGCCTCACCGACGAGTTCGAGGTCGGGCTCCTGCTGCAGCACCATCTCGAGCCCCCGGCGGAACAAGGCGTGGTCATCGACCACCAAGACACGGAGCTTCTCTGTTACCTCGTCCTTGGCCACGGATCCCCCTCTTGAGCGGCTACTCCGAAGTATCGGCGGGCGCCGCACTCAGATGGGCGGATTCTAGCCCATCACTCCTATGCTGCATCGCGCGGCGCTTCCCGTGGTGATCACGCAGCTGTCGTTCCAAGCGTCCGACCAGTTGATCGAGCGCCGACGGCACGTCCTTCCCGTCGCCGTGGGCTCGGAAGGTCCTGCGCGGGATCATGAGCGCCGCCTCGACCCTTGCCATCCCGGGCTTGGGATGGTGTTCGGCGATGAACTCTAGGTCCATCCGCGTGGCCTTGGGTTCGATCCGAGCCAGAGGCGCGACCTTGTGCGTCGCGGTGGCCCGGATCTGGTCGGTGACCTGCAGTCCTCGTCCAGTGAACGTCAACTCCATCGATTCCTCCGTAAGCCGATCGGTGGGCTCCCGTGCCGGCTGACCTGGTCTTTGTCCCCACACCCGCCTGCAGGAGCGCTGGCTGGCTCCTTCAGGAGCCGCTTCCCGCCCTCTCCCGGATCCGGCGAACCGGCCCGGGGCAGGACTTACATCTAAACCGCGCCATGCTCAGCGACCAACGGTCGCCTTACGTGGGTCGTTTCGCCCGCGGCTGGCCTCGACTACCGAGGAAGATCCTCGGGCAACCACAGACCCGGACGAGAGCCCGCCCGAGTATAGGCACGCCTCTCCGACGGGGGAAACCGCCGCTCGGTCCTTCTGGGCATGGGCCGTCCGGCCGACGGCGAACGCAGGGGGCCCCTGAACGCCCGCGTCGCGGCGATGAGGTGCACCTCCCTGGCACCTGCGCCCATGAGCGCCCGCGCGCAGGCGGCCGCGGTGGCGCCGGTGGTCAGGACGTCATCTACCAGCAGGACCACAGGCGGCGACGGCCCCGCCGCAACGAACGCCCCTCGAAGCGCCGCGCGACGTTCCGCGCCGCTCCTGCGTGCCTGGGGTCCCGTACTGACGGTTCGCCTGAGGAGGCGCGTGGCGGGCAGGTCGATCTCGCGCCCGAGCCCCCGGGCCAGTACGCGCGCCTGGTCATAGCCGCGCGCGGCCAGCCTCGTGCGCGCGAGCGGCACCCACGTGAGTGCGCGTGCATCGCGCGCCCCCGGGGCCGGCGTCACGGTCGCCATGGCACGTGCGAGCGCCGGCCCAACGTCCTGCCACCCCGCGTACTTCAAGCGATGGATGGCCGAGCGGGCCGGTCCTTCGAATCGGAACGCCGCCCGCGCGGAGGTAAGCGGCTGATCGGGGCAGTCGCGACAGGCCTGAGCTTCCACCACCAGGGGTCGTCCGCATCGCTCGCACCAAGGGGGTTGCAGCGCGAGGAGTTCCGCGCGGCATCCGTCGCAGAAAGGCCAGGGACCGTCGCGGCACCCGGCACATCGTCGTGGGAACACGACGTCCGAGATCCTCATCGACGGCAACGCTACTCCGCGCCTCCGACATGCCTCCGGCTACGTGGGAAGCGGGACGTCCACCGTGGCGCCACCCTTGGATCCGATGTGCAGGGCGGAGTCGGAGCGGAACACCGGGTAGGCGACGATCTTCCCCTTCCCTGCACCTTCGTCGAACTCCGCTTCGATCACCGGGAGCTTCCGGCCATCGGCGGAGAAGTACAGCTCGGGCGCAGCGTCGCCCGCGTAGCTGACCTTGATGGTGTCGCTGAGGCAATCGATGTGATCGATCCTGATGGCGTCCAGGGTCGCGGCCACCGGGACGCTCCCGCGGCGCGTCGTGGCCCGAGGCCACGCCACGGGGAACGGCTTCCCCGGCTGTACGGTCACGGGGTCCGCGTCGATCGCCAGGTCGCAGCGCAGCCCGTACCAGCCGGCTCCCAGTTCTAAGATCGGAACCTCGAACGGCACGAAGAGATCCAGGTTCGGGGCCACCTCGAGCGTGACGTCCTCGAGGTTAAGGGACCGCTCCCCCTCGCCCGCCAGCCCCGCGGCTTGCGCACGCAGGATCTTCACTTGGTGCGGGTCGCCGTCGGCGGCACGCAGCACGAACGCCCCTTTCACGCTGGCGGGGAACCGTTCGTAATGGGCTCGGATGGAGAGGCGGTGACTCACTAGGTTCCCTGCTCCCAGCTGTTCAGGTAGTCGAGCTGCTCGGCGGTGAGGGTGTCGATCTGGATGCCCATCGCGTGCAGCTTCAACCGCGCCACTTCCTTGTCGATGTCCTGCGGCACTTCGTAGACCTGAGGGGTGAGATCGGCGTGGTTCTTGACCATCCACTCCGCTGCCAATGCCTGGTTCGCGAACGACATATCCATGACCGCAGCGGGATGCCCTTCGGCAGCTGCGAGGTTCACCAGCCTTCCCTCCCCCAGCAGGTAGAGCTTGCGGCCATCGGCCAGCGTGTACTCGTCCACGAAGTCGCGGATCCGCCGAACGCGGCCCTCGGAAAGCGAGGCGAGTCCGGTCTTGTCGATCTCGACGTCGAAGTGACCGGAGTTCGCCATGATGGCGCCATCCTGCATGAGCTCCATGTGCTCCTTCGCGATGACGTGCGTGTCGCCCGTCACCGTGATGAAGATGTCACCGACGCGGGCGGCGTCGCGGATCGGCATCACCCGGAAGCCCTCCATGACCGCTTCGATGGCCGCCGTGGGATCGACTTCGGTGACGATGACGTGGGCGCCCAGGCCGCGCGCGCGAGAAGCCACACCGCGTCCGCACATCCCGTAGCCGACCACCACCACGTTGCGCCCGGCGATGAGCCGGTTCGTCGCGCGCATGATGGCGTCCATCGTAGACTGCCCCGTTCCGAACCGATTGTCGAACAGGTGCTTCGTGTCGGCGTCGTTGACCGAGACGATCGGGTACTTCAGGGCCCCGGCCTTCGCCATGGCCCGCAGCCGGATCACGCCGGTGGTGGTCTCCTCCGTGCCACCGAGGATCTCGGTGAGCTGGCCGGGGCGTTCCTTGTGCAGGATCCCGACCATGTCCGCGCCGTCGTCCATGGTGATCTGCGGCTTCAGGTCGAGGACAGCGTTGATGTGCTTGAAGTAGGTGTCGTTGTCCTCGCCCTTGATGGCGTAGGTGTCGATGCCACTCTGCTCGACCAGCGATGCTGCCACATCGTCCTGTGTGCTCAAGGGGTTGGAGGCACAGAGCGCGACTTCGGCCCCACCGGCCGCCAGCGTTTCCATCAGGTTCGCCGTCTCGGTGGTGACGTGCAGGCAGGCCGCGATCCGGATGCCGGCGAGCGGCTTCTCCTTCTCGAACCGTTCCATGATGAGCTTCAGCACGGGCATCTCGGCGGCGGCCCACTCGATCCTGTCGCGGCCGGCGCCCGCAAGCGCGGCGTCGCGGTAGTCGGACATCTTCAGACTCCTTCCATCCGGGGCAGCAGGTCCGTCAGCAGACGACCCACCGCCGCCGCGGTTTCGTTCGATATGCGCACGACTTCCTCGTGCGAGACGTGCGTTCCCAGCGCGTTCGTGAGTGAACAGAGTCCCAGGACGCGCAGACCCAGCGCACGGGCCGGCAGCGCCTCCGGAACCATACTCATCCCGACGACGGTACCGCCCGCGCGGCCAAGGAACCCGACCTCGGCGGGCGTCTCGTACGCCGGCCCGCGCATGGCGGCGTAGACACCCGGCGCCGCGGCGATCCCCAGGACGCCCGCCCGCTCAAGGGCCAGCTCGCGGAGCCCCGCATCGTAGACCTCCTGCGTGTTGACGAAGGCGGGGGTGCCGTCGGGGGTCCGCCAGCCTTGCATCGGCGTGATCCCCATGAAGTTCAGATGGTCGGTGACGACGATCACAGTGCCGGCGGTCAACTCCGGCGAGAGACCCCCCACCGCGGCGGTCAGGACGATCGTGCGAGCACCCAGCGCGTGTGCGAGCCGCGGCAGGAGTGCCGGCACATCCGGGTCGTGGCCCTCGTAGAGATGGAAGCGCCCTGCGAACGCAAGCACGGGCACACCGGCGAGCGTGCCAAGGGTCACGGTTCCTTCGTGCCCCGGGACGGCGGTGGCGGGGAATCCCCGGAGCTCCGGATAGGCGAATACCGCGTCGGGGATCAAGTCATCGGCGAGCGCAGGCCCGAGACCCGATCCCAAGACGAGCGCCACCGACGGCACCAGGCCGGTCCTCGTTCGCACGACCTCGGCAGCGCGTGCGGCGAGGTCATCGCCCGGGCCCGGAAGGGCCTGGATCATCCCGCGTTCCCGGCCAGGGCGGCCTTCAGGCTGTCGATGACCGCCACCGGCGTGGGATCGATCCCGCGCCGAAGACCCACGTAGACGCTCGCCATGTCCCCGACGTAGATGAGCGTCAGCATCCGGGCCAAGGGCGAGCTTCCCCGCGAGTGCACCTGCATGGTGACCGCTCCGGATCGCCCGGCGATGTCCTCGGAGAGCGCGAACCTGGGAGCGATCTCCGGATGCTCGTCGTCGGTGCGGAGCGAGACCACGGCGAACCGCTCCCCGTAGGGACGCGTCCACCCCACAACCTCGTTGTGGTCAAGTTCGGACATGGAGGCGGCGAACGCGGGAACCTTGCCGTTCTCGTTCAGCTGGGTCTTCCAGCGCATCGCGGCGACGGATGCGACGCCCTCTGCGCCCCACACCACTGGGACGCGGTCGCCGAGGGTCTCGGCGATCTGCTTGGCCTGGTTGTCCGCCGTTGGGAGGTCGGGGCCCGATCCAGCGACGAGTCCCTCAAGGAGCGAGACGGTTTCCTCAACCTCGCCTGCAAGTGACGGAAGTACGCCCATGGCTTCGAGCGCCCCCAGCCACGCGAACCCCAGATGACCGAACGCCGCGCGCGGCTGGTACCCGCCGGGCACACCGATCACCGGGATGCCGTTCGCTTCGGCGAGTTCCTGGGCCGTCCCTCCGGAGGTGACGACGGCCACCCGGCACCCGCGGGCCAGCGCATCGCTGAACGAGGCGAGCGTTTCGGCGGTGTTGCCCGAGTACGAGCAGATGGCCACGAGCGTGTGGGGACCAGCGTGATCCGGCAGCACCGGCGAACGGTTGACTTCGACGGGGACCTGCAGCCGGTCGCGGAACACGGACCGCAGCACGTCGCCGGCCACCGCCGACCCGCCCATGCCGCAGAACACGATCGATCTGACGTCTGCCAAGGAGGGGAGCCCGGCGGTGGCGACGGCTGCGCGATAGGACGCCCGGCAATCCGACGGGAGGCCGGCCACGATATCGAGCATCCGGGAGGGGTCCGCGGCCCGAAGGGCCGCGGGATCGTCCAGCGCGATCACCTCTTCTTGCCCGCGGAGGGCTTCTCGGCTTCGTCGATGAGCATGACGGGGATGTCATCGCGGACCGGATAGCGCAACCCGCACACCGAGCACACGATGATCTGTTCGGCCTCGATGTAGGTGACTTCACCGCGGTCGTTCGGACAGACGAGGATCTCGAGCAGTTCGGCGTCGACGGTCATGCGTCTCCTTCCTTGCCGCTGCGGATGATCGCAAGCAGCTCCGCGGTCTTGGCGGCCAGCAGCTCGGGCGTCCGGGCCTCGACGTTCAATCGCAGCAGCGGCTCGGTGTTGGAAGCCCGGACATTGCACCACCAATCGGTGAACTCTACCGTGAGCCCGTCCAGGTGATCTTCCTTGCCATCGGCGTAGGCGGCCACCAGTTCGGCCAGCTTGGCCGCCTGATCCGGGACGGTGGAGTTGATCTCTCCGCTGTCGAAGTATCGGCGGTAGGGCGCCAGCATCGTCGAGAGGCCGACGTTCGCCTTGGACCGCTCACCCATCGCGACCACGGCGGCGATCAGCCCCGAGTCCGCGCGGTAGTTGTCGCGGAAGTAGTAGTGCCCCGAGTGCTCTCCACCGAAGATCGCCCCCGTTTCGGCCATGACCTGCTTGATGAACGAGTGGCCTACCCGGGTGCGGATCGGAACGCCGCCGTGTTCACGGATGACTTCGGGCACGGTCCATGAACAGATGAGGTTATGGATGATCTTCGCGCCCGGCTCACGTTCGAGCATCGCGACCGCAACCAGTGCGGTCAGCAGCGAACCCGAGACATCTTCCGCCAGCTCATCCACCAGGAACACGCGGTCGGCATCCCCGTCGAACGCCAGACCCACGTCGGCGTGACGCTCGAGCACGGCGGCGCGCAGATCCTTCTGATTGGCCGGGTCGATCGGGTCGGCCGGATGGTTCGGGAACGTGCCGTCCAACTCCGGGTACAGGTGGAACAGGGTCACCGGCAGCCGTTCCATGACCGCTGGAACCACCAAGCCACCCATCCCGTTCGCCGTGTCCGCGACGACGACGAGCGGCCGCATCGCCGCAACATCGGTGAACGACAGCACGTGCTCCACGTACTCGTCCAGGAGCGAACGCTGTTCGACCGTGCCAGGCGTAGCTACGGGCACAGGCTCCGGACCCTCAACCATCTCCCGGATCTCCCGGAGTCCCGTCTCCTCGCCCACGGGGCGGGCGCCGGACAGGCAGAACTTCAGCCCGTTGTACTGCTTCGGGTTGTGGCTGGCGGTGAGCATGACCCCAGGCATGTCGAGCTTGCCAGCGGCGAAGTAGAGGAGGTCGGTGGACGCGAGGCCCAGGTCGATGACATCGACCCCGCGGGAGGTAGCCCCGTCGGCGATCGCGGCGGCGAGTTCGGGGGAGGAGATGCGACAGTCCCGCCCGACTACGATGGCGGGCGCCTTGGTCCACTCGGCGAACGCCGCTCCGATCCGCCTGACGAGGCCGGCGTCGAGGTCGTCGGGAACGACCCCTCGTACGTCGTAGGCCTTGAAGATCCGATCCAGATCGTGCGTCGCCATCCGCCCGGCATCCTACGGGAACCGCGAAGAGCGGACGGGGCTACTTCGGCACGACGAGGCTGATGACCGACTGCAACGGCACTTCCTCGCCGTCACGGTGCCACCATTTCGCCTCACACAGGTGACAGGTGGTGAAGGCCAGGTCGCGGCCGGCCACGGCCATCGAGATGCTGATCAGATCGCCGGAGCCACAGCTCGGGCAGGTCGAAGCGTTCGTAGTCATCGCACTCTCCGGAGGGGGACGAAGGGGGGGGACCGATGAGATTGCACCGACCTTAGCACGGGGCATCGGCGGTAATCGGCCCCCAGGAGTCTATTTCCGCAGCATCGACGGCTGATGCGTACCCACCTCATCGGGGGGTGCGTACGCCCCCGCGGATGGTCTATCGGCTCGTCCGAACGGCGGAGGGCAACCGGGGGGACCGCGCTCAGTAGGGTCGGACACCCGCGATGATGACCCTGGCTCCGACGGGAACCAGCGGGTACATGGCTTCGGAGTCGCTGATGGTCATTCGGATGCATCCGTGAGATGCGTACGTTCCGATCGAGTAGGTAGCGGGTGTCCCGTGGATACGGATGTCCGGGGCGTTCAGGTATAGCGCGCGGGTGCCCAGCGGATTGTTCGGTCCGGGTGGGATCACCGCAGGCTCCCCGGCACCCCAGCCGTTCGGTGCCGGGTTGTGCCAGGTCGGGTTCTCCTGCTTGTCCACGATCGTCCATTCCCCAACGGGCGTGGTGAAGCCCGGCATGGCGGTGGCGACCGGATAGGTCCGGATCTGCTTCAAGCCGCGGTAGAGGTAGAGGCGGTTCTGATCGATCCGAACGACGATGGTCGTGCCCAGTCCTTTGTCGGGAACCTTCGGCTCGATCTTGCTCACGGGGATCTTGACCTGCGCGCTGCCGTCGGCCAGGGCCGCTCGGATCGATCCCGCGGCAGCCTCCTGATCGACCCCCAGTCCCGCTCGCGCGCGGGCGAACGCCACCTTGCTCGTGCCGACGAGGTTGATGCTGGCATCCCGCGGCGCGACGTCCGTCCCCGCTGCGACCTTCGCGACCAGCGCATGGACGGCGTCCGGCGACCCGTTCGACCCCAGGGTGATGTCCACGTTGACGGGCGTCTGTCGGACCCGATGCCAAACCCGGTCGACCCAGCTCATCGAAGCGGAAACCGACTCGGCGCGATCGACCGCGGCCTGCACATCCTCCTGCCGGCCCAGGGCCGCCGCCGAGGTCGTCCACGTCCTTCCGGCAGCCGTTATCCGGATCGGCGCGTTCAACCGTTGGTCCACCACGCGCTGCACGGCGGCGACCGCCGCGTCGCGGCCCAGCCCGCCCACGTCGACCCCCGCCACGCTCACCCCGGGCAGGATCCGGTCGCTGTTGGCGCTGTCGTAACGGTACGCGGCGAACGCCACCCCCCCTGCGACGGTGCCCAGCGCAACGAAGCCGCCCAGGACGACGACAAGGGCGCTCAGGCGACGTTTGGCGTGCTTTCCGTTGGCCATAGGGATGGGCTCCCTCGGGAGCCTGCGTGCGATGATACGCCGCCTTCCCCGAGGGCCGCCGCAGGAAGCTACATGCCCAGCGGCACGGGAACACCGACAGCGATCGCGTAGCCGGCCACGCCCTTGGTGCCCAGCGATTCCGAAGCCCCGGCCGCGACGACCTGCCCAGTGGTTGCGGTGACGAGGATGCCCACGTCCCCGGCCGCCGTTAGGAAACCGACGGGGACGGAGACGGACGACCCCGCCGAGATCGGCAAGGTCACGTCGGTCGGGCCGGAGGCGCTCAGCGCGTGGAGCGTGACGCTGGCGGGCGATGTCCCGGGGTTCGTGATGACAAGGCCCGGCTTGGACGGATCGCCGGCGACCGTCGGGAGCACGACCCACTTCGCGGCGGGCGGCGCGCCGCCGGTCGCCGCGAAGTCGCTCCCCTGGCCCATCGAGGCCACCGCAGACACGAAGGTGCCCGTCGACCCGACCTGCGCGGCAAGGCGCAAGCCGGAGGCGCCGCTGGTCGCGACGGCATACGACTGCGACGTCTGAGGGTCTTGCGCCACGCCGGACAGCCCACCGGCGGGTTGGCTCGCCGTCTCCCCCAAGTTCGTCCCGTCGAAGCGAGCGCCGGCCACGCCGGGAACGATCACCGACAGCGAGCGCTGTCCGCTGCCTCCGAGCAGCGGGATGGTCAGGGACGACAGCTGTGTCGTGGTGCCCAGAACCGCCCCCACCCCGTTCTGGACAGACGAGTCGACGGCTGCCACGCCTATGCGGCCCGCATGTACATCGATCTCGGATCCGACCGCGGGTTCCAAGGGCAGGAGTGTTTGGATCGGCACGAACATGCTTCGATGCGGCTTGAGGACGATGTCGGTGAGGGCGCTCTCATGGATGGGCGCCCGGTCCGCGGCGTACAGCACGACGTCGAAGATCGCGTTGGCCCCATACGGATTCATGATGACGATCGTGGCCTTGGCTCCCTTGGGCGTGCTCCCGTTCGCCGTGTACCAGGTGCTCGCGTCCGTAGCGGGCGCGCAGGGTTCGGCCCCCACCCCCGTGCCCTGCGCCGTCACCGTGACGGTGAGCCATCCGGCGGCGACCCAGCCCCCGAAGTACTCCACGTAGGTTGAGGCCTCCCTGGCCGAGGCCGGGACGATCACTCGTGTCGTCGTCCCCGGATCAACCGTCACGGTACGAACGGGCGCGGACGACTTCTGCGTCATGGTGCTTACGCGAACCGTGGAGGTTCGGGTCCCGGGGTTGGCCAGGTAGAGGCGGCCTTCCCACCCGGGTCCGCCGCCGTGCGGGCAGAGCCAGGCGCCGGAGTCGGTGCTCGAACCGGGAGCGGGAGCGGGAGCGGGCGCGGGCACCCGGACACCCAAGCCGCGGTCGAGCCCCACCCCCCCGGCCACGACGACCGCGACGAACACGAGCGCCACGACTCCTTGGCCGCGTCCACGGGAGCTCATCGAACCACAGGCTTCCGCGTGATCCACAGGACGGCGAGCCACAGCGCCCCGAGCGCCCACAGTTCGATCAGGCGGATGAGGTTGTCGTCGTGGCGGATCTGCACGGGTCCGGCGGCAACGGGCAACGACGTCGCCCAGCCGAACGCCCTGACCGGTGCAGCGCCCCCGGCGCGCCAGCCGTCGCTGAACTCCGTGGCGAGGTAGGCGACGGAGCCGGCCGGCGCCGTACCGTCCCAGCCCCCCTGCACCGGTTCGAGGGGCGTCGCGGGGACTGGGCCCAGTTGGGCGATCATGGCGGGGTCGCCGCCGGCCAGTATCTTCGCGGCCGGCCCATCGACCGTCAGCGCGGCCGCAGGCGGAAGAGCGACGGCGTTGCCGTAGATGACCAACCCGTTCGCCGTTGCCGGATCCATGTCCACTTGCGCCGTGAGGCGACCGAGCGTCGCGGGCGGCAGGGAGCCCGTGGCGGCGACGATGTAGCGGATACCGAACGGAGCCAGGAGCGCACCGCCGTGCGACGTCCCCCCGCTGAAGATCTGCTCGAGCGCTGCTTGCAGGGCATCGGCGCCCGGGCCGGCGAGGGGCCGGCCCGTATCGACCGCCGTGGCGCCCCCTCGGCCGGTGATCGCGTAGCGAAGCGTCGCCGGGGCGGCAGCTGCCATTGCCTGCGGATCTCCTCCGGGCGCCGGGAACGGGTCCGGCCCCCCGCCGACCCACAACACGTTGAACTCTCCCCGCGCGGTGCTATCGACCACCGCCCAGGCTGCGGAGATCTTGTCGGCGCCACCCCACGCCCACCCGCCGGCCATGGCGGTTAACCCCTGGAGCGTGAGACCCGCCGCCAACACGACGGCCAGCGCCGCCGTGCCTATCTGCCTGGCTCCGAACGACTCGCGGGCCATCCCGAGGGCCGAGGCGAGCCCAAGGCTGACCAGGAGGGCTTCGGCAACCGCCGCCAGGAGGACATACACGGGGGCGTTCGTGAGGGCGATCGGCAACCAGCCGGCGGCCGAGAGCCATGCCAGCGTTAGAGAGGCAGCCGCGAGGATCGCCATGCGCAGCGCCCGCGCTCGGTGGCCCGAGCCGACCAGGGAGAACCCGAGGACCGCCGAGATCGGAAGGAATGCCGCGATCATCCACGTGCCGGGACCGGCGCCGATCGCCAAGCGGCCCACACGTGAGAGATCGACGGTGCCCACCAACGAGCCGATCCCACGGCCTCCGCCCGCTACCAGCGAGGGGACGAAGGGGAACAGGAGCGCGGCCGCGGCCGCGGTTCCCCCGGCCATGAGCGCCAGCCCACGCCCACGCGATCGCCCGGCAACCGTCTGGACCAGGATCATCAGGGCGAACGCGAGCAAGATCCCTGGTTCGGAGGCAACGCCCACGGCCAGCGTGACGCCCAACCCGGCGATGAACCGCCACCGGCCGTCTGCCGGCTCCTCGGAGCCGAAGGCAACCTCGGTCCGTTCAACCAGCGGCGGGATCAGGGCGGCCGCCACCAACAAGCCGATCCGGCCCTCGGAGAACGGCCAGAGGATGGCCGCAGACAGCACGTAGCCGGCGGCGCCCAGCACCGCCGCGCCCGGCCTGCCGGTGAGGCGGGCGGCGGCGCGGTAGAACAAGATGCCTGCGAGGGCGGGCGCGCCGGCCAGCAGCACCTTCTGCGCGAGCGAAGTGCTCCCGAAGAGCGCCCACGAGAGCACCCCAGCGCCGGCCAACGCGGGGCTCGCGGGAAGCGATCCTCCCAGCGCGGTCGATCGATACGGCGAGGCAAGCTCGGCGAAGAACCCTCCGGCGCGGCTGGGGAAGGCGGGCAGCACCCCGCCGTGGAGGGAGACGCCGTTCATCAGACCACGGATGGATAGCGCGCCCACGACGATGGCGACGAACGACCCCACCAGCACCGGATGATCGCCCACGAGCGAGGCGGTCCGGTCGCGCAGGCGCTGGGTCGCGGGTAGGCCCTGCTCGGCCTCCTCCAGGGAACGCTGTTCCTCGAGTATCCGTCCAGCCTTCTCGAACCAGCGGGGCAGCCGGAATCCGGCCGATTCCATGAATCTGTGGAGCTTGCGGTCGGGGACTGAGCGGGCTCGCTGGGCGCGGAAGCGCCGGTGGGCCGTCCCGGGCAGGTGCACCAGGTTCCAACCCCAGGCCGACACCAGATCGTAGGCCTCATCGAAGCGACGGGAGAGCGCGAGCACTGCGAGCCGCGTCAGTCCCAAGAGGAATGCCAACGGGAGGAGCCACAGCAGGTTCAGCGGCCCGTAGTTCTTCAGCATGGAGGCCAGGGCCGCGCGATCCTCGTAATAGCGATCGCTCCGGCGGTCGTGGTCGCGGCGGCGTTCGCCCGCGGATGTCTGACGATGCCGGACGCGCGCGAGCGGCGTCATCAACACCCGGAACCCGGCCATCCGGACCCGCCAGCACAGGTCCAGGCCTTCGTGGCTGACATCCAGGCGTTCGTCGAACAGGCCGACCCGCTGCCAGGCCTCTCGGGAGACGAGCAGCGCGCATGGATCTACGCCGAGCACCTCAAGGACGCGGTCGAACTGCCCCTGATCGATCTCGCCGGGCTGCAGGGGGGTGTATCGGTGGCCGAACCGGTCCGCGGAACTCCCCACATCGCGAAGCAGTCTCGGCTCGTCCCAATCGACCACCTTGGCGCCGACCACCCCGACGTTGTCGACGCCCGGGATGCCGATGGCCGCCTCTACCAGACGGGTGACGCCGTCGGGGTCCATCGCGGCGTCGTCATGAAGGATGAGGAGGTAGTCGGCCTCACGAGCGGCGCTGATCTCCAGGACGGCCTTGAGCGACCCCGCCAACCCCCGGTCCTCCTGGAACCGCATGACGCGGCGCTCCCCGAGGGCCTGCAGCAAGATGTCGTGCGAGCTGTCGGAGGACGCGTTGTCCACCGCGATCACGCCGAGGCGAGGGTAGGTGAGCGCCGCCAGGGCCGCCAGGGACTCCCGGAGCCATGGCTCGGCATCCCGAACCACCAGCGCGACGAGCACAGACGGCACCGGCGGGGACTGCTGCGGGGACGTGACGGTTGAGGTCATTCGATACGCTTCCTGCGCGGCGCGGAGCCTAGCATGGGCTACCCCATGGAACGCGGAAGGGGGGCGCAGGGCCCCCCTTCGACACGGTTCGCAGGAAGATCAGCGCTTCTTCGCGGCGCTCTTCTTGCGTGCAGCCGGCTTGCGAGCCGCGGACTTCTTCGCGGCGGGCTTGCGAGCTGCGGTCTTCTTACGGGCGGCGGGCTTGCGCTTCGCCGTCGTCTTCTTGCGAGCCGCGGACTTCTTCGCGGCGGGCTTGCGAGCTGCGGTCTTCCGCTTCGCAGTGGTCTTCTTGCGAGCCGCGGACTTCTTCGCAGCGGGCTTGCGAGCGGCTGTCTTCCGCTTCGCAGGCTTGCGCGCTGCCGACTTCTTGGCGGCGGGCTTGCGAGCGGCTGTCTTCTTACGGGCCGCGGACTTCTTCGCGGCGGGCTTGCGAGCTGCGGTCTTTTTACGGGCCGCGCTCTTCTTAGCTGCTGCCATGTGCTGCCCCTTTCGTTACCGGCCTAGGACGCCATCCGTTTCAGGCGTCTGCGTTCCCGTTCGCTCATCCCGCCCCACACCCCGTATCGTTCGTCGCGGCGAAGGGCGTAATTCAGGCATTCGATGCGGACGGGACACTCGCTACAGATCCGCTTTGCCTCCCTCGATGAGCCTCCCTTCTCGGGGAAGAAGATCTCCGGGTCATATTCGCGACACCTCGCTCGTTCTTGCCAAGGGATGTAGTGATGCACGCTCTCTCTCCCCCCGAAATCACATCGGTGTGATTCTGCGGGAAGAACACCCTCGTTGACAAGACCTAATGCAAGGAAGTTCTCTGCCTCATCCCCTTTGTCATCGCCATGGTTACGAGGCTTCTCACCGGTTGCAAGAGCTTCGCGGCAGAAATTCGGCTGTCAATCTGGTTGACAGAACCCGTCAAGGCGGTTGACGGAACCGGTCGCTACAGCGCGGCCGACGATGCGGGGACGATGCGATCGTAGGTGGTGGTTCGGATCACCGGGGTCCGGCCGATCTCCCTGATGGCGTCATCGAATTGCGCCGGGGTCATGACGATCCCCCACTCCGCCCCGGCCATCCTGCTGATGGTCTCTTCCATGAGGGTTCCACCAAAATCATTGGCCCCGGCTCTCAGGATAGCTTGGCACGCAACCACTCCCAGCTTTGGCCAGCTGACCTGGATGTTCGGGATCAGGCCGTCCAGGAGGATGCGAGCCACCGCGTGCATCTGCAGGTTCTCTTCGAACGTCGCGCCCGCGCGGGCCTTGCCCGCCAGGTAGATGGGCGCGTTGCGGTGCACGAACGGCAGCGGGACGAACTCCGTGAAGCCTCCGGTGTCGGCTTGGATGCGAGCGATCCTGCGGAGATGCGCGACCCAATGCGGCGGCGCATCCACGTGGCCGAACATGATGGTCGAGCTGCTTCTGATCCCCAAAGCGTGCGCTGTTCGGACGATTTCCTCCCAAGAATCTGCCGGAAGTTTTCCTTTGGTGAGGAGCCATCTGACGTCGTCATCGAGGATCTCGGCCGCCGTGCCGGGGATCGTGCCCAGTCCGTGGTCCTTCGCCTCGGCCAGGAAATCGCGGAACGAGACCCCCAGTTTGGTGGCCCCGTTGAGGATCTCCATGGGGCTGAAGGCGTGGATGTGCATGTCGGGTGTCCGCGTCTTGACCGCGTCCAGAAGGTCTACGTAGAACGAACCGGGTAGGTCCGGATGGATCCCGCCCTGCATGCAGATCTCCGTGGCTCCCCACTCCCACGCCTCCTGCGCGCGGTCCGCCACTTCCGCGAGGGTGAGGGTGTAGGACTCAGCGTCGGCTTCCCGCTGGGCGAAGGCGCAGAACCGGCATCCCACGTAGCACACGTTGGTGAAGTTGATGTTCCGGTTGATGACGTAGGTGACCTCGTCCCCCACCGCCTCGTGCCGCAGTCCGTCGGCGACCAAGCACAGTTCGGTCAGCGCGGAGCCCTCGGCGCGGAATAGCGAGAGCGCCTGTCCATCGGTGAGCGGCCGGTGGGCCTCGGCGTTCTTGAGCGCGGTGCGGATCTCCGCGTCGACCCTGGCCGGGGACGGACCAGCCGCGTGCCAGGCGCGCGCAGCATCGCTGCCCTCGAATCCACCGTAGACGGCCCCAGCATCCTCCCGCGCTCCGGCGTCCGGTCCTTTGGCGAACGTCAGCTCGATGCTTCGCGGCTTCCAGGTGACATCGGGATCCTGCCAGGCGATCGGTTCGGGGCGCTGGCCCGCCGCGGCCAGGCCTTCGGGCCCCAAGAGTGCGTTCACCGGTCCGCGCATCTTGCCGGCCAGATAGGGATCGGGTCTGGCCGCGAACGCCGGGTAGATCGTGAGGCGTTCGCGCAGGTGCTTGCCCCGCGAGGCCGTGATGGCGGCAAGCGCCTCGATCGCGGGCCAGGGGCGTTCTGGATTCACATGATCGGGTGTGAGCGGGCTCACGCCTCCCCAATCGTTGATGCCAGCATCCAGGAGGCGCGCTTGCTGGGCAGCATCGGAGAGGTTCGGCGGCGCCTGGACGCTCACGAAGGGGCCCATGAGCACTCTGGTCGCCGCTACCGCCGCCACGAACTCGGCGTCGGTGGGTTCTGGGGCCTGGTGCATCGCCGTCATCTGCTTCGCGCGGAAGTTCTGGACGATGACCTCTTGGATATGCCGGTACCGGCGATGCAGGTCCCGGATGGCCAAGATGGTCTGCGCGCGCTCCAGGAACGTCTCGCCGATGCCCACCAGGATCCCGGTGGTGAACGGGACCGCCATCCGCCCAGCGTCCTGGAGGGTCTGCAGCCTCACGGCGGGAAGCTTGTCCGGCGAACCGAAGTGCGGCCCGCCCTTGGCGGCCAGCCGGTCGCTGGTCGTCTCCAGCATCATCCCCATGGACGCGCTCACCTGCTTGAGCCGCGCGATGGCTTCGTATGACATCACGCCGGGGTTGAGGTGAGGGAGGAGGCCGGTCTCCTCGATCACCCGGATGGCCACGGCGCGGACGTAGTCCAATGTGGAGGAATACCCGCGAGCGCCGAGCCACTCCCGCGCCTCGGGATAGCGTTCCTCAGGCCGATCTCCCAGCGTGAAGAGGGCTTCCTTGCAGCCCGCCTCCCGCCCGCGGGCGGCGATCGCCACCACCTCCTCGGGAGTAAGGAACGGGGCATGGAGCTTGGCCGGGGGCTTGGCGAACGTGCAGTAGTGGCAGTGGTCGCGACACAGCATGGTGAGCGGGATGAACACTTTGGGCGAATAGGTCACGGTGTCGCCGAAGCCCTGGTCGCGGAGGCCGGCCGCGATGGCTTGGAGTCGCTCGAGGTCAGGGCCGGCTGCGGCGAACAATGCTTCGGCTTCGTTCTCGGACAACGTCTTCCCGGCCTCGGCGCGCGCGAGCGCTCGACGCACCTGTGGGAGCGTGGGCTGGGGCATGCGGCCGAGCCTACTACGCTGTGGTGCGATGAAGGTCACGGCGCTGGCGGGCGGGATCGGGGCGGGGAAGTTCCTGCGCGGGCTGGTCCGGGCCGTGCCCGCCGAGGACGTGACGGTCATCGTGAACGTGGGAGACGACATCCTCATGCACGGGCTCCACGTCTCGCCGGACCTGGATTCGGTGACGTACTGGCTCGGCGACGCGTTCGACCGGGAGCGCGGATGGGGACGGCGCGGGGAGACATTCCGGGCCACCCAGGAGCTGGCCGCATTCGACCCCGAGGCGGCATGGTTCGGCCTGGGTGACCTGGACCTGGCCACGCACCTGTTCCGAAGCAGGGAGCTGGCGTCGGGGGCGACCTTGAGCCAAGTGACCGAACGGGTGTGCGCGAGGTTCGGCGTCGGTGCCCGGGTGCTGCCCGCGACCGATGACCTCCTCACGACCCGGATCGATGCGGTGGATCCGGCGAGCGGCTTGGCGCTCGATCTTCACTTCCAGGAGTATTGGGTGCGCCGGCGCGCCACCGACGACGTCAAGGGCGTCCGGTTCGCCGGGGCCGACGCCGCCGGGCCGGCGCCCGGCGTACTCGAGGCCATCCGGGAAGCCGACGTCGTGGTCATCTGTCCTTCGAACCCCGTCGTGTCCGTTGGGCCCGTCCTCGCGGTTCCGGGCGTCCGGGCGGCGGTAGCGGCCAGGAGCGCCGTGGTCACGGGTGTGTCGCCGATCGTGGGAGGGGCGCCGCTCGCAGGTATGGCGGACAAGCTCATGCCTGCCGTCGGGATGGAGGTGAGCGCCGCGGGGGTCGCGCGGGCCTATGCCGACCTCTTGGGCTCCTGGGTCATCGACGAGGCCGACCGAGGTCTCGCCCGCTCGATCGGTGATGAACTCGGCGTCCCGGTGGTCGTGACCGACACGGTGATGCGCGATGACGTCGTTGCTGAGGCGCTCGCCCGCGCGACCTTGAGCGCCGGGAACTAGTCGTGGAGGTCACCCCTGTCCCCGGGCTTCCCGAGATCATCCCGGGCGCCGACCTGGCGGAGCTGCTGGCGGAAGCGCTGCGCCGGCTCGGGCCTGAAGCGGGGGACGTGGTCGCAGTCACATCGAAGATCGTCTCGAAGGCGGAGGGGCGCCTGGTGCCAGGCACCGACCGCGGCCGGTGGATCAAGTCGGAGACCGTACGCACGGTCGCGCGCCGGGGAGATCTGGTGATCGCCGAGACCTCCCACGGATTCGTCTGTGCGAACGCGGGAGTCGACGCCTCGAACCTGGACGCCGGCATGATCGCGCTCCTGCCTGAGGACCCGGACGCGAGCGCAGAACACCTCCGCGAGGGCCTTCGGACGCGTTTGGGCGTTCCGCTCGGCGTGGTCATCACCGACACGTTCGGCCGTCCGTGGCGGAACGGGCTGGTCAACGTGGCGATCGGCGCCGCCGGCCTGCCCTCAGTGGTGGACCTGCGCGGAACCGCCGACCACAACGGGCGGCCCCTGGACATGACGATCGTGGCCTTCGCCGACGAACTGGCGGCCGCAAGCGGGTTGGTGATGCCGAAGGCGGGCCGGATCCCGGCCGCACTCATCCACGGTTTCGCTGGGCACGCCAGCGCACCGGACTCGTCGGCCCGCGCTCTGGTGCGCCCTGTGGCTGAGGACCTGTTCAGATCCTCCCCGCTCCAAGCGATCGGTGACCGGCGAACCGTGCGCTCGTTCGGCGACGGTGCGGTTCCGCGGGAGGCGATCATCGCCGCAGTCGAGGCGGCGTGTACGGCCCCCGCCCCCCACCACACCCGCCCGTGGCGGTTCGTCGTGCTGGAGTCCGCGGCGGCGAAGCATCGTCTGCTCCGGGCCATCGCCGAGGCGTGGAGGGCGGACCTGCGCGCAGACCGCGCTCCGGAAGACGTGATCGAACGAAGGATCGCCCGGAGCGACGCGGTGCTGGACGCCGCGCCGGTCCTCATCGTCCCATTCGTTCGGTTCGCCGGGGCGCATCCGTACGAGGACGCCGAGCGCGGGGGTGCCGAGCGCGACATGTTCCTGCTCTCGGGCGGGGCGGCTATCCAGAACCTGCTGCTGGGGCTCAGCGCGCAGAACATGGCCGGCAGCTGGATCAGCTCGACCCTGTTCTGCCAGGAGGAGACGCGAGCGACCCTGGGGCTCGGGGACGAGTGGTTCGCGCTGGGGACCGTTGCGACGGGCCTGATGCCGGGGGGCGGAGCCTCCCGGCCCCGCCCCCCGATCGAACCCGAGGACTTCCTGACCTGGTCCTAGACCACCCCGTGGATGAAGTACAAGGCGAAGATCGCCGCAACCACGTACATCAACGGGTGTACGTCCTTCCCCTTCCCGCGGAGCACAGCGATCACCGTGTAGGTCACGAATCCTGCCCCCACACCATTGGTGATCGAGTACGTGAAGGGCATCATGACGATCGTCAGGAGCGCAGGGATCCCGATCCCCGCGTCGCCCCAGTCGATGTCCTTGACCAGCGTCATCATGAAATAGCCGACGATCACCAGGGCGGGCGCAGTGGCCTGAGCCGGGATGATCCCCGCGATCGGTGAGAAGAACATCGCCAGCAGGAACAACCCGCCGGTGACGACAGAGGCGAGCCCGGTACGTCCGCCTTCCGAGACGCCCGATGCACTCTCGATGAACGTCGTGTTCGATGAGCTGGAGGTGAACCCGCCGGCCACGGCCGCCAAGGAGTCGATCAGCAGGACCTTCTTCATCCCCGGGAGCTTGCCGTCCTTATCGAGCAAGCCCGCCTCGCCGCCGATGCCGATGACCGTGCCCACTGTGTCGAAGAAGTCCGACAGCATGACCGACCCCACCGCGGCAAGCGCCGTGATGATCCCGAGCTTGGAGATGAAGCCGAACGAGAACTTGCCGACCAGGTGGAAGTCCGGAGACGCCCACACCTTGTGCGGCAGCGCCGCGATCCCGAACTTCCAGTACTTCAGGTGCGAGACCTCGTTCACGATGGTTGCCAGTAGCGTCGAGGCAAGGATCCCGATGAGCAGCGCCCCTTTCATCTTGCGGGCGACCAAGGCGCCGGACACGGCGAGACCCAGAAGGAAGACGGCGATGGGCCACGTGGTGAGGTCGGGCATCAGCGAGAGCGGCGTGGCCCCTGTATTCGTCACGACGCCGGCGTTCACCAGACCGATCAGCGCGATGAACGCGCCGATCCCGATCCCGATGGCGCGCTTGAGATCCATGGGGATCGCGTTGATGATCGCTTCGCGAACACCGGTCAGCACCAAGACCGTGATGAGGATGCCCTCCGTCACGATGACACCCATAGCCTCCGGGAACGTCAGCTTGTCCCCGAGCACCAGCGTGAACGCAACGAACGCGTTCAACCCGAGTCCGGCCGCAAGCGCGAACGGGTAGTTCGCGACGACCCCCATGAGGATGGTCATGACGCCTGCGGCGAGAGCCGTTACAGTCAAGACCTGGGCGAACGCCAATCCCTTGCCGTCCAGCCCCAGGATCGCCGGGTTCACGAAGAGGATGTACGCCATCGTGAGCCAGGTGGTAACGCCCGCGATCACCTCGATCCGGACAGTAGAGCCGCGTTCGGTGATCTTGAAGAACCCGTCGAGTCCGCCGCCCGGTCCGGCTTCGCCGATCCGGACACTGTCGTCGGTCTTCGCCATCCGCCCCCCCTTCCTGCCGGGCCGGCGAACACGCAGCCGGCCGCCCTGGGGAAGGCGTCCCGAGCATAGGAACCGCAAGGGGCCCGCGCAAGGCTCCAAGCGGGCCCTCTTTCGGTAGTCTGGCGCCCTCGGCGGGCATCCACGAGCGTCCGCGGCACACCGGAGGCATAACCTTGTCGAACGAAGGATCGAAGGGCGGCAACGACGGCGCCCATCTCACGAAGGCCCAGCGCCGGGAAGAGGCGCGCCAGAAGCGCCTCGAGATCGAGCGAGGGATGGCTGCGCGCAAGCGCAATCGCAAGATCGGCACGGCGCTCGTGGTGGCGGCCATCGTGGCGGTCGTCGCGGTGGTCGTCTTCGCTCCGAAGAAGAAGCCGACAACTCCCACGGGGACCCTGCCGAGCATGACCACGCTCATCAGCCAAGCGGACTCGGCGGCGAAGACGTCCGGCTGCGACACGGTCGCCGACACGCCCAACTACGGGAACGCTCCAGGCGCGGACCCCGACATGGACCACCACCACATCGGCGACGCCACCGTTCCGACGCCCCCGCCCCTCAGCAGCTACGCCACGATCCCCCCGGCCTCGGGTCCCCATAACTCGTCGCCCCTGAAGGCCGGCGCGTACGACACGCCGCCCGACGTCTACCAGTCGATCCATTCGCTGGAGCACGCGGGCGTGATCATCTGGTACTCCCCGGCCGTGGCCAACTCTCCCGAGATCGCCAGGATCAAGGAGTTCTACTCCCAGACGGCGAACGTCGGGCAGGCCAAGGTGATCGTGGCGCCGTACGACTACCCCGATCAGGGCGCGGCCGGACAACTGAAGCCGGGCGTCGAGATGGCCGTGGTGGCCTGGCATCGCCTGCAGACGTGCGCCACTCCCAGCCTCGCGGTGGCGTTCAGGTTCGCTGCGCAGCACGAGTTCACCGGAGCGCCCATCGCGGGCCAGTCCTATATCGGAGTGGCGCGCGAGCAGAACGCGGCCATGTAGCTCAGCGGGGGTTCAGCTGAGGGTGCATCCCGATGCGTTGCAGGTGATGGTGCCGTGTTCGAAGGTCGCGGAGCTGACGCCGCCGCCCCCGTGCACCCGCGAGGTCGGGAATCCAAGCGCCCCCGAAGCCCCGCCGTGGTCCAGGTACGCCTGCAGCACCTTGCCCCACAGCGCGCTGGCCCCGACGCCGGTCTTCGAGTAGATCCGGCCGCGGTTCAGATCGATCCTCTCGCAGCCGTTCGGGCAATCCAGCGTCTTACCCGCAGCGGTGAGGTCGATGACGTCGCTGATGGGGAACCCGAGACGCCCTGCGGCGCCGCCAGCTGCGCGGTACTCGTCGAGGATCGCGCCGTTCAGCCACACGTTCACTCCGGCGTCGGCATTGGCGTAGATCGCGCCTTGCTGGAAGTTCTGGCTGCTGCCGCCGGAGAGCTTCTTCGCCGCGCCCTTGGGAAGACCGGGTGCGCAGTTCGCGGCGTCGTAGCTGGACCGGATCCCGCCGAGGATGTTGCGGTTGGAGTTGACCCAGACCCGGTCGTCGTACAGCCCCAATCGGGCCCGAAGGTCTGCTCCGCTGACGGATGCGCTCTTACCGTTCGTGCCGTAGGCGGTGATCGTGTCGACCCGGCCCGAAGTGCCACGCTTTCCGGCGCCGAACCGTGACACGGTCTGGAGTTGCCCGCCGAGCCCGAGCGCGCTGGTCACCGCGTCCGCCGAAAGCGTCTTCGACCAGTTGAGCCATGGATCACCGGGCGCGGAAGCTTCACCCGGGTCGCAAACACCGGTGAGGTAGGGGTAGCTCGACTGCGGTGTTCCCCACTGGACCTGGATGTCCTCGGTGTGACCGCCGTCGGAGGCCGTGAAGAACGTGTCGGCCACGGCGTGCTGGTATTCGACCGCTTCCGAAGCCGTGGCCTGGACGGCGCTCACCCACCGGGCCCCGTCTGGTCCGCTCGACTTGTTCCAGCCGATATAGGTCTGATCGTTGGCACCGTCCACCACATCGCAGCCGCAGGCGCTCTGCAGCGGATAGTGCTGCATCTTGTAGACGGCGTAGCTTCGGGCCGCGACCGCTTGCGCTTCCAGGGCCTGCATCGGCCAACTGCTCGGCATCTCGCCGATGCCCAGGAGGTAGTCCTCCAGGGCGATCGGCAGCACGACCTTCATCACGCGCGACGTGGGTGCGCCGGTCATCTCCACCTGGATGTAGCCGCGGTCGTACGAAGCACCGGCCTGCGGGATGGTCACGCGAGCCCCGCTGGACACATACGTCGCGAACAGGTCGAGCGACGGGCCACCCACGGGGGCGCCCCCGACCAGCGCGCCGTTCGCATCGACGATCTTGTAGCCATCAGCGACGGCATGCACCGTCCAGGTCTTGCCGCCCGGCACCTGTCCGATGAGGGTGCCCGTCTCGGGATCTCCCGTCAGGATGCTTACGGGACCGCCAACCGCATGCAACGAGATCACGGAGTTCCCAGCTGTCAGGCCAACCGTGATGGTTTTCGGGAGCGTGGTCTCGTTCACGACGTTCGTGCCGGAGTAGAAGTGTTCGAGGATCCGGGTGTGGTTCCATCCTTGCTGGGCCAATCCGTAGGCGCCCCACTGCGACATCCCGAGCCCATGACCCCATCCCGAACCGAAGAACGTGAACGTGCCCGGTGCTCTGAGGGTGGCGCCCGGATCGGGCGCGGGGCCCGTGACCAGCGCCGAACCGTTGGCACCGGCCGAGCCGGCGGCACCAGCCGGGGAGGTGAGCGCTGCGACCACGAAGATCGCGGCGACGAGTGGGAACAGGCGTCGCATCATAAGAAGGGGGATTCCCCTGGTCGGGCTTCGCACGCTATCACATCGGCTCCGCGAGACGGGAAGGTGAGCGGCCGTTCGGGGGACGGTCAGGCGGGGCGGTATGTGGTGCCCGATGAGACCCGTTCGCCTTGCAGCGCATAGCCATCCGGGACGACGGCGCCCTGGCCCAGAACGGAATCCTCGACCGTCGCGCCGTCACCCACCTCCGCGCCGGCTCCGATGACGCTCCGCACGACCGTCGCGCCCGCCAAGACGCGCGCGCCGGGATGCAGCACCGAATCGTCGATCTGTGCGCCGGGCCCGACCAGCGCACCCGGCCCGATGGCGACCCAGCGCCCCAGATGGGCCCTCAGGTCGATCTCGGCCCCTTCCCCGACCCATGGGGCGGCGTACGTCACGTCGTGCACCTTGCCCTCGAGCATGTCGAAATGCGCCTGGAGGTAGTTCTCGGGCGTGCCCAGGTCGAGCCAGTACGCGTCGGATGGGAACCCGTAGACGGGGCTGCCAGAGGCGATGATCGCAGGGAAGACCTCGCGTTCGATAGAGGAGGCCTCGCCCGGTTCCCACCGATCGAGCGCCGAGGGGTCGATCAGGTAGGTACCGGCGTTGATCTCCCCGGGGATGAGATCGGCCGGCTTCTCGCGGAATTCCTCCACCCTGCCGTCCGCGTCCGTGATCACCAGCCCGAACGGGCGGGCGTCGTCCACGCGGTGCAGCGCGATCGTCGCGGCCGCGCCGTGCTCACGGTGTTTCGCGAGCATGGTGGTCAAGTCAAGGTCGGTCAGGATGTCGCCGTTGAGCGCGAAGAACGGTTCCGTTCCCAGCTGGTCCAGGGCGTTGACGATGGCACCCCCGGTCCCGAGCGGCGCAGCCTCCGTGATCCAGGTCACGCGCGGGTGCCCCCGCCTCGACTCGATGAACGGAGCGAACGTCTCCTCCAGATACGGGCTGGACAATACGACCTCGGTGACGCCGTGGCGGCCGAGATGATCCAGAACGTGCGAGAGCGAGGGCCGATCCACGAGCGGCAGCAGGGGCTTCGGCATGGTCTCGGTCAGCGGCCGCATGCGCGTCCCTTCCCCACCCACCAACACGACGGCCTTCATCAGCGAACGAACCTCCCTTTCAGCCACGCGATCTCGGCACGCGCTTCCAACGCCATCCACGCGAACGGGACGGTCACCTTCCGCCACCCCGTCGCTCGGTGCTTACGGTAGTACCGCAGGATGGAGGCCGAATGCATACGACTCATCCTGCGTGAGCGGCCCGTCGAAACCCCGATGGCGTGGATGATCTCCACCTTCGGCGTGAAGAGCACCGACCACCCGGCGTTCCGGAGCCGCGTCGCCATGTCGAGCTCCTCGGCGTAGAGCGGGAACCCTTCGTCGAAGAGCCCGACGGCATCGAGGGCGGCGCGGGGCATCAGCATGCACGCCCCGCTCACCCAGTCAACGGTTCGTTCGGTCGTCCGGTCCCAGCCTTCCATGTGGTAACGGCGCGTGAACGCGTTCCCCGGCACGAACAGCGAGAGGAATGCGTGCCCGACCGCGTCGATCACGCTGGGGAAGGGGCGGCCGCTGGGGTACATCGATCCGTCCGGGTTCCGGATGGCGGGGCCCACGATCCCGGCTTTGGGGTTCTCGCGTGCGGCGGCCACGTAGTCGGCCAGGGTGCCGTGAAGCCATTCGGCATCGGGGTTGAGCAGGAGAACGTAGGGCGCGTCCGTCGTCCCGATCCCTTGGTTCCAGGCCGGTGAGAGGTAGACGTTCCGGCGGTTCTCGATCACGCGGGCCCACGGATGCGCGGCCACGGCGCGCCGATGCGAGTTGTCGCGCGAGGCGTTGTCGATGACCAACACGTCGGTGGTGATGTCGCCGCGGTGGGTCTCCAGCGACGCGAGGCACCGTTCCAGATAGCCGCGGGTGTTGTAGTTCACGATGACGACGGCGAGCTCGGCGCCCGCAGGTGTCTTCATGCGGTGCGGGCGACCAGGATGATCCCCGCGATGATGAATGCTACACCCGCCCAGCGGAGCGGCGGAACGGATTCATGCAACACGGTGAGGGATGCCAACACGATGATCACGTACCCGAGCGCCGCGAACGGATAGGCGAAGGACAACTCGACCCGCGAGAGGGCGAACAGCCAGACCACCGCGGACAGGCCGAACAGTACGAGCCCGCCCCACACCACGGGCGAGGCCGCCAGATCCTTCAGTCCCCCGGCCCCGAGGGCGATGTGTCCACCGCCGCCGGCCTTGGTGACCCGGTCGACGCCGACCTTCAACGTGACCTGTGCCACGCCGGCCAGGAAGACCGACACGAGGATGAGGACGATGTTCATGGGGTCGCCTTTCGTATGGGTTGGGGACGGCGCGGGCGCGCTCACAGATCTTCCACCGCCGCATCCATCGTGATGAACACCTGGTCGCGGCGCTCGCCCGACTGCTGAACCTCGAACGAATACCGTTGGTCCTGCACGTGGTAGACGCGGCTCGCATCACGTCCGTGGACGCCCAGGGTCACCCAGTACCGTCCTTGGACGAGCGGCATCGCGCGAAGATGGAACGTCACCCGCTTCTTCCCGTCGAAACGCCCTAGTTGGATCTGCTCGGAGACGGTGTCGCCGCCGAACACGTAGC
>JANXVR010000268.1 GCA_025351565.1 Actinomycetes bacterium
CTAGCTCGTCCGGCTCGCCAGGTCCGCCGCTCGGCTGAGCACCGCGTCGAGCATCGGTTCGGTCAACTTGCCCGTGAAGGTGTTCTGCTGGCTCGGATGGAAGCACCCCAGGAGGGTGAGCGAACCCAGCCGCGCCTCCGCTGCGTGGCCGAACCGAGGCTTGGGCCGCGGGACGGGCGCCGACTCCCTCAGCGCTCGCAGGGCACCGTCCCACGCGAACGCCCCCAGCGCCACGACGACCCTCAGATCCGCAAGGGCCTGGACCTCCCTCGCGAGGAACGGCAGACAGGCATCGCGCTCGACGGGCGTGGGTCTGTTACCCGGCGGAGCGCATCGGTTCACGGCCGTCAGATAGGCGCCGGTGAGCCGGACACCGTCCTCGCGCGAAACCGAGGTGGCCCGGTTCGCGAACCCGGTCCGATGAAGAGCCGCGTAGAGGAAGTCCCCGCTGCGGTCGCCGGTGAAGACACGTCCCGTCCGGTTCGCACCGTTGGCTGCCGGCGCGAGACCAACCAGGAGCACGCGCGCCGCCGCATCGCCGAACCCGGGCACCGGTTTCCCCCAGTATTCCTGATCGGCGAAGCGCGGGACCTTCTCTGCGGCGGTCCGTTCCCGCCATGCGACCAGCCGGGGACACATCCGGCACACGATGATCTCGCGCTCGATCTGGACGAGCGCGCGCACGGTCAGGCGCGGGCCGCCACCGCGGACTCCGCGAGCACGTCCAGGGACTCCTCGAGCTGCTCATCGGTGATGACGAGCGGCACTAGGTGACGGAGCACGTTGTGGTAGATCCCGCAGTTCACGGTGATGAGGCCGCGCCGCTGGGTCTCCGCCATGAGCCGGCTCACGTAAGCGCCGTCCGGTTCCTTGGTGGCGCGATCCTTCACCATCTCCACCCCGATCATGGCGCCGAGGCCGCGGATATCGCCGACCTCGGGGACCCGGGAGGAGATGTCCTCCCATCGCGCCCGGATGGTCTTGCCGACCACGTCGGCGCGTTCGACCAGGCCTTCGTCGTCGATGACCTGCAGGACGGCGTTGGCGGCGGCGCAGGCAACGGGATTCCCCACGTAGGTGCCACCGATCGCGCTGGGGCCGGGTGCGTCCATGATCGCGCTCCGTCCGACCACGGCCGACAGCGGGAACCCGCCGCCCAGAGCCTTGCCGAGCACCACGATGTCGGGATCGAGCCCGAAATGTTCGCTGGCCAAGAAACGGCCCGTGCGCCCGCAGCCGGACTGGATCTCGTCGGCGATGGTCAGGATGCCGTGTTCGCGCGCGAGGGACTGCACTCCCGGCAGGAACGCCGGCGAGGGGACGATGAACCCGCCCTCGCCCTGCTGGGGTTCGAAGATGATCGCGGCCACGTTCGCGGGATCGACCAGCGTGGTGAAGGCGCGGCGCAGCGCTTCCAAGGCCTCGGTTCCACTCCGCTCGGGATCGCTCGATCGATAGGGGTAGTCGAACGGGAGCCGGTAGATCTCTGGGGCGAACGGCCCGAATCCGGTCTTGTACGGACGATGCCGGGAGGTTAGCGACATCGTCATGAGGGTGCGCCCGTGGAAGGCGCCCTCGAAGCTGATGATCGCCGGGCGCCCGGTGGCCGACCGTGCGAACTTGACGGCGTTCTCAACCGCTTCCGCGCCCGAGTTGAAGAGCGCGACCTTCCGGTCGCCCCCGACCTTGGCCACCAGGCGTTCGCCGAGTTCGATGTAGGACTCGTAGGGCACGACGGAGAAATCGGTGTGGCTGAACCGGGCCGCCTGGTCCTGGACGGCTTCGACCACCCGCGGATGGGAGTACCCGACCAGCTGACAGCCAAGTCCGCTCGAGAAGTCGACCATCCGGTTGCCGTCGACATCGGTGATGACGGCACCTTCCGCGTGATCGATGACGGCGTTCACATGCAGGTCGATCGGGTCGCAGACCACGCGCTCCTTCCTCGCGATGAGTGCTCGTGAACGCGGGCCGGGCAGTTCGGTCAACATCTGGATGGTAGGAGACACGGTAGACACGGAAGTCCTCTCAGGTGACGGTCGACGTGAAGGCTACATCCGGCGCCGCGAACCGGCACAGCGAAGGGCCGCCTGCGCCCTGCGAAGGAAGAGGCGGTAGTTGAAGTGATTCGCCTGCCATCCGTTCCACTCCATCACCTAGTGCAATCCCCGATGGTCTCCATCCGGGCCAGGCCGAAGCCGAGAGGTCAGGGTCGGGTTGGGCTAATCCTAAGGGCACGGAAGGCGAGTGCCGCCCCCTCGAACGGCTCGAGAGGCGCCATCAGCTGCTCGACCGCCCAGATCAGCCCCTCGAATCCGCCCAGCTCGGGGGCCTCCTCCCGGAACCGGCGGGCTCGGTCGCGGGCCTCGGTGAGCCCTTGGTCGCAGGCCGCCCATTCCCCTGCCAACGCCTGAACGCGCCACGCCGGCATGAGCTCGCTCGCCCTAGACGATCGCTGTTCAAACTCGAAGAGCGCGTCGGGCATCGGCCGGCCGGGAAGCCGAGTGGTCGGCATA
>JANXVR010000270.1 GCA_025351565.1 Actinomycetes bacterium
GGCGAGATGTCCAAGGCGGCCGCGCTGTTCGTCTCGGCGCAGAGCAAGTTCGTCGGTCTCCTGGAGGCCTACAAGGACAAGTTCCCCGCCCCCGAGGCGGCACCCGAGGCGGCACCCGAGGCAGCTGCAGAACCAGAGCCCGAAGCCGCACCCGATGAAGCCGCACCCGATGAAGAGACCTCCGAGGCCCCGGCTTCGGACGAAGAGAAGGAGTAGCCGACATGGCGAAAGTGAAGACAGAAGACCTGCTGGACGCGTTCAAGGAGATGACGCTCCTGGAGCTGTCCGAGTTCATCAAGCAGTTCGAAGAGACCTTCGACGTCACGGCCGCCGCTGCGGCGCCGATGATGATGGCGGCCCCCGCCGGCGCCGGCGCCGAGGCAGCCGAGGAGCAGTCGGAGTTCGACGTCGTGCTCACGGGCGTGGGCGAGAAGAAGATCCAGGTCATCAAGGAGGTGCGCGCGCTCACCAGCTTGGGACTCAAGGAGGCCAAGGACCTGGTGGACGGTGCGCCCGGCACGGTCCTGGAGAAGGTCACCAAGGAAGCCGCCGACAAGGCGAAGGAGCAGCTGGAAGCCGCCGGCGCCTCCGTCGAGGTCAAGTAACGCGAGGCCTGTGCTACTGTCGCCAGGGAGGGTTCAGCCCAGAGCAAAGGGAGAACGCAGATGCTTACGAACGATGGCAAGCACTTCGGGAACCGCCTCCGCGAGGCCCGCCTGAAAGCCGGACTCAGCCAGTCCGAACTCGAGGAGCTCTCCGGGATCCCCAAGGCCCGCCTCTCTCGCTATGAGAACGGCCACGTGGAACCTTCCATCCAGACCCTTGCCCGCCTCTCGAGCGCGCTCAACGTCTCTGAAGCCTCGCTGCTCGGCAACCCGCACACCATCATGGAGCCGTTCTTCAACACGATGACCGAGCGCGGCGTGATCCTCAGCACACCCGAGCAAGGCGTCCGGTTGGCGCACGTGGTGGCCGACATGATCAGCGCGAAGGGCGGCCTCGAGGCCGTGGTCGGTGCGGTCGACGTCAACGAAGGCGCCGGCGGGCAGTTCGCAAGCAGCCGGTAACCGGCCGGCCCGGCCGATGAGCGCCCTGACCCAGATCCCCGGCGTGCGGCTCCAGGAACTAGCGACGTTCGCGGATGATCGGGGCGCTTTCACGGAGACCTTCCGTCAGGAGTGGCTCCCCACCGGCGAAGCTCCGGTCGTGCAGTCCAACCTGAGCCGCTCCCGGTCCGGGGTCCTTCGAGGGATGCACTTCCACCGATCCCAGAGCGACTGGTGGGTGCTCCTGGAGGGGACGGCCTTCATCGCTCTCTGTGACGTCCGAACGGGCTCGCCCGCTCGGGGAACCGTTTCCTCGGAGACCTTCGACGCCCAGGGCGGACTTACGGCGCTGCTGATCCCGCCGGGGGTGGCCCACGGATTCTGCGCGGTCACCGAGGTTGCTCTCCAGTACATGGTCACGGCGTATCATGACGGTGATGACGAGCACGGGTTCGCCTGGAACGATCCCGACGCGGCCATCCCATGGCCTGTGGCCCAACCCATCCTGAGCGAACGTGACCGGTCGAACCCATCGCTGGCACAGGTCTTGCAGGCAGATCCGGGGATCAGTTGAGGGGTGAAACTCTACCCGTCCGGTGGGTTGACCCGGCCGGGTTCGGGTCGTATCTTCCCCAGGTCTCCTAGGGGGCGCCCGCCAGGCACCGTTGACGGTGCCTGCATTCCTGCGTACACTACCCGTTTGCCGTGCCCACTACTGCGCTCTGCTGTGCGCTGAGAACCGTTCCCTGGGAGGGATCTCTTTGCCTGACCAGCATGTCCCGGTCCGTGACCGTGTCAGTTTCGCCAAGCTCGACGAAGTTCTGGAGCTCCCGGACCTCGTCGCTATCCAGAAGACCTCGTTCGATTGGCTCCTGCAGGAAGGCCTGAAGGAGGTCCTCGAAGAAGTCAGTCCTATCGAGGACTTCACCGAACAGTTCCAGCTCTACTTCGGCCGTCATGAGTTCCGGCCGCACAAGTTCTCCGAAGAGGAATGTCGCGACAAGGACATCACCTATGCCTCGCCCTTGTTCGTCGAAGCCACGTTCGTCAACCGCGTGACCGGCGAGATCAAGGAGCAGGAGGTCTTCATGGGCGACTTCCCCGTGATGACCGAACGCGGCACCTTCATCATCAACGGCACCGAACGGGTCGTGGTCTCGCAGTTGGTCAGGTCTCCCGGCACGTACTTCAGCCGTGACCTGGACAAGACCACCGACAAGGACGTCTTCGTCGCCAAGATCATCCCCTCGCGAGGTGCGTGGCTGGAGTTCGACGTGGACAAGAAGGACACCGTCGGTGTGCGGATCGACCGCAAGCGCCGTCAGAACGTCACCGTCCTGCTGAAGGCCCTGGGTTGGAGCACCGAGGAGATCCTCAAGGTGTTCAACAACGCCAAGTCCATCCAGAACACGCTGGAGAAGGACCACGTCGAGACCCAGGAAGAGGCCCTCGAGGACATCTACCGCAAGCTCCGGCCGGGCGAGCCGCCCACGGCCGAGAGCGCGAAGACCCTCCTGGAGAACCTGTTCTTCAACCCGAAGCGCTACGACGTGGCCAAGGTCGGCCGTCACAAGGTCGACAAGAAGCTCGGGAAGGCCGAAGGTGACCTCCTCAAGCAGCTCAAGGCCCACCACAAGGCGCTCGGCGAGAACGACAACCCCGACAAGAAGGCGTGGGAGCAGTTCAAGTACCGGGTCTTCTCCGAGCAGCTCAAGGAAGAGCTGGGCACCGGCGCGCCGAAGTACAAGGCCGTCCTGACCTACGAGGACATGCTGAAGGTCGTCGGCTACCTGGTGAAGCTCCACGCCGGGGAGGACGGCTATGACCCCGACGACATCGACCACTTCGGCAACCGCCGCCTCCGCAGCGTGGGTGAGCTCATCCAGAACCAGATCCGGATCGGGCTCTCGCGCATGGAGCGCGTGGTCAAGGAGCGGATGACCACCCAGGACGTCGAGGCCATCACGCCCCAGACCCTGATCAACATCCGCCCGGTCGTCGCCTCGATCAAGGAGTTCTTCGGAACCTCGCAGCTGTCCCAGTTCATGGACCAGACCAACACGCTGGCAGGCCTCACGCACAAGCGCCGCCTCTCCGCGCTTGGACCCGGCGGTCTGTCCCGCGAGCGCGCGGGCTTCGAGGTCCGTGACGTGCACCCGTCCCACTACGGTCGCATGTGCCCCATCGAGACCCCGGAAGGCCCGAACATCGGCCTCATCGGGTCGCTCAGCACCTACGGGCGGATCAACGAGTTCGGGTTCATCGAGACGCCGTACCGGCGCGTCGAGGGCGGCAAGGTCTCCTCGAAGATCGACTACCTGTCGGCCGACGAAGAGGACAAGCACATCATCGCGCAGGCCAACGCGCAGGTGGACAAGAGCGGGAACTTCACGGAGGGCCTGGTCCTGGTTCGCAAGAAGGGCGGCGAGGTCGACTCGGTGCCGCCCGGCGAGGTCGACTACATGGACGTCTCGCCCAAGCAGCTCGTCTCCATCGCTGCGGCGCTCATCCCGTTCCTGGAGCACGACGACGCGAACCGCGCCCTGATGGGTGCGAACATGCAGCGTCAGGCCGTGCCGCTCCTTCGTTCGGAAGCCCCGCTGGTGGGCACCGGCGTGGAGTTCCGCGCGGCCGTCGATGCAGGCGACGTGGTGCTGGCCCTGGAGGCCGGCACCGTCGAGGACGTCTCGGCCGAGCAGATCGTGGTCAAGGAGCGCACCGGCGAACTGCGGGTCTACAACCTGCTCAAGTACCGCCGTTCCAACCAGGGCACGTGTCAGAACCAGAAACCCATCGTGAACGCCGGCGAGAAGGTCGTGAAGGGCCAGGTCATCGCCGACGGTCCCTCCACCGAGGCCGGCGAGATCGCGCTGGGCAAGAACCTGGTCGTGGCGTACATGCCGTGGGAGGGCCACAACTTCGAAGACGCCATCATCCTGTCCGAGCGCCTGGTCAAGGAAGATGTCCTCACCTCGATCCACATCGAGGAGCACGAGGTCGATGCCCGCGACACCAAGCTCGGCGCCGAGGAGATCACCCGCGACATCCCGAACGTGTCCGAGGAGATCCTCAAGGACCTGGACGAGCGCGGCATCGTGCGCGTCGGGGCCGAGGTCAACCCCGGGGACTACCTGGTCGGCAAGGTCACGCCCAAGGGCGAGACCGAGCTCACCCCCGAGGAGCGGCTGCTCCGCGCCATCTTCGGCGAGAAGGCGCGCGAGGTCCGCGACACCTCCTTGAAGGTGCCGCACGGCGAGTCCGGCAAGGTCATCGGCGTGCGCGTATTCAACCGCGACGACGGAGACGAACTGCCGCCGGGCGTGAACCAGCTGGTCCGTGTCTACGTGGCGCAGAAGCGCAAGATCTCCGACGGTGACAAGCTCGCCGGCCGCCACGGGAACAAGGGCGTCATCTCGACGATCCTTCCCGAGGAGGACATGCCGTTCCTTGAGGACGGCACGCCGGTCGACATCATCCTGAACCCGCTCGGGGTTCCGTCCCGGATGAACCTCGGGCAGGTGCTCGAGGCCCACCTTGGCCTGGCCGCTCTCTGGGGATTCAAGAAGGACGGCGTCGATCATCAGGGACCGGTCTACGTGGCCACCCCGGTGTTCGACGGCGCCCGCGAGTCCGAGATCCTGGATGCCATCCGTTCGGTGCATCCCAACCGCGACGGGGACAACATGGTGAACGCGGTCGGCAAGGCCCGGTTGTTCGACGGGCGCTCCGGCCAACCGTTCGATGAGCCCATCACGGTGGGGGTCGCCTACATCCTGAAACTGCTCCACCTGGTGGACGACAAGATCCACGCCCGCTCCACCGGCCCCTACTCCATGATCACGCAGCAGCCCCTGGGCGGGAAAGCTCAGTTCGGCGGGCAGCGGTTCGGGGAGATGGAGGTCTGGGCACTGGAGGCCTACGGCGCCGCCTACGCCCTGCAGGAGCTGCTCACCATCAAGTCCGACGACGTCCTTGGCCGCGTGAAGGTCTACGAGGCCATCGTCAAGGGCGAGAACATCCCCGAGCCGGGCATCCCCGAATCCTTCAAGGTGCTCATCAAGGAGATGCAGTCGCTCTGCCTCAACGTGGAGGTTCGTTCCTCCACCGGCGAGGAGATCGAACTTCGGGAGACCGACGAGGACGTGTTCCGGGCGGCGGAGGAGCTGGGGATCGACCTCAGCCGTCGTGAGCCCGCGGGCGCTGATTTCGACTGAACGGGAATGCACCAACGTTGAACGTGTTGCGAAGCGAGCTACGGATTGCGGGGGAGCACCCCGCCCCACGGGAGGCGAGCGCTTAAGTGTTGGACGTTAACTACTTCGATGAGCTCCGGATCGGCCTGGCCACGGCGGACCAGATCCGCGCGTGGTCCAACGGCGAGGTCAAGAAGCCGGAGACCATCAACTATCGAACCCTGAAGCCCGAAAAGGACGGCCTGTTCTGCGAGCGCATCTTCGGTCCCACCCGGGACTGGGAGTGCCACTGCGGGAAGTACAAGCGGGTCCGTTTCAAGGGCATCATCTGCGAACGCTGCGGCGTGGAGATCACGCGCAGCAAGGTTCGTCGCGACCGCATGGGGCACATCGAGCTCGCCGCACCCGTTACCCACATCTGGTACTTCAAGGGCGTCCCGTCCCGCCTCGGGTACCTGCTGGACCTGGCTCCGAAGGATCTGGAGCGGATCATCTACTTCGCCGCCTACGTCATCACGCGCGTTGACGATGAGCGCCGCCACAAGGAACTGCCGCAGATCGAGGCCGACCTGGAGCAGGAGAAGAAGGAACTCGACGCCGAACGCGACGACGAGATCAAGGCCCGTCTGAACGAACTCGAAGACCGCATCAAGGAGCTTGAGAGCGAGAAGGCCAAAGGGGCGCAGCTCTCGGCCGCCAAGCGCGAGGCCCAGCGTGACGTCGACAAGATCACCGACGCCGCCAAGCGTGAGACCGATCTCCTGGACGACGTCCTCGCGGCCTTCAAGTCCCTCTCGGTGAAGCAGCTCGTGGCCGACGACACCGTGTACCGCAATCTGCGCGAGCGGTTCGGTGACTACTTCGACGGCGGCATGGGCGCCGAGTCCATCAAGCGGCTGCTCCTGGACTACGACGTCGAGGCCGAGGGCGAGTTCCTCCGCGACACCATCGCGAACGGCAAGGGCACCAAGCGACTGAAGGCCATCAAGCGCCTGAAGGTCGTCTCCAACTTCGTGGAAGGAAAGTCCACTCCCCAGGCCATGGTGCTGGACGCCGTGCCGGTCATCCCGCCGGACCTGCGCCCGATGGTGCAGCTGGACGGTGGCCGGTTCGCGACCTCCGACCTCAACGACCTCTACCGCCGCGTCATCAACCGCAACAACCGGTTGAAGCGACTGTTGGACCTGCAGGCGCCCGAGATCATCGTCAACAACGAGAAGCGGATGCTGCAGGAAGCCGTGGACGCCCTGTTCGACAACGGTCGCCGTGGTCGTCCCGTCACGGGCCCGGGCAACCGTCCCCTGAAGTCCATCAGCGACATGCTGAAGGGCAAGCAAGGCCGGTTCCGCCAGAACCTGCTGGGCAAGCGCGTCGACTACTCCGGCCGCAGCGTCATCGTCGTGGGACCCGAGCTTCGACTGCACCAGTGCGGGCTTCCCAAGCAGATGGCGCTGGAGCTGTTCAAGCCGTTTGTCATGAAGCGGCTGGTGGACGAGAACCTGGCGCAGAACATCAAGAGCGCCAAGCGGATGGTCGAACGCGCGCGTCCGCAGGTGTGGGACGTGCTGGAAGAGGTCATCCGCGACCACCCCGTCATGCTGAACCGCGCACCCACGCTCCACCGTCTGGGGATCCAGGCGTTCGAGCCGGTGCTCGTCGAAGGCAAGGCCATCAAGATCCACCCGCTCGTGTGCGCGGCGTTCAACGCCGACTTCGACGGGGACCAGATGGCGGTCCACGTGCCGCTGTCCGCCGAGGCGCAGGCCGAGGCCCGGATCCTGATGCTCTCCACCAACAACATCCTGTCGCCGGCGCACGGCCGTCCCATCGCCACGCCGTCCCAGGACATGGTGCTTGGCCTGTACTACCTCGCGCTCTCGAAGAACGAAGACGCCAAGGACGAAGACATCCCGACGCTCGGTTCGGTTGCCGAAGCGCTGCTGGCGTTGGACATGGGCCACATGCACGTTCACGACCCGATCCGCATCCGGCTGGACGGGAAGGCGATCCCTGCCGACATGCTTCCGGAGAACTGGAAAGGGGAGGAGGGCCAGACGCCCGTCGTGCGCACCACCATCGGCCGCGTGATCTTCAACGAGGCCTTCCCGAAGGACTTCGAATACCGGAACCACTCGGTGCTGAAGTCCGACATCGCCCGCCTGGTGGACGAGGTCGTGCACCGCTACGACAGAGCGGCCACGGAAGAGGTCCTGGACAACCTGAAGAACCTGGGCTTCCACTACGCCACGCGCGCCGGCGTGTCCATCGGTGTCGAGGACGTCACCGTGCCGCCCAGCAAGCAGAAGATCCTGGACGAGCACGAGAAGCGCGCCCAGAAGGTGGAGGGCCAGTACCGCAAGGGCATCATCACCGACGACGAGCGCCGTCAGGAGCTGATCGAGATCTGGACCCAGGCCACGGACGAGGTCAAGGAAGCCATGGAAGCCGGCTTCACCCCGACCAACCCCATCTTCATGATGGCCAACTCCGGCGCCCGAGGGAACATCATGCAGATCCGTCAGCTCGCCGGTATGCGAGGCCTGGTGGCCAACCCCAAGGGTGAGATCATCCCGCGGCCCATCAAGTCGAACTTCCGCGAAGGGCTGTCTGTGCTCGAGTACTTCATCTCGACGCACGGTGCCCGAAAAGGACTCGCCGACACCGCGCTGCGGACCGCCGACTCCGGGTACCTGACCCGCCGTCTGGTCGACGTGGCGCAGGAGCTCATCATCCGTGAGGAGGACTGCGGTTCCGATCGCAGCGTCCCCGCGCGGATCAACGTGCGGCGTCCCGACGGCTCGGTGGTCAAGCATCAGCACCTGGACACGTCCGCGTTCGGCCGCGTGCTGGCCGAGGACGTCAAGGTCGGCGGCAAGAAGCTGGGTTCTAAGGGCGACCAGATCAGCGACGAAGTGGCGACGGCCCTGGTTGAGGGCGGCGTCGAGTTCGTGCAGGTCCGGTCGGTCACCACATGCGAAGCGGAGATCGGCGTGTGCGCGGTCTGCTACGGCAGGTCGCTCGCCAGCGGCCGGATCGTGGACATCGGTGAGGCGGTCGGCATCATCGCCGCGCAGTCCATCGGCGAGCCTGGCACGCAGCTCACCATGCGTACGTTCCACACCGGCGGCGTGGCCGGCGAGGACATCACGCACGGCCTGCCGCGCGTGGTCGAACTCTTCGAGGCGCGCAAGCCCAAGGGCGAAGCGCAGATCACCGAACTCAGCGGAACCGTGACCATCGAGGACGACGACGAGAAGCACATCCGGAAGATCCGCGTCACCGACGACAGCGGCGACGAGGTCGAGTACCCGGTCAGTTTCCGGGCGCGCCTGACCGTCGCGTCGAAGGAACGTGTCGAGGTCGGCCAGCAGCTCACCGAGGGTTCGGTGAACCCCCACGAGAAGCTGCGTGTCGAAGGTGTCCTCGCGCTCCAGCAGCACCTGGTGGACGAGGTCCAGCAGGTCTACCGGAGCCAGGGCGTCACCATCCACGACAAGCACATCGAGCTCATCGCTCGTCAGATGCTGCGCAAGGTCCACATCATCGAACCGGGGGACTCCACGTTCCTGCCCGGCGACATGGTGGCCCGCCGCGTGTTCGAAGACGCGAACGCCGAAGTGGTCGAGAGCGGCGGCGTGCCGGCTTCGGCGCGCCCGGTGCTCCTGGGTATCACGAAGGCATCCCTGGCCACGGATTCGTGGCTCTCGGCCGCCTCCTTCCAGGAGACAACGCGCGTGCTCACCGATGCCGCCATCGGGGCCAAGTCGGACCCGCTGCTCGGCCTGAAGGAGAACGTGATCATCGGCAAGCTGATCCCGGCAGGCACCGGCATGAGCCGCTACCGCAACGTCCAGGTGCGGATCAAGCCCGAGGCCATCCCCGAGTACTGGCTGGTTCGCCAGAAGGAGCTCGCCGACGCCATGGCGGCCGGAAGCACCGGCGAACTCGTGCCCGCGGGCCTCACCAGGGCGCAGGCCGAACAGATGCTCGGCGGGGTCGGCACGTCCAAGGACGAATAGAGCCAGGTCGCGCAACTCCTAGGCCGCGCCACCACACGGTGGTAGATTCGGCTGCGGAAACGGGGCTGTTCTGCCGATAGTTCTCTGCGGGGCGCAACCTTGGGCTGTTTCCGGCGTTGGCTCCACTGAAGGGGATACGCGTGGCCATCAAGATCAGTGAGCTACTGGAAGCCCAGACCGGGGTCGCCGATGACCGCGGTCTCGTCATCGACTTCAAGGCGGGCGACGCGAACGCCTACGCCGAGATCTACCGGCGCTACTTCGCCTACGCCCGGTCCGTGAGCCTGCGGATCCTGCGGAATCCCGAGGACGCCGACGAAGCCGCGCAGGAAACGATGGTTCGGGTGCTCCAGGCCCTCCCTCGGTTCAACGGCCGGTATGAGCTTCGCGCGTGGATCGCAAGGATCGCGACGAACGTCGCCCTCGACATGGTTCGCTCGACGTCGCGCCGAACCCGGAACCTGGGGTACGTACAACCACTCGATCTGGTGTCGATCGGCGATCAGCATGACCGCACGGGCGAAGACCCCAGCGAAACCGTAGAACGGATGGTGCAAGCCCACCAGGTGCAGGCGCTGCTCTCCGAGATGCCCGCGAACCACCGCGACGCGCTCGTCCTCCGGGAGGTTCAGGGGCGCTCGCACCAGGAGATCGCCGACGAACTCGGCATGACGCCGCCCCAGGTCAAGGCTCTGATCCACCGGGCCAAGGGGAGCTTCCGCCGGATGTGGACCGGCCGGGAGGGCACCGGCGGAGTTGCCGGCTTCTTCCTCTTCCTGATCCCTCTTCGGTTCGCCGGCGGTCTCAAACGGATCGTCGAACAGGCGGGCAACGCCAGCCGGGCCACGGCGAGCGCGGCTCCGGCCGTGTCGGCCGCCGCGTCTTCGCCCGCCGCCCAGGCGGCCGCTTCCGAGACGGGTCAGAAGGTCGTCGCGGCCGCGGTCACGTTGCTTGTGGCCGGGAGCCTGACCGTCGGCGGGGTCGAGTACTCCCGCCACCGGACGCAGCCGTCCCCGCCCGCCGTCGCCGTGGTGGCACCGGCCCCGGTTCCCCCGGTCGTTCCGCAGCCGGTCCCCCCCAAGCACGTGCACCATCAGATCCGCCCAGCCCACCCGACGCACCACGCCGCCCGCCAGAACCACGCCGGGTCCCCGGGTCCCGGTCCCGGCGGCGCTCCTTCCCCGGGGCCGAGCGGTTCACCGGGCCCAGGCCCCAGCGGCTCGCCGCCTCCGCCGCCCGTTGCCCCGCCGCCGCCCGCCTGGTCGGGTGCGTTCGCCATCGACTGGGCCTCGTCCGATCAGTGCGGCTGCGGGTCCGGATTGTCGGTGGGCGCCACCTCGACATCCGGGAAGCTGACCGATTCCTCCCCGCTGGACGTGCATCAGTCGTTCTCGGGCGGGGCACTGGACGGTGAGGGCGATGCCGCCTGGGCCGTCTCAGCCGTATACGATGCCCATCTCGAGCCCACCGGCGGGAGCCTCAAGCTGGCCTTCTATATGGGCGCCGGCAACAACCGGACCCAATACGTGATGACCGCCACATCGCCCCTGGTCAACGGGGTAGCAGGGAAGGACAACCCCGTCTCGTACGTCTTCAGCGGGACCTACACGGAGGCCGGGGCGAACGCTTCCTCGAGCCCCATCCCGCTCCAGGGCAATGCGGTCTTCGAACTCTCCGTGTGGGGCGACGGTATCTCGATCACCGACGCCACGTTCCACGCTTCTCGGTAAGAAAGTTCGGTCGCCGACGCAACCTTCAAGGGGTCGATGCGTTGATAGAGATGGGCCCAGGAGATTTCGAGTCAGACGGTTTGACTCACTGGATAACGGAGCTTAGGCTTCGGCTCAGCTGTAAGGCGTAGGGCGTTTGCGCTCTATGTGCGGTGATAGGGTTGGTTCATCGGTAGAGGCTCTAGAAAGGGGCACAGGAATGAAGTTGTTCTCTGGAGGGGGGCGACGAGGTCTGGCAGTAACGACTGGCCTCTTCGTCGGATCCTTGTTCACGTTTATCGGGGTGACGGCGGCGCCCGCTTTCGCGGCGACCAGCTGCAGCAGCGCCCTCGGTGTGGTCACGATCAACGTCGGAACCGATGACAACGTGATCGCACGGGTCAACGCGGGCAACTACGAGTTGTCGATCAACGGCAACGACTGGAGCCCTTGCGACACGGTCCAGACCGATCTCCTCGTGCTCGGCAGCAACGCCGGGAACGAGTCGTTCACCTTCTTCCACCCTGCTGATTTCAACAACATGGTCAACATCGTGGACCTCGGGAACGGCACCGACACGCTGACCCTCGAGGATGGTGGGCTCCCCGCCACCAGCGGTGGTACCTCTTCGCGTCTCGCGATCCCAGACCCCGGGACCAACGACACGAACACCCTGGGCACGTCGGCCAACGGAACGCTCGTGGGCGACATGAACGGTGGCGGCGTCGCCGACCTTCGGATTGACAACGCCGAAAACATCATCA
>JANXVR010000213.1 GCA_025351565.1 Actinomycetes bacterium
CTGGAGGTCGCGCACACGTTCGAGGTCGCCCTCCTCCTTCGCCTTCGCGATCGGTGGCCATCGCTCCTCCCACCAGGACTCCTCTTCGTCGTTCTCCTCGAACCCGCCCAGCGCCGATGCGATCGCCCCGAGCGCCCAGACGCGATCGGGGAACTCCAAGGTGGTATCGATCGCGATGGCGCCTCCCATCGAAGAACCGACGAGGGCGGCGGTTCCCACACCCCGGGCATCGAGGAGCGCCACGACATCGCGCGCGTGGGAGAAGGGCTCGCCCTGCAACCGGCTCGAGTGCCCATACCCGCGGAGGTCATACCTGAGCACGCGGAACCCCGCCTGCACCAGTGGCCCGACCTGCGGATCCCACGTCCGCCGGTCCCAGAGTCCGGGATGCAGCAGCGTGACCACCGGCCCCTCGCCCACATCCTCGAACGTCAGGGATGCCCCGTCCGCGAGTTCGACCACACCTTCCATCGCGGCATCGTACTCCCGACCGACACCTGCGCAGCCGTCTGTATTAGACTCTTGACCTGTATAAGCACAGTGCTTATACTTTGATTCATGCTTATGGACACGTGGATACAGGCGCTCGAGGAGCTGGGCGCTCGGGTCACGGTCATGAAGTCGGCCGGCGGTTCCGACGCCGGCCCGGATGCCATCGTCGACGTCGTCTTCGAGGGCTCGCGGCGGCGCTTCGTCGTCGAGATGCGAAGCCGCGCCCCGTATCCCTCAGAGCTTGGCGGGCTGGAGGAGACCCGCGCCGGGATCGGCGCGGGAGACAACCCGCTGCTCTTCGCCCCGTACGTTTCTGGATCGCTGGGAGTTCGGCTTGTCGCCCTCGGGTGGTCATGGGCAGACGCGCGGGGTAACTACGACCTCGCTGCCAGCCCGTGGCGGTTGCGCAACAGAACCTCGTCAACTCCCCCCGTCCGCAAGACCTCAGGGTTCCCCAGGTCCTCGGCCGGATTGAAGATCGTTCGTGCTCTGATCGCGCGACCGCGCCCATCGGGGGATCCGATCACGCAGGCGCGTCTGGCGGTGGCCGCGGGCGTGACCCAGCCGCGCGTCTCCCAGATCCTCGCGGGGCTCGCACGCGAAGACCTCGTCGAGAGAACGGGACGCATGTTGCGCTGCGATAGCCAGCGTCTCTGGGAGGCCTTCCTCGATAACTACGCAGGCCCCGGAGGCGACGCTCGATATGGATACACCCTCGATCCGCTAAGCGATACCGCCGTCTCGATCATGGAACACGCCGCGCCCGACGCGGTCGCGATCTCCGCAGATGTGGCGTCGGATCTGCTGGTTCCCGTGCGCCGGCCAACGCATCTCATCGTCTATCAACGTGCCGCGGGATCGCGACACCTGGAGGCGCTAGGGCTGGTTCTGACGGACTCGCCGGAGGGGGCGAACGTCACCTTGGTCACGCCGGCCGATGATTCCGTGTTCGGACCGGATGATGTCCCGACGTTCGGAACCATCGGAGGTCGTGAGCTTCGGCTGGCGGATCCCACCCAGGTCGCGTGGGACTTGATCCACCTAGGGGGACGCGACCGCGAAGCCGCGTCCAAGGAGGTGGTCCGATGGATGCTCTCGACCACCCGCTGACCTCCCTCTCCTTGCGGGCGACATCTAACGCGCAGGATCTCAGCTTCGTTGCATCGGCAGATGTGGCCCGCGTGACAGAAGACCTCTCTGACGTCGTGGTGATCGGCGGCCAGATGATCACGCTGCACGCCTATCGGTGGGGGCTCGGAGGCGAGCTCTTTCGTGAGACGAAGGACGCAGACATCGGGATGTCGGAAGCGCTCGCGAGGAACGCGGGCATCGTTGCCCGGCTCGAGGCGACCCGCGGATGCGCGCGCTGATGTCACGCGTACTCGGTATCCCCATGGGGTGAGCGCGGGGGCCTCTAACCTTCTTCTTCGTCGCCCCAGACCATCGGGCATCCCGCCCTGGATCAGGTGTGAGCGAGGTAGCTCGGGAAGCCCTCCAGAAGTACGTCGCGAGCTGACGGCTTCCGCCTGCCTCCCTTCGAAGCAGACGACGTAGATCTACCTTCGCAGCTGCCCCGGACGCTCATAGGCGGCCGTGGATCGGAGGGGGCTTCTGTTGCATCCTAGCCTGAACCCCTCACACACGGCAAGAACGCTTCATCGCCAAGGGGGCCGAGCATGGATCCTGCTCCAGAACCTTGCCTTGTACGCCGATCGTACGTACACTACCCGCACTCAGTCAGCGGAGAGATCTACAGCTTCGAAGGAGCAGCGGGAATGACCACCTCGAGGGAACTGAAGAAGGAGCGGCTCTACGTACGGGTCAGCCCCCACCAGAGGGATGTCATCAGCGAGGCTGCTGAGGCCGCACAGAAGGATGTAAGTGCCTTTGTGCTGGACGCGGTTCTCGCGAGTGCGGACCGGATCTTGACGGATCGTCGGATCTTCGGCCTTAACGATGAGCGGTGGGAGGCGTTCACGGCTGCGCTCGACCGCGACGTGACGCCGGCCAAGTCCAGCCTGCAGGAGTTGCTTGATCAACCCAGTCTGCTCGAGCGGTAGCAGCGCAAGAGGTGACGGGTTCGCTCTCAGCCGTTGAGCTCCTGACCGCGCACCATTCGACCGCAACGTTCGACTGCGGGAAGCCAGCGTTGGACGACTGGCTGCAGCGCATGGCGCTCCTCAATCAAGGGACCGGTACGGCCAGGACATTCGTGGTCCATCGGGACGGCGGGGTCGTCGGCTACTACTCCCTTGCATCCGGGGCGGTGACGCATGAGGACGCGACGCCGAGGGTCAAGAAGGGGCTCGCCGCCCATGCGATCCCGATCATCCTCCTCGCACGACTCGCGGTTGATCGCAGAGAACAAAGAACAGGTCTTGGAGCCGCGCTGCTGAAGGACGCGCTGCTGAGGGCGGCGGGGGCAGCGAAGGAGATCGGAGCTCGCGCCGTGCTCGTCCATGCCAAGGACGAGAATGCGAAGAACTTCTATGCACGATTCGACTTCGAGGCTTCACCCACTGACCCACTCCACCTCTTCCTCCTCATGAAGGATCTGCGGAGACTCGCGGGTGGCTGAGCCGGTGATACCTGCTGTCCAGTACCTCCTCACCCACAGGATGTGCTGGCCTTTAGGTATCTGATGTGGCGGTCGAGCCCGTGAGACGACCGAGAACGATGGCCAGGATGACGGAATAGTTATGTCGGACACAATTATGCTAGGGTTCGTGGTCGAGTGAGGATCAGGTGGGCGAGGTCCGCCACCAGGCATCGGGTCGCGCGGGCGCGGAGTTCGTTCGTGATCGAGCACTGCGGGTTCGTCCTTCGCATCGCTCCAGCCGAAGGACAGGTGGACGACCGACTGGTGTTCCTCGGCGACGATCGCGAGGGGACTGCCTTGGAGGTGATGGCCGTCGAGCTGGAGAACGGGGACCTGTACGTGATCCACGCGATGGAGTTGCGGAGGCGTTACCGGGCGCAGTACGAGGAGGCGAAGAGATGGCGGACCTGAAGACCAAGAAGGGGACGAAGCTCTCCAAGGGAACCGTCGATGCCCTCGCCAGGGAGGCCGAGGCGGGCTACGACCTGTCCAATGCCAAACGTCAACGGGTCGGTCGTCCCTCGCTCGCGGAAGGCGAGTCGCCGAGGATCAGCTACCGGGTGGCTCCTGCTCTGTTCAACAGTGCGAAGAAGAAGGCGAAGGCCGAAGGTCGGACCGTGAGCGAGGTAGCTCGGGAAGCCCTCCAGAAGTACGTCGCGAGCTGACGGCTTCCGCCCGCCTCCCTTCGAGGCAGACGACGTAGATCTACCCCTCGGGGCGCACGTCCGCGAGGAACCTCTCTTGGGTGGCTGAGTCCCGACTACCAGAGTCGGTGCGAACGACTATGTTGGAACGGTTCAAGTCGGGAACCCTTGAGAACGGGGAGGCAGACATGGCACATCCGAACGCAGACTTGGTACGGAAGGGCTTCGAGGCGTTCGCCACCGGAGACATGGCGACGCTCGACGGCATCCTGGCCGACGACATCGTGTGGCACGCCTCAGGTGCGGGCGTCATCTCGGGTGACTTCGTGGGCAAGGAGGCGGTCTTCGGCAGCTTCGCCCAGATCCCGCAGGAGACCGATTCCTTCAGCCAGGAGATCCACGCGATCGTCGCCGACGATGACCACACCATCGCACTCGTGAACGCAACCGCGACGCGTCGCGGCAAGACGGTCACCCTTGCCCAGATGTTGGTGTTCCACATCGAGGGTGGCAAAGCGAAGGAGGTCTGGATCACTCCGTTCGATCAGGCCGCCGCCGACGCGTTCTGGACCGCCTGAACAGCCTCGCACGGCGCCTCGACTCAACCCTTACGCGCATGTCAGACGTGTGCGGTAGCGTCCTCACATGGCAGGGAGAGGTTTGCAGTCGCTCGCGCCCCTCCTCGTGCAAGTCGACAAAGAGCGCAGCGCGCAACTTCAGCACTTCGACTCCCTCGATTCGAAGGCTGGCATCCTCCTCGGCCTGGCGAGCGCGTTGATCGCGTTATCGGGTGGCGGTCATCCGATCTTCATCGGACTCGGGCGCGTCGCCGCGGTGTGCAGTGCCGCCGGGGCTCTCTCGACCTTCTGGCCTCGAGGCATAGGGGTCGTGAATATGAAAGAGCTTCGGACCCACTACTTAGGAGCGGACGAGGCCTTCACGAAACGTGCCCTCCTCGACTCACAGATCGAGATGCTTTCGCAAATCCAGCCCGAACTCCGAACGAAGGCGCATCGCCTGAAAGATCACGATGTCGTTCCTAGGCCTGTCGGCTCTTCTCCTTGCGGTGGGCTCGCGCCTACACTGACTCAGGAGGTACTCGGATGGAACGTGAACCGAAGCAGCCGGACCAGATAACCCCGAGCAGCGGGAACGATGACGAGCCGCCGCCGTACGCCCCGGATCCCCGCCTCATCGATGTGATGGAGCGTGGAGCTGACACTGAACCCGCAGAAGCGTGGGCCCGCCTCAACAAGCGCCGTCAGGGCAAGAACTCGCCGTGAGCGACTCCCGACGACTCGAGAATAAAGTGGCACTCATCACAGGGGGCGGCACGGGCGTGGGAGCCGCCACTGCCCGGCTGTTCGCCCGCGAGGGCGCGAACGTGGTCGTGACCGGCCGGCGTCCCGAGCCGATCGAGGCGGTGGCCAAGGAAACCGGCGGCATCGCGATAGCCGGTGACACCAGCGATCCATCCCACGCCGCCGAGGCCGTGGCCGCCGCGGTCTCCAACTTCGGGGGCCTCGACATCGTGGTGGCCAACGCCGGGATCGGCATCGAGGGGACCGTCGGCGACATGGACGACGGCAACTGGCACAAGCAGATCGACATCAACCTGACCGGTCCCATGATGATGACGCGCGCGGCCATCCCGGCGATGCTCGCGCGCGGCGGCGGTTCGGTCGTCCTGGTCGCCAGCACCAACGCCCTGGCGGCGGCTCCGGCTTCGGCCGCCTACGACGTGTCGAAGGCTGGCCTGCTCGCCTTGGCTCGCGCGATCGCCGTCGACTACGGCCCGCAGGGGATCCGCGCCAACGCGCTGTGTCCGGGCTGGATCATCACGCCGATGGGCGACGAGTCCATGGACGAGTTGGCGGCCGAACGCGGCCTCGGCAACCGGGATGACGCCTACAAGCTGGCAACCCGCGACGTGCCGCTGCGGCGCGCCGGCACCGCCGAGGAGATGGCCGCGTGCTGCCTGTTCCTGGCCTCGGACGAGTCCTCGATCGTGACCGG
>JANXVR010000215.1 GCA_025351565.1 Actinomycetes bacterium
ACGGTTTGGAGTGGCAGGCTGCGCTCCCATTCCGTTAAGGGGCGACGGCCAGATATCCTCCGCCCGATATGACGGCGATTCCGGCACATCTCGCCGATCCCGACGCGCTCGCGCGGCTGAACGTCCCGCTCTACTCCTCGCTCGAAGCCGAGACCGGCATCTCCGCCGGCTTCCGGCAGGTGGACCTGGTCGACGCCGGGCTGTAGATCCACGCCGATGACCCCGAGTTCGGCTACCGCTTCACCGCCGATGAACTCGCCGCCTATCGTTGAGTCCGTTCGCGTTGCGCATAGAGGGCTTCGTCGGCTCGCGCGATGAGGTCGCCGAGCGAGTCCTCCGACCGCAGGTCTGCCAACCCAACGGTGATAGATCCGTCCTCGGTTCCTGCAAGGTCTGCGTTGACGGCCTCGAAACGCCTGGCTGCTGCCTCTGACATGGTTATGTCTTGAAGCGCACAGACGAACTCATCGCCTCCGAAGCGAACGATCAGGTCGTAGGAACGGAGACGCGTGCGGATGCTCTTGACGGTCTGTCGGAGGCGCTGGTCTCCGGCGTTGTGGCCGAGCGAGTCGTTCGTGACCTTGAGGCCGTCTACATCCGCGAAGGCGAGGACCAAGGGCTGATTTGTTCGCTTCGCTCGGGCGACCTCACGCTCCAGCTCAAGAGTGCCGGAGTCCCTCCGATACGCGCCGGTCGGCTCATCGATGGAGGAGATCGCCCGCTCTCTTGCCGATAGGGCACGATCGGCTGCTGCGGCGTCGCGATCATCTGCCGCCTGGGTTCGGTCGCTTGCCCCTCCCCGTCGGTCTCTTAACGCCCCCGCGCGGTCGGCAGCTGCTCCGACGTCAAGCTCGCTGGCGCCTTCCTCTCGAGCTTCGGCACGCTCGTCCCTAGCGTCCGCCCTCTCGCTGCGGGCCTCGGATGCTTCGTCGCGAGCTTCGGCGTCCCGGTCCCTGTCCTCTGCGTTCCGGTCCCTGTCGTCCCCGATGTCCTCGGAAGGGTTTGGATCCTCCTCCTGCACCCCGATGGCTCGAGCGTCGTCTTCGTTCATCAGCCCAGTATGCCCACATCAGTGCAGTGGCGTGCCTGCCCTCGCCCCATGCCATCCTCCACCTCCGTCCGTCACGGCGCCTGCTGCGCGTCGTTTCCGATCCCGGGCGGGGGGCTCGCTGAGCAGAGGAGTCGGTTGACTAACGCGAACTCGTCGAAGATGAAGATATGGAACGCCGGGTGGCACACCTTGGTGCAACCCACTCAGCCTCCTCTTGACCCAGCCGACGGGGTGGGGTAGTACGAGTGAGACATAGTGACCGGTGACACACATCGCTGGCAGGCCGACCCTCTCCGGGTCCCAGACGGGAGATCGACGATGGCAGAGCCGAGCTTGTACGAACGATTGGGTGGCGTGTTCGCCATCGCTGGGGTCATCGACCATTTCAGCGATGCGGTCGTCCAGAACCCCATGGTCGGCCAAGCATCGAAGAACCCCGAGCTTCGTGAGTGGCATACCGACCAGTTGGACCGGCTGCCAGGGCTGAAGTTCATGCGCACGCTGTGGGTCTGCAACGTCGCCGGTGGACCCTTCTCGTTCGCGGCCACGAAGCCAGGAAGCACCCCCCTCGGGCTGGAAGAGGCCCACCGCGAGCTCCGGATCTCCCCTGAGGAGTTCGACGAGGTCGCGGCTGAGCTGGGACGCACGCTCGATCACTTCGGGGTTCCTCCGCGTGAGAAGGATGAAGTCCTTGCGGCCTTCGCGGCGCACAAGGGAGAAGTGACCGAGGGATCCAAGTCTTCGCCTTGAGAGCCCGCGCTTTCATCTGTAATTACGGCCAGGAATATCGCGTTCGTTGCCCGCCGCTCGGTGAGTGCGGCGCTCGCGTGACAATCTTCAAGAGGTCAGTTCGCCCACGAGTCTTCGGGCTCGGGCATCCGTCCGTCTTGGCGGCGTTGAACGTCCAAGCGCCCTAGCGTGAGGGCCGCGAGATTGCCGGTCTTGGGAAGTGTCGAACCTGGACAGGCGAGACTCAAGGACGCGGCGCGGGGCGGCAGGGGAATCCGCGCTCACGGTAAGGGGAGCACCGGGATGATGGAGAAGGAGCGGATTAGCATCGCCCGGAGAGTCGCGCGTTGGACACTCTTCACGTAATCCACGAGTGCGAACTGCGCGGACGATCCCGCCGCCGAAAGGCGGGAGATGGAGGTGTCCAGTCTGCGGGCAAGGTCGGTTCCTGCGTGACGCCCACGGGCAAGTAAGGCCCGTAGGAAAAGGTCTGTGACTTCGAGTTTCTGCCTCCGCGATGAGGCTGGGTGCAGGACCGAAGGGCGAAGGAGTTAGTAGCTCAGCGCGCTAAGATGCGGGGCAAAGTAAGGGGGAACAAATGCTCGCTGCGCTCGGAGGCGTGGGGATCATCGGCATCCTCGTGATCGTGCTGATCGTTGCGGTGATCATCTACGGTGCGAGGCGTTCCTGAACTGGGTCTGTTCGCGACGTACTCGCCATCGCGGTTGTGAGGATCTCAGTCATGCCTCTTCCGCTCGATACTCGCGAGCAGGCTCTTCCACGACTCATCGAAGGCTTCGGCGCCCTCGATCTGAAGCTGTTCGGCCAAACCCCGCCGGTCCACCCCCGAGTTGGCGAATTCGGTCAAGACATCCTCTGCGTCGCCACCATCGGCCGGTAGCAGATCGCCGACCCTCCCATGCTGAGCGAACGCCTCAAGTGTCTTGTCCGGGATCGTGTTGATGGTGAAGGGAGCCGCCAGGGCTTCCACGTAGAGGACGTCGGATGCATCCGGGTCTTTCGTCCCCGTGCTCGCCCAGAGGAGGCGTTGGGGCCGCGTGCCCGCGTTCGCAAGGCGCAACCACCGGTCGGACTGCAAGACGTTGCGGTACGCCGCGTAGGCGAGTTTGGCGACCGCGATGCCCAAGCGGTTCCGCAGTGCGGCGGGGACCTTCTCGGCAACGGCCTTGTCCCACCGACTGATGAAGACCGATGCCACCGAAGACACCGATGGATCTAGACCGGCCTGGATCCGTCGCTCGACCCCACGCATGAATGCCTCTGCTGCGACAAGGTACTGCTCGTGAGAGAACAGAAGGGTGACGTTGATAGGTACGCCTCCGAAGATGCTCTCCTCGATCGCATGGGCGCCTTCGGGCGTACCGGGGATCTTGATGAAGACGTTGTCGCGACCTGAGCGTTCATGCAGCGCCGCCGCTTCCTTGATGGTGCCGTCCGCGTCGTGCACGAGCAGAGGAGAGACCTCCAACGATGCCCACCCGTCCACGCCGTCGGTGCGTTCGTAGGTCGGCCGGAAGAGGTCGGCGGCTCGTTGCAGATCCTGGATCGCCAGCTCGAAGAACAGATCCTCGCCACTCATACCCTGCGTCGTCGACCCACGGATGGACTTATCGTAATCCTGACTCTGCTCGATCGCCTTGTCGAATATCGAGGGGTTCGAGGTGAGGCCGGTGACCGAGTAGTCGCGGACGTAGGACTCCAACGTCCCATCATTCAGGATCCCCCTGGTGATGTTGTCCAGCCACAGACTCTGGCCAATATCGTGGAGTTGCTTCGTAGCCTTCAAGATCCCTCCTTGTTCCGTCTGCTTCAGCCCGAGCGCAGCAGGGTGAGGAGCATCACTGTGGGTTCAACGGCGGTCAAGGAATGCACGGCGCCGGCGCTCATGTGAACCCAGGTGCCAGCAACTATCGCGACCTCGTCTCCCTCGACCGTGAACCGCAGCCGCCCGGAGAGCACCTGCACGATCGCCGGGCGAGCGGAGGTGTGTTCCGTGAGGCCTTCACCCGCATCGAACCCGAAGATGGTCACGTCGATGTCGTCGTCGCGGTGGATGACCTTGGAGACGACGGCACCGGATTGAATCTCGACCGATGAAGTGGCGTCTTCGATCCTGATGTGTGACATGAGCTTCCCTCCGTCAAAGCCCGGCGGCCTCCGAACAGCCTACCTGCACGGCATCGGCTCACCTGAAGATGAGATCGCCGCGGAGGGAGATCGACGCGGAGGAGCGGTCAAGCCGACCCGCCGGCTTGGGATACAGCGGTGCGCGCGCTCAAGAACGCTCCTCGTGGGACCACGGCCAGAGACCTGAGGCGCGCATGCAACGCTCTGCCTCTTCGAGGTGTTCCTTCCAGCCGGGATGATCACAGTGTCGCTGCGCGATCGCGGCTCGCCAATCCTCGGCGTTTCCCCTTTCCTGCGCGACGGCGAACCCCTCCATCGCGAGCACCTTTGCGTGGGCCCCACACGAAGCCTGGTCTAGACCCTCGACGACGACCATCGGATCGTCCCACGCCTTCTGGTTGTTCGCCCTTCGCGCGTCTTCCGATCCCGCTCGGTCCATCCACTGGCCTCCTAGCTTCCGCGACTCCACGGCCCTTTCGCCCACATCCCTCGAAAGGTCGCGACCACGATCAGGCACGCATCGATAGTACGCTGGCGACCGTGCCCTAAGAGGAGCCCACGGTGGATGTCCGCCTGAAACGCACTCATGAGCCCGCAGACCCTCGGACGGCTACCGCGTCCTGATCGACCGTCTCTGGCCGCCCGGGGTCTCGCGCGAGCGGGCCAAGCTCGATGAACGGGAGCGAGAGCTACCGCCGGGCACGCAGCTCCGCAAGTCGTTCGGGCACGAGCCGAATCGCTTCGAGGGAGTTCCGTCGTCGCTACATCGAGGAGCTTCCCGAACAACGTCCAAAGCTTGCCGAGCTCAGGGAACGCGCGCACGATGACACACTCACTCTGGTCTTCTCCGCCCGGCACACCGAGCACAACGACGCGGTCTTCCTAGTCAAGGTTCGCCGGCGCGGATTGCCGAGAACCGGGACGCAATCGTGATCGCGCAGAACCAGCCCGGGACACAGTTCGTCGAGCGCACGCGCGAGATGCGTGCCGCGGGGGCACGCTGGGAGAACGAGGGTGGTGCCCTAGAGAGGGAAAGGCCAACCGATCGATGTCGAGGCGCGTTCTCGATTGACCCGATGCCGCCGTTCCGACTCGACCTCAGCGTCTGGGCGTTGCGGTGGCGCCCGGGAAACGTGATCGATGCCCGGGATGGGATCTCCTACCGGCGCGCGCTTGTCCTGCCCGACGGACCGGTCGGGGTACACGTCGCGCGAGCGAGTGATCAGGAGCCTCCGTCTCTCGCCGTTGCTCTCACAGGTGGGCACGTCGGGCACCGAGCCGAGGCGGAGTCGCACAACGAGCGCGAAGTCTGCACTTCCTCCTCCTCTTGGCGTTCTGCCTCTTCATCGTGATGCATACCGCCATGGTGGCTGTCCACGGGCTCGGGGCCGGGTTGAGCCGCATCGTGCTGGGAAGCTCCGAAGCGAACCACGCAGGAGCGATCGCCCTAGCCACCGCCGGCATCCTCTTCGTGATCGCTCTTCATGTGGGGGCCACCGTCGTCTCGAAGCGCAAACCACGGGCAACCCGAGCCGTCACTGGCGCCCTGATCGGGATACCCGAACGTCTGATCTCCCGGGTGCTTCGACCGAGTGCTCGGACGCTGAGCACCCCGACGCCGTCCTATCACTGGATCAACGGCCGACCGCCGGTCGACGCCGCGTACCGAAACCATATCGACACCGTCCGCGATTGGAGGTTGCGGGTCGATGGTCTGGTCGAGGCGCCGGCCGACCTCAGTCTCGAATGAACTCCGGGCCATGCCTTCCTATGCTCGGCGTAGTCTTCACCATTGCATCCAAGGATGGTCATCGATAGCGGACTGGCGCGGCGTTCCTATCGCCGACATCCTTCGACGCTGTGAGCCACGGCCGGCGGCTCAGTACGCGGTGTTCTGGGGGATGGACGACAAAGCGCACACCGATCACCAAGGTGAGGGCTTCTTCTTCGAGGCACTCCGACTCGACGTTTTGGCCACGGCAGAGCCGTTCCTCGCCTACGAGATGGACGGAAGGCCACTGCCGATCGAACACGGGGCCCC
>JANXVR010000016.1 GCA_025351565.1 Actinomycetes bacterium
GCATCGGTGCCAGGCCGAGGTGCGCGGTGTACACGCTGGTGAGCGGCGAGTTCACCGGGCGGGGCGCCGGCAAGCCGAGGTAGGAAGCCTTCTGCGGCTCGACCGTCCCCGGGAGCCCCGCCAGCTGTTTGATCTGCCGCAGCACGTCGAACCAACAGGCCCGCTCAGGCCCCGCCATGTGGTAGGTGCCGAATCGGCCGGTAAGCAGCAGGGGAAGGATCCGCGCGGCCAGGTGCCCGACGAACGTCGGCGTTCCGAACCGGTCCTCCAGGCCGCCGACCGACCCGCCCGTCCGAAGTCGCCGCGTGGCGACCGAGACGTAATCGTCGCCGCCCCCGAAGACGTAGCCGGTCCGGATGATGAAGTGCTCGGCCAGCACGGAGCGGACGTTCGCCTCGCCGGCCAGCTTGGCTCGGCCGTAGGCGTTGATCGGGTTCGGGGTATCGGTCTCGTCGTAGGGCGTTGGCTTGGCGCCGTCGAAGACGTAGTCGGTGGAGATGTGCACCAGGACGGCGCCCGCGGCCCGTGCTGCCAGGGCCAGGCTCTGAGGCCCCAGGGCGTTATCACGGAACGCGCGCGCCGGATCGGTTTCGTTCTCGTCGACCTTGGTGTACGCCGCGAAGTTCAGGACGGCGTCGGGACGCAGCGCCGTGATCGCGCCCATGACGGCGCCGTGATCCCCGACGTCGAGTTCGGCGCGGGTGAACCCCCGCACGTCGTGGTGCGCCGGGACCTGAGCCAGGAACGCGCGGCCCAAGCCTCCCCCGGCGCCGGTGACGACCAGCCTCACGAGGCCGCTCCGGCCGCGCGCGGCTCGGTCACCACGTTGACGCTGTGCGCGCGCCGGAGCCACTCCAGGTGATCGCGGTACCAGGCGACCGTTCGCGCGAGACCCTCGGAGAAGGTGACCCGGGGTGACCATCCCAGCGCGCTGAGCCGGTCCGCACGAACGCCGTAGCGGAAGTCATGGCCAGGGCGGTCGGCGACGAACGCGATCAGGGACGGGTCGGCGCCCGCAAGTTCGCAGATCTGGCCCGCGAGGTCGATGTTCTCGAGCTCGTGGCCACGGCCGATGTTGTACGTGACGCCGGGCAGGCCGCGCTCCGCCACCATGAGCGCGGCCGCAACCCAATCGGTGACGTAGAGGAACTCGCGACGCTGCTTCCCTTCCCCGTACACCGGGACCGGCCGGCCTTCGAGCGCATTCACGGCGTAGGTCGGGATCACGCGCTCGATCTGACGCGGGCCGAACGCGTTGGTTCCGCGGACGATCGTCACGTTCTGGTCGTAGGTGGTCACCGCGGCCTGGCAGAGGAGGTCGGCCGCGGCCTTGCTGGCCGCGTACGGGCTCTGCGGGCGCAGCGGATGATCCTCCTCGAAGAGACCACCCTGCGGGTTTCCGGGTCCGTACACCTCGTCGGTCGAGACCATCAGCAGCCGAACATCGCGTGCGCGCGTTGCCTCCAGCACCGACTGCGTGCCCAGCACGTTGGAGGCGACGAACCCCACGGGATCCTCGATGCTTCGGTCGACGTGGGTCTCGGCGGCTGCGTGGATCACCAGGGTCGCCTCCGCGACCAGACGCTCGACCACTAGAGCGTCGGCGACATCGCCCTGCACGAACGAAAGGCGCGGATCACCGTCGTGCTGCTCGAGGTTCATAAGGCTGCCGCCGATGGACAGGCGGTCCAGGACGCTCACGCGAGCCCCGCTCGCGAGCGCCGCATCCACCAGGTGGGAGCCGATGAACCCGGCGCCACCGGTGATGAGCAGGTGATCGGACGCGGTCGGCATGATCGAACGAGTCTATCTGGCGCGTTCGGCGGCCTGATGGAGTGCGTGGGCGGTTGCGTTGGCGCACCGCTCCCACGTGAACCCAGTCACGCGGGCCAGGCCCTTCGCCCTGAGCATCGCCCGCAGGTCCGCGTCGGCGAGGAGTTCGTCCAGTCCCGCGGCTATCGCCCCCGGATCGGCCGGGTCGACGAGGACGGCCGCGTCCCCGGCTACCTCGGGCAGGCAGGACGTGTTCGATGTGAGGACCGGCACGTTCGCGGCGAACGCCTCCAACACCGGAAAGCCGAATCCTTCGGCGAGCGAAGGATAGGCCAGGACCTCGGCGCCCGAAAGCAGCGCGAGGCGGTCGGGGTCGCTCACGTAGCCGGTACGCACCACGCGCGCGCGAACCTGCGGAGAAAGCGCGGCCACGGCGGCATCCACGTGGGCCGAGGCGCCGGGGAACCAGTTCACCGTGCCACCGGCCAGGACCAGCCACACGTCTGGGTCGTGGACCCTCCCGAACGCACCGATCAGCGCCGGGATGTTCTTCCGCGGCTCGATTCCGCCCACGAACAGGACATAGCGGCCCCCGACCCTGAACCGGCGCAGAACGTCGTCGATGACGGGCTGGGGTGCGGCGGTGAAGTCCGTCTGCTCAACCCCGTGCTGCACCACGTGGATGCGCGCGGGATCGGCGCGCGGCGCGAACCGGACCAGGTCATCCCGCACGGCCCGGCTGGGCACGATGACGCCGGGCGCGGCCTGGACCGCCGTCAGCAGGCGGCGCCGCCAGCGTTCGTCGATGTGCGGCGCCGTCTCGGGGTGGCGAACGAAGGCCAGGTCGTGCACGACCGGGACGACGCGACCGGGATGCCCGGTGGCGGGTGCGAGGAAGTTGGTAGCCAGGAACAGGTCGAAGGAGCCGGTCAGCCATTCGACCCGGGGCAGACCCGTCCGCCAGGCGAGCGGTTGGTAGAGACGGGCCGGGAAGCGCGCCGCGCGCTCAGTGAGGTTGGGCGCGGCGTCCGGGAAGAACACGCGAGGCTTCAGGAGCCCCTTCGCGTGGAGGTACCAGGCGACGTAGGAGGCCTCCGGATCTGCCGGCGGGAGGTGGCGGAGCATCTCCCGGGCGTACCGTCCAACCCCGGTGGGACGGGGGCCGAGCGCCGGGCGCGCATCGACCACGACCCTCATCAGTCCACCTCGACCCGGCTCTGGTCACCGACCACGAGCCGGTGCGTGCCCGCCTCCCCCGAATGGCGAACGACGACCCCGCGGCCAAGGATCGACCCCGCGAGGCCGCGGACCCCCTCGATCGAGCACCCATGCATGACGATCGCGTCGCGCAGCGCGCTGGCGCGAACCGTGCAGTCGCCTTCGATGGAGACATCCGGGCCGATCTCCGCGTCTTCGATGAGACAGCCGGCGCCGATCACCACGGGACCGTGGATCACGCTACGGCGCACGAGAGACCCCGGGCCGAGCGCCAAGATCCCTTCGACGGAGGACTCGCTGTCAACGTCACCATCCATGGCGCCCGCGCGAACGGAAAGCATCATGCGGTTGGCCTCCAGGAGGTCCTCGGGCTTCCCGGTGTCCTTCCACCAGCCCTCGACCATCTCCGCGCGAACCGTCCGGCCGTTGTCGATGAGCCACTGGATGGCATCGGTGATCTCGAGTTCCCCGCGTGAGCTGGGACGGATGGAATCCGCGGCCTCAAGGATCGAGTCGTCGAAGAGATAGACACCCACTAGCGCGAGGTCGCTGATGTGATCGGCCGGCTTCTCGACCAGCCTGACCACTCGCTCTCCCTCAAGGACCGCAACCCCGAATCGCTCGGGCTCGGGCACGCGCGCCAGGAAGATCTGCGCGTCGGGCCGCGTTCGTTCGAACTCCTCGACGAACCGCGTCAGGCCTTCGAGCAGGACGTTGTCTCCCAGGTACATGAGGAAGGGCTCGCCGCGGACGAAGTCCGCGGCGGTCAGAACCGCGTGCGCCAGGCCGAGGGGCGCCTCCTGCGGGATGTAGGTGACCCGGACCCCCCACCGGGAACCGTCGCCGACGGCCGCCCGCACCTCGTCGGCAGTGGATCCCACGATGATCCCGACCTCCGTGATGCCCGCGTCGCGGATGGCCTGCACCGCGTGGAAAAGGATCGGTGTGCCGGCCACCGGGATGAGCTGTTTCGCCTGCGTGTGGGTGATGGGCCGAAGACGGCTGCCTTCACCGCCGGACAGGATGAGTGCGCGCATGGCGGCCAGTCTGGCAGGTGCCCGCCGCCGGGGCCGAGCGACCTCAGGCGACCGGGAGGCAGCCCGGAGACGTGGCCGGCGGCGTGGACGAGGGCTTGTAGGCCCCCGTGATGAACAGCGCCACCTGGTTCCCTCCCAGGAGTTTCGCCGACATCGCCTTCATCGGGATGTTCAGGAAGTAGGAGTGGACCACGGCAGCCTTGTCGGCCGCCGCCTTGGAACCGGCGCTGTAGGCGAGCACGGTTCCCTTCACCGTCGAGCCGAAGGCCGCGTACTGGACGACGGCAGGCGAGATGTCGAAGCCCGCCTGCGACAGAACGGTTTCGACTCCGGCCGCCTTGCCCGCGGAGGCGTGCTCGATCACGGGGATCGTGATCTGCGACTCCGACGTGGGAGCCCCGGGGAGGTTGACCCCGACGCCCGGGGGTAGGGCGGTGTTGTTGACGAGCGCCTTGAAGAGCGGCTGCGCCGAAGCGTCGAGGAACTCCACATCCAGCGGGAACGAGTACTGGGGCACCGTGACCTGCCCCACGTTCACCGGCACGTCTCGGAACAGGACGTCACCGGTCGAGATGCCCTTGAGCTGGCCGGTGAGGAAGGCAAGGTCGGCGATGGTCAATCCGCTGTCGCGCTTCAAGTTGGAGAGGACCGGCTTGATGTAGCCGGGGATCTTCAGGAGTTCGCTCGGCTGCAGGAGCCGGTTGATGAGCGCCCGAAGGAACGCCTGCTGACGGCTGATCCGGTTGAAGTCGCCGTTCACGTCGCACGGCAGGTGACGCGAACGAACGTAGGAAAGGACCTGCTGTCCGGTCAGGTGCTGGCATCCCGGGCGCAGGTGGAGCTGCGTGTTGGGGTCGGTGAGCCAGCCGTCCGGCCCGGCCTCGTTCGGCGGGATGCACATGTCGATGCCGTCGATGGAATCCACGACACCTTGGAACCCGGCCAGGTCCACGTACAGGTAATGGCTGATCTTCAGACCGGTGATCTGCGAGACGGTCTTGGCGACCCTGAGCGGGCCGCCGCCCTGGATCCCCCCGGTGAACGACGAGTTGATCTTCCCCTTCCCCATCCCGGGGATGTTGACCCAGAGATCTCGGGGGAACGAGAGGATCACGGTCTTCCCGGTCGGTTCGGTATGCACGACCATGATCACGTCGGCGTTATTGCCGGCGCCGGCCTGGGCGTTGGAACCGTTGGCGATGATCTGCGCCGGGGAAAGGCCCGCGCGGGAATCGGAGCCGAGCAAGAGATAGTTGCACGAATGGCTGGCGCAAGGCCCCACGTACTTCGTCGAGGTGACCGGTCCTCTGGGTCCGCAGTCCGTGAAGCAGGTGGTCCCGATCCTGTTGTTCTGGATCACGAGGACGTAGGCGTAAGCGCTGGCGGCGCCGACGATCAGGGACAGCGACGCCGCGACGGCGATCGCGATCCGGACCGAGCGGGCCTGTCGGTGGGAACGTTCACTCATGGGCAAGAGGCTACCGTCGGGCGAGGTGCTGGGATCTTTCGCGGCAGTTGCGTTCCTGTGCCGGAGTGGTGACGGCCGGTGATGGCATAATCCGCAGACCGCACCGGCGGTCCCCCAGGAGGAATCAGTGACCCACGATCTGACCGTGTTGCTCGTCGGCCTAGACGAAGTGACCCATGAGGAACTCGCGAGCGAGGAAGGGTTCGCGGCTACATCAGCCCCCACGCTCGAGGAAGGGCTCGCGCGCGTGCCGGCCCCCGACGCCGTCGTGGTTGCGCTGGGCAGCATGGGACCGATCGAGACGGTCGGGCGCATCCATGCGCATGCCCCCGACGCGGCAGTGCTGGTCGTGACCGATCCCGCCAACGAAGCCGACGGTTCCGTCGCGCGCCACGCCGGTGCCGAAGACCACTTGGTTCGGGGCGCGATGCCGCGCGGACTCCTGCCCCGCGCGGTCCGCTACGCGATCGAACACCGGCGCATGCAGCGCGAACTGGCCACCACCGACGCAGTGACGGGGATGCCGAACATCCGTGGCTTCGGCGCGATCGCCGAGCATCACCTCCGGATGGCCGACCGGGTCAAACGCCCCGTCGTCTTCCTGTTCGTCCGGCTGGATGGGTTCCTGGACACGCTGTCCGAGCACGGGGTCACCGTGGCCGCCGATGTGGCGCGCGAGGCGGCCGAAGTGCTGATGGAAGCGGTCCGGGACTCCGACGTTCCCGCGCGGCTAGGGCCGGACACGTTCTGTGTGCTCCTCACAGGCGAGGCCGGCGGCGCGGAGACATTGGTGCTCTCCCGCCTGGTGGAGGCCATCGCCGTGCGGAATGCCCGCTCGGACCAGCCGCGTTCCCTTTCGCTGAGCGTCGGGAGCAGCCTTTACGACCCCGAACACCCGGCGTCGCTGGAGCAGATCTTGGAATCGGCGGGCCGGCACCTTGCCCAGCAGAGCGCCGAACGCAGACCCACCGCCCCGTAGCCTGCGGCGGCGCGCTGATCGGCGTCCCCGGACGCACCGCGGGTCAGCGAACCAGCAGGACCGGGCATTCGGCGTGCGTTATCACCTTGTTGGCCACGCCGCCCACCAAGAGGCTCTTCCATTCGGTCCAGCCGCGGGCCCCCATCACGATCAACCCGGCGCCCGCATCCTTGGCCGCCGCAACGATCTCCTGGGGAGCTCGTCCGGCCGGCACTCGGCGGACCTCGGCCCGGGCGGTCAGTCCCGCTTGGGTAAGGGTGGCCACCACACCGTCGACCATCGACATGGCCGAGCCCGCCGGACCCAGGTCCACGTCCGAACCTTCGAACTTCTCATGTTCGCGAACGTGGAGCACGGTGACCTCCGCGCCGTAGCGCGTAGCCAGGTCGACCGCCACCGTGACCGTCTTGCTCGAATGCGCGGAACCGTCCACCGCCAGCAGGATCTTCTCGAACATCCCAACCACTCCTTCAACCAAGCGTGTCGAACCAGCGTCCCAGAATCGGCAGATGGCTGCCCACATGCCATCGCGCGGTGCCGCTGCGACTAGGCTGGGCGTGTGAGTATCGATCCGAAGATCGACCGAACTCCGGCCCTCATCGAAGCCGGTCTGACGCTTTCGACCGAGCTTGACCTCGAGACAGTGCTGCAGCGCATCGTTGAGCTCGGTCTGGAGGTCTCGGGCGCCCGCTACTGCGCGCTCGGCGTCATCGGGACCGACGGCATGATCGAACGCTTCATCACGGCGGGCGTGAGCGACGAGGTGCGAGAGCAGATCGGTGCCCCCCCCGCCGGCCACGGGATATTGGGGCTGCTTATGGCCGAGGCACAGCCCTTACGACTCTCCAACATCAGCGAGCACCCTCGTTCGTTCGGATTCCCTGCGAACCATCCGCCGATGACGACGTTCCTCGGCGTGCCGGTACGGGCGTGGGGCCGGGTGTTCGGCAATCTGTATCTCACCGAGAAGGCCGGCGCTGCTCAGTTCGACGAGGCGGACGAGGAAACGGTGATGGTGCTGGCCACCCAGGCGGGCGTCGCCATCGAGAACGCCAGGCTCTACGCCGAGGCGATGCATGCGCAAAGCGAACTTCGCCGTCTCGAAGTCATGGACGAGCGTGAGCGGATCGCGCAGGAGCTGCACGACGGCGTGATCCAATCGCTCTTCGCGGTGGGCATGGGCCTCCAGGGCGCCGCCGCCATGGCCGGCGACGAGGAGATGGCTCGGCGCATCGAGAACGCCGTCGAAGAGATCGACCGCGCCATCCGCGATCTGCGGAACTATATCTTCGGTCTGCGACCCGGGATCCTGGCCGACCGGCAGCTAGGCCAGGCGATCGATCAGCTCGCGAAGGAGTTCTCCCAGCACTCCGACGTGGTCATCGTCGCGGACGTCGACGAAGCCCTCGCGGCGGAATTGGCCTCGAAGGCCGCCGACCTGGTGCAACTCGTGCGCGAGGCGCTCTCCAACGTGGTGCGACATGCCGGTGCCAGCACCTGCCGGGTCACGTTCCGCCGCGACCCGGAGGGAACGCTGGTGGAGATCGACGACGACGGCATCGGGTTCGACCCGCTCGAGCCGGTAACCGGGATGGGCCTGACGAACCTCCGCGAGCGCGCCACCCGGTTGGGCGGTCGCCTGGAGCTGACCAGCTCCGCCGGTAACGGCACTACGGTTCGCGCGATCATCCCTTCGTGACCCGCTGGTCCCGGCCCGCTAGCTCACCACCAGGGCGGTCACCATCCCGTACATGCCCTCGGGTCCCTCGACGTGCGGCAGGATGTGGCAGTGGAACGCCCACGCCCCTGGATAGACCGCGTGGATCAGGATGTCGAACCGTTGCCCGGGGGCGACCACCAGGGTGTCGGCCATGTAAGGCTGCGCGAGCGGATAGCCGTCCTGCGCCACTACCTCGAAGTGATACCCGTGCAGATGCATCGGGTGCAGGAGAGAACCATCGTTCGCGATATGGACCAGCACCCAGTCGCCCCGCTTGGCCGTGAGCGGCGCGGTGGCCGGGAAGGACTTCCCGTTGATGACGTAGCCGAGCGTCCCGTCCCCGAGGAACAGCGTGTACGTGTCGTCGATGCGCGGGACCGGCCCCAGGGTCATCTGACCGGTCCGGCGGTTGACGTCGGCGGAGGCATACGGCCAGGTGTGGTTCGGCGGATCGACGATGATCGCGCCGTATAACCCGGCCCCCACCTGCTCGGTCGAGTTGAAGTGCGAGTGATAGACGTACATGCCCGGCGGGTCCTTCACGGTGAACTCGTAGGTCCAGTACTGGCCGGGCATGATCGGGTCTTGGGTGACGTAGGGGACCCCGTCCATCGCGTTGGGCACCGTCATCCCGTGCAGGTGCAGCACCGTGGGCTGATCCAGCTGGTTCTGCACCACGATCTTCACCTTGTCGCCGTAGGACACATGGATCTCGGGGCCGGGCACGGTGCCGTTGAACCCCATCGCGTCCACGAACTTCCCCTTGGAGACCTCCCACCGGACGTTCTGCGCAGCGAGGTTGAACACCTTCAGGCCGTTCTGCATGGTCGGCTTCAAGGTCTGCCCGCCTGTTGTCGCGGTCTGCCCGCCCGCCAGGAACGCGTCGACACCGGCCTTGTGCATGTCGGCCATCTGTTGAGCGGTCAGGTTGGCCGTCGACATCGCGGGCATGGAACCGGCCGGGGCGCTTCCGCTCCCCGCGTTCACCGTCGCGGTCATCCCGAGCTTGTCGTGGCCCGGCACCGTGCAGAGCGCGTCGTAGGAACCCGCGGCCAAGGCCGGGACGGAGAGCTGCTGGGTGGAGTTCGGCTGCATCTCGCCGGTGTCGTAGGTCTTGTCGCCGACCGTGACGGCGAACGTGTGGGTGGAGGGGCCGTGGTTCGTCACGGAGAACTCGACGGGCTGGCCCGCCGCGACGTCGATCTGGCTGGGCTCGATCTTGAAGTCGCTGAGGGTGACCACGGCCTTCGAGGGACCGGCGGCCGCCTGATCACCCGCGCCTGCGGCGCCCTTCCCGGAGGACACGGTGCCGCAGGCCGCGCCTATGACCGCCATCACCGCCACAAGCACGAGGGTGGTGCTGCGGAACCGTCTCATCAGGGAACTCCTCCTGTCTGCCCGTATCCGAACGCCGGATGATGGCACAGTGTGGTCGGCCAGGTGGGGCGCCTCGGGTGCTGGAGGACCCCACCGTAGTGGGTCTTTCGCCCCTCGGAGAGCTAAGGGGAAGGTTCACACTCAAGATGATGTTTGCGCGGTACTTCATCGAGCTTCCCTTGCCACGAGCCGTCGTGGAACGCACATTGCTGCGCGACCCGGAGGGCTGGGTGCCGGGGATCGCGAACGAGGCGAGCGAACGCGGCGACGCCCTGCTGGCCGAGGTTGGCTTCGGAACCGAGCGCCGGGTCACGCACAAGGTCGCTGTGTCGTTCGGACTCCCGATGGTCCTGGAATCCAAGACCCTGGTTCCGATCAGGTGGACGCCGACCGGCGCGCAGGGCCTGTTCCCCAGCCTGGACGCGGACCTCGATGTCGCCGCACTCGGACCCGATCGCACACAACTCTCGATCAATGCGCGCTACCAGCCTCCGTTCGGTTCCCTGGGCAAGGCGGTTGACCGCGCGCTCCTTCATCGGGTGGCCGAGGCGACCTTGAAGGACTTCCTGGATGGGCTTGGCGATGCCATCGCCGCCGAAGCAGGCGGTCGATCCGCCGCAACGAGCGGGGACTCGGACGACGGCGGCGCCCAGGGCCGTATAGCATCGGCGCCGTGACCAAGACCCCGCCCTTGCGCGTCATGCTCGTTGACGACCACGAGATCGTTCGCGACGGCATCAGGGCCATGCTCGACGCCGAAGACGACATCGTCGTGACCTCAGAGGCCGGAACCGTGCGCGAGGCCATCGATGAAGCCCATCGAACCAAGCCGGATGTCGTGGTCATGGACGTGCGCCTGTCCGACGGCAGCGGCATCGAGGCGACCCGCGAGATCAGAGCGATGCATCCGGCCACGAAGGTCCTGATGCTCACCAGCTTCGCCGACGACGAGGCCCTGTTCGCCTCGATCATGGCCGGGGCGTCAGGTTATGTGTTGAAGCAGGTCAAGTCGGGCGACCTCCTGCGCGCGATCCGGTCGGTTGGAGCTGGAGATTCGCTGCTGGACCCGAGCGTGACCACGGCAGTCCTGGATCGGCTCCGCAAGGGCAAGCACCTGATGAAGGACGAGAAGCTGGCCCGTCTGTCCCCGCAGGAGGAGCGCATCCTCACCCAGATAGCCGACGGGAAGACGAACCGCGAGATCGGCGAAAGCCTCAAGCTCGCTGAGAAGACCGTCAAGAACTACGTCAGCTCGATCCTCTCCAAGCTCGAGGTGGCGCGACGGGCCGAGGCCGCCGCGTACCTGGCCAGACACACCACCACCCCCGGCACCGTCCCCGAGTAGGGCGGCCCCCGACGCCCGCTCACGGCCGCGCCTCGCCCGCCGCCGAAGGTCCTCCCTGAATCGGGCCGTTCGCCTGCTCCCCGACCCCTCGGCGGGGTACAGAGTGTGAGCAAGACTCAAGGAGGTGGGATCGATGCAGACCGTTCGCACAGATAGCGCAGTTCAGCACATGCCCGCCATCGAAGCCGAGACTCGTCAGACCCGTGCACTCGGGAACTTGATGGGCGTTGCTCGGCTCCTGATCGGCTGGGAGTTCCTCTGGGCATTCCTGGACAAGACCTTCGGGCTCGGGGTCGCCACGGACACGGCAAGTGCCTGGATCCACGGCGGCAGTCCGGCCAGCGGCGTGATGTTCGCGCTGACGGGGCCGTTCACCGGGTTCTACCAGACCGTCACCGGCGGGCACGCGGTGACCGGCTTCACGGCCCAAGGCGCGCCGATCGGCTTCGTGCCGGTGAGCACGTGGGTCAACTGGGTGTACATGGCCTCGATGCTGCTGATCGGCATCGGGTTGATGACGGGGATCATGACCCGCATCGCCGCGATCGGCGGGATCGTCTGGATGACGATCTTCTACACCGCAACGTTCTTCGCCGACGGACGCTACAACCCGTTCTACGACGTGCACGTGCTGACGGCTGTGGTCCTGGTCGGGATCATCGTTGTTGACGCCGGGAGGTACCTGAGTCTCGGACGGTACTGGAGGCGTCTCGAACTGGTGCAGAAGCACCCGATCCTGACCTGACCCGCTGATGGCCTAACCCGGCCGAAGCGGGTGCGAGAGGGCGGGGAGCGATCCCCGCCCTCTTCCGCGTTCCAGACCCTGTATGCGCCTGGACTATCGGGCGGCGAGCATCTGCCGCAGGACCAGCCGCAGGATCCCTCCGGCCTCGAAGTACTCGACCTCAGCGGCAGCGTCCACGCGGACCGTCACGCCGAACGAGATCGCGCTGCCATCCTCACGCACGACGTCCACGGCAGCGTCCTGGCCCGGCGAGATACCGCCGGCCATCCCGCGGACCGTGAACACCTCGCGCCCCGTGAGCCCGTGGGAGGCTGCGCTTTCCCCTTGTTTGAACTCCAGCGGAAGCACGCCCATCCCGACCAGGTTCGATCGGTGGATACGTTCGAAGCTCTCCGCCAGCACCCACTTCACGCCCAGCAAGTCCGGGCCCTTGGCGGCCCAGTCACGGCTGGACCCACTTCCGTACTCCTTGCCCGCCAGCACCCCGAGTGGCACGCCGTCGGCGCGGTAGCGCTCGGCTCCGTCGAAGACGCTCATGACCTCGCCGCCGGGCAGGTGCGTGGTGAACGACCCTTCCGTGCCGGGGGCCAGTTCGTTCTGGAGACGGATGTTCGCGAACGTTCCCCGGACCATGACCTGGTGGTTGCCTCGCCGCGCCCCGTAGGAGTTGAAATCGGTGGGCGCGACACCGTGGTCCTGCAGGTAGCGCCCCGCCGGCGAATCGGGCTTGATCGACCCGGCAGGTGAGATGTGATCGGTTGTGATGGAGTCCCCCACCTTCACCAGGATGCGGGCTCCTTCGATGTCGACGCCTGCGATCTGCACGTCGAGATCGTCGAAGTAGGGGGGCTCTTGCACGTAGGTCGACGCCGGATCCCACTCGTAGACGTCTCCGGTGGGGGTCGGCAGCGAGTGCCAGTGATCGTCGCCCTCCCACACCCTCGCGTATTCCTCTTGGAACTGCTCGCGGTCGATGGATGTGGCGATCTTCTCGGCCACCTGCGTGGCCGTGGGCCAGATGTCGGCCAACATGACCGGTCCGTTCGGCCCATGGCCCAGCGGTTCGGTCGACAGGTCGATGTCAAGGCGTCCGGCCAACGCGTAGGCAACGACCAGCGGCGGCGACGCCAGATAGGAGGCCCGGACCTGCGGATGGATGCGTCCCTCGAAGTTCCGGTTCCCCGACAGGACGGCGGCCACGTTGAGGCCGCGCGCTTCTACGGCGGCCGCGACCTCATCCGGGAGCGGTCCCGAGTTCCCGATGCAGGTGGTGCAGCCGTACCCGACCAACGCGAACCCGAGCTTGTCCAGATAGGGCGTGAGACCGGCCCGGTCCAGGTAGTCGGTGACCACGCGGGACCCGGGAGCCAGGGATGTCTTGACCCACGGCTGCACATCGATCCCAGCCTCGACTGCGTGCTTGGCCAGCAGCCCGGCGGCGACCATGACCGAGGGGTTGGAGGTGTTGGTGCACGAGGTGATGGCGGCGATCACGACGCTGCCGTCGCGCAGTTGTTCGTCTCCTTGGTCCGCCCGGCGGTCTCCGTAGCGCTGCGTGAAGCTCTCCCAGACGCCGGAGAGCGAAACGCGGTCCTGCGGACGGCTGGGGCCGGCGAGGGACGGCTCGATGGACCCCAGGTCCAGGTCGAGCGTCTCGGAGAACTCGGGATCCGGGTCGCCGTCCGTGCGGAAGAGTCCCTGCGCCTTGGTGTAACGCTCGACCACGTCGTCGGCCCGGTTGGTGAACCGAAGGAACGCCAGCGTCTGGTGATCGACGGGGAAGTACGCCGCGGTGGCCCCGTACTCGGGGCACATGTTCGACAGCGTGGCCCTGTCGGCGACCGAGAGCGAGGACAGGCCGCCGCCGAAGAACTCGACGAACCGGCCGACGACGCCGTGGGTTCGGAGCATCTGGGTGAGCGTCAAGACCAGGTCGGTCGCCGTGGTCCCCGCCGGCAGCGCTCCCGTCAGCCGAACGCCCAGCACCAGCGGCTGGGGCAGGAACATCGGCTGACCCAGCATCGCGGCCTCGGCCTCGATGCCGCCCACCCCCCAGCCCAGGATCCCGAGCCCGTTGATCATCGTGGTGTGCGAGTCGGTGCCGACCACCGTGTCCGGGTGGGCGACGCCGTCCGTGACAGACACCACCGTGCCCAGATGTTCCAAGTTCACCTGGTGACAGATCCCGGCGCCCGGCGGGACCACACGGAGGCCGCTGAAGGCCTGCTGCGCCCACCGGAGGAACGCGTACCGCTCGCCGTTTCGCCCGTATTCGCGCTCGATGTTGGCTTCATAGGCGTCGGCCGAACGGAACAGATCAACCTGGACGCTGTGGTCGATGATCAGGTCGGTGGGGATGCGCGGGTTGATCTGCGCCGGATCGCCACCGGCCCTGGCGGTCGCGCTCCGCATCGCGGCCAGATCGACCACCGCGGGGACGCCCGTGAAGTCCTGCATGAGCACGCGCGCGGGCATGAACGCGATGTTGCCGGCCGGTCCCGGCCAGGCGGCCAGTGCGGCGATGTCGCCGTCCGCGACGTCGCGGGTCCCCGCGCGGCGCATCAGGTTCTCCAACAGGATCTTGACGGTGTGCGGGAGGCGGCCGAGGTCATCGATGATGCCCCGCTCCACCAGGTGATCCAAGCGGTAGATGTCGACGGTTCCCTCGGCGGTGTCCAGCCGCCCGAGCGCTGCGGTGAAGTCACTGGTCATGGTCGGATCCTTCTGCGGTTGGACAGCCATCCTCCCACGCGGCCCGCTTCAGACGTCTTCGGCGGCGCCGGGTGCCTCCGCAGCTTCGGCCTCGCGGGCGGCCTTGACCGCAGCCTTGTGCGCGAGCCTTGCCTGGCGACGCAGGGACGCCTCTCGTTGGCGTCGCTTCTCCTTCTCGGACTCCACGATGAGCGGAGGGACCGGGCGAGGAACGCCGTGTTCGTCCACGGCCACGAACACCAGGTAGGCCGAGTTGGCGTGGCGGGAGCCGCCCGAGATGGGGTCGAGCGCGTCCACCCGAACCCCAACCTCCACCGAGGTGCGGCCCGCGTCGGTGACCGACGCCTTCAGGACCAGGACGTCGCCGATGTGCACGGGCTCCAGGAACGTCATCTCGTCGATGGCGACCGTCACGCACAACCCGCCGGCGTGACGGATGGCGGCGAGACCGGCGGCGGTGTCGACCAGCCGCATGATGGCGCCCCCGTGCACCGTGCCCCCAACGTTCGCGTCGGTGACCTCCATCATCTGCGTGAGGGTCACGTGCGAGTCGGCCACGCGCTTAGGGGTGAGGTCCCAGTCGGTCACATCCGCATCCTATCGGGGCTTTCTCCCTGGGAGCGGCGGCCGCCGGTAGCATCACGTCGTGCGAACGCTGCGGATCCCGGCCCTCGTCCTGCTCGTGGCGGCGGGAGCGTGCGGAGGCTCGGCCCCCCAGGTCCCCCCCGCTTCGACCCCCCACCCCACCAACACGAACACCCCTACCTCCACGTCGGCCCCCACCGCAAGTGCGCCCGCGAGTGTGGTTCCCTCCGGCGTCCCCTCGGGAACGCCGATGAGCTACGCGAAGGACGTCGGCGCCGCGAACCTGCCACCGTCCGCGCTGGTCCCCGCGGGCGTAGGCGTGACCGATGCGTGGTCCACGACGACGAGCGCCGGGGAGACCGCCGGCGTGGCTTACGTCGCTGCGGGCGACCCGCTCCAGGTTCCCCACGGCCTGGTCATCTGGCGCCGCTCGCCCGGCGTGGTTCCGCCGTGGAAGCCGGTGTTCGGGCTCACGACGGATGCGGGCGGCGGCGTCTTCCAGATCGAAACCCTGCTGGGGGAGGCCACCGGCGATGCATCGGACGACGCGCTGGTGTTCGAGGCCACCGGCGGCAGCGGTGCGTGCGGCACCACGCTGCTCCTAGACCTGGCCGCGAACGCCCAGGTCTTCCAGAAGACCGCGTGCGACACCGTGGTGGGCTTCTCCCCCAGTCCCGTGGGCCTGAGCATCCGGCAGGCGGTCTTCGGGCCCTCGGACTCCCATTGCTGTCCCAGCGCGTTCCGCACCACCGTGCTCACGTATACGGGGACGAAGTGGGTCGTCGCGTCCCGAACGAGCTCTCCCGCCTGAGGGGGCGCGTTCCTCAGATCAGCGTCGCGATGCTCCGGCGCCGGCTGACCTTCGAGATCTGCACCGCCACCGGGAACTGGTCCTTCACCTGTTCGGCGTGGGTGACCACGAAGAGCTGATGGAAGCGCGCGGAGAGTCGCCCCATCGCCAGGACCATCAGATCCTTGCGCTCCTGGTCCAGCGATCCCAGCACCTCGTCCAGCACCAGCATGCCGACATCGGCGCCGGACACGCGAGACAGGTGCATCGAGATGGCCACGCGGAGTGCCAGGTTCGCCAGATCGGTTTCCGAACCGCTGAATCGATCGATGTCGTAGTAGGTGTCGCCGTCGGCGATATGGATGCTCAATGTCTGGTCGTCGATCTTCAGGTCGTCGTACTCGTGGTTCGTGAGCTCGCGGAAGAGTGACTCGGCCTCACGGGAGAGCTCCGGCCCGACGCGGCCCACCAGGTGATCGCGGAACCCGTCCAGGAGCGTGGCGACGCGGTCACGGTACCGGGCCTCGGAGCGGAGTTCGTCGGCCCGTGTCGCGGTCTTCTGGGCTTCGTCCAGCGCGCCGTGAAGCCTGGCCAGGTCGGCCTCGGTCCGGGCTCGCAGATCGGTGGCGGTTCGCTCGGCCTCGCGCGCGGCCGCGAGTGCCGAGTCCGCGTTCGCGCGCGCATCGCGCAGGGCGGCGTGCACGACGGGGTCGTGGGCGAGGGCAGCAAGCACCGCCGCTGCGGCGGACGTTTCGGCAGCGATCTCTGATGTTCGTTCCTCCGCGGTGGTCAGGTCGGCCGTCAGCTGGTCACGATGCTCGGCCTGCTGGGCCAGGCGCGCCGACTCGGCGCCCAGCGTTCGTTCGCGTTCGACGCGTTCGGTGAGTTCGGCCGGATCGGGCACTGCGCCGTCGAAGGGCGCGGCGAGGGCGGTCAGCGAGGCGCTTATCTCGTCGAGGCGGGTCCGGGCGGCGGCCCGGTCACGCGCGGCCTGCTCGGCCGTCTGCCCCGCCGCGGCCGCCGACTTCAGCGCCGCCTGGGCCTTGACCAGCGCGGCGCTTGCGGTCTTCGCCTCCCGGGCGGCGGCTGCGGCCTTCGCAGTGGCTTCGGCGGCCTCCTGTTTGCGATGGGCGAGGTATCCCGTGAAGTCCTTCCCCAGCTCCCGTCCGCACGTGGGGCACGGCTCGGTGGGGTCGGCCTCCTTCGCGCGGGCGAGCCGGTCGGCAGCGCTCGCGGCCAGCTCCACTAGCTGCTCGGCGGTGGCGGCGGCGCGGGCGGCTTGCGCGCGGGCATCGTCGGCCGCCGCGGCTGCGGCCTCGAGCGCCGCGAGGGACTCCTGGGGATCCGAGACGGGGAGATCCGCCAGCTGACACTCGACCGCCGCGCGCTCCTCGGCCTTCGTGCGGTGGCTGCGCGCGGCCTGCAACAGCTCCCCGGCTCCGGCGAGCGAGGCCAGTTCTGCCTGAAGGGCCGGAAGGTGGGCCACCGCATCCGTGGTGACCTCAAGGCGGAGGATGACCTCGGCCTGGTGCGCCTGGAGACGGGTCAGCTC
>JANXVR010000061.1 GCA_025351565.1 Actinomycetes bacterium
AGCGAGAAGAACGATTCCATGGGACGAACCGCAGGTCGAGGGGTGGTCGGTGAGTAGATCGCGGTGTGGCGGTGGGAGATGCCGCGTTCGCGAAAGATCCGGTCAAACAGCACCTCGCTTGGGTGAGGGCCGAAGCGTCCGGTGAAGCACTTGCCGTTGTCGGTGAGGATCTCATCGGCACGCGGTAGCGATCAAGTGAGCCGAGCAGCACCTGCGTGACGGCCTTGGTCGTTGCCCGTCGCACCAGGCCGGCGGCCACGCAGAACCGAGAGTGATCATCCACGCCGGTCACGAGCTTGAGTTCGGTGCCGTCGGCCGGCATCACCCCGCCCATCACGTCCATCTGCCACAGCCGCATCGGACGGTCTCGTTCCCAGCGCACGTGCTCGTCGCGGCGCTTGCGTCTGCGACGCAGCTCGATCAGCTCGTGGCGCTTGAGGCCCCGGTAGATCGATGAGCGGGACGGGACCTGTTCGAAGACCTTGGCGAGTTCATGCTCGATGCGCCGTGGACCCCACCCCGGGTGGAGTCGGCGCATCTCGCAGATCGCCGCCTCCATCTCTGGTGGGGCCTGGTGCGGGCAGCTGGTCGGACGGTGGGAGTGATCGCTGAGCGCGGCAAGACCGCCGGCTTCGTAGCGCTCGATCCAGTTGTGGACGGTCTGACGTGAGACCCCGACGCGGGCGGCGACCTCGGTCACCTTCCATCCGTCCTGGATCACCGCAAGCACCGCTTGGTACCGCTGCGTATGAGGTACGTGCCCTCGTTCCTGACGAACGACTCGTCATGAGCACCCAGGAAGGACCCTTTCCCATGGAGACGACGTATCTCTGGGAGGACGGGGCCGACGACGCCACCCTTATGACGCTTCGCAATAGGGGCGAACCCTCTGGGTTCGCAAACGTCGCGGGGCCTGTCATGGTTCGCGCCATGCGGCGGGCGAACCGAAAGGATCTCGAGCAGGTCAAGCGTGTGATCGAGGCGGAAGCCACCTGACGGTCGAGGCCCACAGCGCCTGGAACGTCTCGAGCACCGCGTGGTCGTCGCTCGATCGGTCGCCGGTGATCCGCTGGGTTCGGTAGAGACTTTCAGCAGCTGCCTGCATACCTCTCCGGTTAGAATTCGTGTGGCAAGAACTTCTGCGCTCGGTGTAGGACCAGAGGAGCTTATGAAAGGGCTGCGCCTCTAACGCCCCGAAGAGTCTCTCCAGACAAGTTGCAGCCGTGGTCGCTGTTCGTTCGTCCAATGTCTTGCCTGCGACATCGTGCCTCTCCGCCGACTAGCATCGCCCCATGACTCGTCCTCCAGAAGAGATGCAACGGGCGCGGTTCGACCCTCGTCTCGGTGATGCCTCGGCACCTGATGGCCGGCAGGAGACCATGAGTTCCCGCGTGGGAGTTGTCTTGGCGGCGGGCTTGTCGAGCCGGATGGTGGTAGAGACCGGCGGCGGCTCCAAGGCGCCTCTGCGCATTGGTGGGCTCTCGCTCGTGGAACGCGCGATGCGGCGGCTGCTCGGGCTCGGGCTTGAGCGAATCGTCGTCGTAGTTGGCCACGACGCGGAAACGGTCGCCGACATCGTGAACCGGACGGCGCCATCACGGGTCCAGGCGGTCTTCGCCGAGCGTTGGGTGGAGGGCAACGGCGCATCGCTCGCGGCCGCGGCTCCCCATCTGGAAGGCGAAGAGCTCTTCCTCCTCGTAACCGCGGATCACCTATTCAGCGATGGCGCCCTCGAGGCGCTACTGGACGCCGGGGCCCCGGCGGTCCTGGTGGATCACGCCCCGAGCGTCGAGGCGTGGGCGGAGGGGACGCGCGTGCAGCTGCACGAGGATCGGGCCATCGCATTCGGTAAGGAGCTGGGTGACCCCTCGATCGACTGCGGAGCGTTCTTATTGCCGATGGAGGTCTTCGCGGCCCAGACGCGCGCTGAGCTGGAGGGCGATCGCACACTCTCCGGTGCGGTGACGGCACTGGCCGAGACCTGCCCGCTCGAGGCGGTGCCGGTGGCGCCTTCTGGTTGGTGGCTCGATATCGACACACCCGAGGATCTTGAGGGCGCGCGGCAGGTGCTCCGTCGCTCACTCGTGAAGCGCGAGGACGGGCCGGTGTCGCGCTACGTGAATAGGCCGCTGTCGACACGGCTCTCGATGCTCATCGCGCCGCTACGACCGAGCCCCGACCTCCTGTCGTGGCTCGCCCTCAGCGTGGCTCTCCTCGCGGCCTGGCTGCTGGTGCTGGGGAAGGGGGTGGCTGGCGGGCTGCTCGTTTGCGCGGGGTCGGTTCTGGACGGGATGGACGGAGAGGCGGCGAGGCTTCAGATCCGGGCGTCCGCGTCGGGGGCACTGCTTGACGGGGTACTCGACCGAGTAGCTGACACGGCCATCCTGGCGGGTCTGGCGATCTGGGCGGTTCGATCCGGCATGTCGGCGGACGTGACGATAGGGCTGTGCGCTGCCGCGGTCGCAGCCTCGATCCTCTCGATGGCGTCGAAGGACCGGATCATGGCTCTAGGCATGGTCCCTGCTCCGGAAGGAGCTATCAGGTGGCTCTTCGGAGGCCGAGACGCACGGCTACTGCTCGTGGCGCTTGCGGCCTTCGTCGGTCGTCCGATGGTCGCCCTCGCCGTGATCACGGTAACGGGAGCACTCACGCTATGTCTCAGATTGGTGCTCGTTCACCGGCGGGAGCGGCTTGATTGGTGAATCGGCTCCGTCCACCAAGCGCATCAACCAGGATCGACTGCCTGGTCATGTTCGGGTTCGAGCGACCTTGCAGGGGTGACGATCGGTGCGGTGCAATCAGTTCACACCATCGTTCGAGGTCGGCGGCTCTGCCGCTACGTAGCTGGGCGCGTGCGAGGGCCTCCTTTGATGTGTTCCAGGGATTGCCGGCATCAATTCGCTCCAGGTGCGGGCCGGTTCTGTGGGTCACCGGTCTTGTGCTCTGCCAGGCGCCCCGCTGGGACTCCTTGAAGCCTCGACGAATCCCGGTGCGGCCCCAGCGCGGCCCAGAGCCGAAGTCAGCGATGGGCGGGCGTCCGGAGTTCGGCGAAGGCTCGTTCTGACCTGCGGTTTTAGGTAGTGCCCTCGGCAGGAATCGGACCTGCGACACCC
>JANXVR010000093.1 GCA_025351565.1 Actinomycetes bacterium
TTGGGGTGCCAATCGAGTCCCCACTCTCTCGCCTCTTCGACGACTCTGCGCTCGAGTGCCCGCAGCTGCTTCTCGCTGGGTACGGCGCCCTGGTGCTCCTCAAGGTAGTGACGATACAAAGAGGAATGCAAGGGCCAGGACGCGTCTGTGACGCCCCTCCAGGCAAAGCGGGATCCGGTCCCGCCTCATACGCCGCGATCTTCTCTACCGCGAGGAGGAAGTCCGCAAGGCTGCCCACTTGCGCTTCGTAGGAGGACCAGTACTCGTCGGCGAGCGTCACGGGTTAGGACGATACCCCCAGCTCGAGCGGCGAGTCTGAAGGGTCTTCTGGTTCGTGTGCCGCGGGCCTCTTCAGGGAGGCACTCTGCCCGCGACCAGCAGTCAACGGTGTTGTTCGTGCTTCCGGGGAAGCCGTTCACCCGATAGGGTCCCACCTGGGAGGGTGGCCGAGCGGACGAAGGCGACGGTCTTGAAAACCGTTGATGGGGTAACTCATCCGAGGGTTCGAATCCCTCTCCTCCCGCCGTTTGGCGATGCCCGATCGAATCTGGGACGAAACAGTAGTGTAATGAAGCCCGAAAGCGTAGTGTAGCTTCGCTCGATATGGTAGCCTAGCGGCATGCGCTCGGCCTCCGGTAGCTATCTCCCTCGCGTCCTTGATGAAGAACTCGACACGCTACTCCGAGCCGTCTCCGCGGTGGCTGTCGAGGGTGCGAAGGCCGTCGGCAAGACGACAACGGCGTCGCAGCGCGCCTCCATCGTGCACCGGCTCGACGATCCAGGGGAGCGCGCCGTCGCCGAGGCGGATCTGGCCCGGATCGTCACTGCGACCGAACCGCTGCTCATCGACGAGTGGCAATACCTACCTGCGGTGTGGGACCGGGTCCGCCGGGCGGTAGACGACGGCGCGCCTGTCGGCCGATTCCTCCTCACAGGATCCGCGTCACCGGTCGGCAGCGGCACACACAGCGGTGGCGGTCGGATCGTCAGCGTGCGGATGCGTCCGCTTGCTCTCGCCGAGCGCCTCACGCTCTCACCGACCGTGAGCCTCCGAGAGTTGCTCTCAGGAGCGCGTCCGAAGGTGAAGGGTGTCTCATCGGTGACGCTCACCGACTACACGAGCGAGATCTTGCGTTCGGGCTTCCCCGGGCTACGCGGGCTGAGTGATAGGCCGCTGCGCGCGCAGCTGGATGGATACCTTCAGCGGGTGGTCGACCGAGATTTCCCCGAACTGGGACACCCGATACGAAACCCTACTTCGCTTCGCCGCTGGATGGCCGCCTACGCGGCGGCCACCGCGACCACGACCTCGTTCGAGAAGATCCGCGATGCGGCGACAGGTGGAGAAGAACGCAAACCCACGAGGAGCGCGATCGCCCCCTACAGAGATGTGTTGGAGCGGCTGTTCATCATCGATCCGGTGCCCGGCTGGAAGCCGTCCCGGGGCCATATCGCGGAACTCGCGCTCCCGCCGAAGCATCACCTTGCCGATCCCGCGCTCGCTGCGCGCTTGGTCGGCGCATCGGCTCGGTCACTGCTGACCGGCGCGTCTTCCGGTCCGACGATCCCTCGTGACGGGACCCTTCTCGGCGCTCTATTCGAGTCTCTCGTCACCCTGTCCACCCGTGTCTACGCACAGGCAGCCGAGGCTCGCGTGTCGCACTTCCGAACTCATCGAGGTGATCACGAGACCGATCTGATCGTGGAGCGGGACGATGGCGGTGTTGTCGCGATCGAAGTCAAGCTTGGCGCGACCCCGGACGCGGATGCGGTTCGCCATCTCACCTGGCTATCCGAAAAGCTCGGAGACGAACTCCTCGATCGTATCGTCGTCACCACCGGAGTCGACGCCTACCGCCGGGCGGATGGGATCGGGGTGGTGCCGGCGGCGCTCCTTGGACCCTAGACGTTCGGAGGGTAGATTCCGAGGCACCGTCTTGAAAACCGTTGATGGGGCAACTCATCCGAGGGTTCGAATCCCTCTCCTCCCGCTTTGCGCTGGGCCTTTGTCTGCGCGACACCCTCAAGCGGCAGAACGATGGATCAGATGGGGTACCGGACGCGCCAACAACGACGTGACGCGTGGAATGACGGACCAAAGTGGCTGGCGAAACGAAGGATCGGAGAGAACATGAAACCGACAAATCGTCCGAATGGCGAGGCCGCTTCAGCGAGCATCAGCGAGCGGATCCAAGAGCTGGGGGATTGGAGAGGTGAGACCCTCGCTCATGTCCGTCAGCTCATCCATGACGCCGACCCCGACATCCAGGAGGAATGGAAATGGGAGAAGCCGAAGTCCCCGGGGATCCCCGTCTGGTCCCATGACGGCGGCGTCTGCACGGGGGAATCGTACAAACAGGTCGTGAAGCTCACCTTCTTTCGCGGAGCCTCCATCAAAGACCCGAAGAAGCTCTTCAATTCCAGCCTGGAAGGGAACACGCGGCGTGCGATCGACCTCCGCGAAGGGGAGAAGATCAACGAAGCTGCCTTCAAGCAACTGATCCGCGTCGCGGTGGCGGCCAACTCCGCAGCGCGCGCCGGGCGGGCAGCCAAGAAGAAGTAAGCCCGGCTCTCAGGGGAACTTTGTCTTCGGGCTCGCTTCTCTGACGACAGTGGGACCGTCCTTATCCTCGAACCGGTCCAGGGTTCCGGCATCCACGAGTCGGCGCTTGGATTCCTGCGCGTCCTCTTCCGATGCGAACTCCAGGAATATGAAGACGTGGTTCGAATCATCGGCGCCTCGGAAGACACGCTGCGCCGTCGCCTTCTCACGCGCACGTGGCCCATCCTTGTCAAACATGGGTCTCCACGCGTCATAGTCGCCGACTTGGATCCGGGTGATGATGAAGGCGGACATGGGCGCCGATCCTCTCTGTTGGGGGAGCTGAGCCTACTCGGCCGACAGGTCTCGACGCGGTGCTGGTAGTTCATCGAGCTGCTGGGATCGGCTCAGTAGTCCGGCGTTGCTGTCGGGTGGCAAACTGTGCCGGTGAACGACGAGGAGCTTCTGGTTTCGGCGGAGGCGGCGCTGACCGAGATCAAGGTGGCCCAAGGGCTCTCCGAGCGTCATGCCGCTGTGCTGGCCGCGCTGCGAATCCGGCTCACGGGAACCGCCGGCAAGTCGCTGGAGGAGATGCTCGAAGCTGCGGACGATCTCGGACCGGACCTCCTCGCGCAGAAGCTGGCCGAAGCGGAGGCCAACCGCAAGCGCTCCTTGGACGACCTGTTCGGTGAGCAGCCCAAGCCGCGCGACTGGCCTGTCTGAATCCGCAAACGGCGCTTCATCTTCGGCTCACGTTCCTCTCATGCTCCCTCCGCCACGCTGGCATCAGCCCAAGGCAAGGAGGTGGCACGAGTGCACATGTTCCTGGCGATCATGCTTGTGGTGTGCCTGGTCGGAGTCATGGCGGCGTGGGGTTCGATCGTCAACGTCGGCGTCCAGGACCGACTCGGCCCGCCGCCTCACCTTCGCCGCGCTGCCTGAATGTGCCCGACGCTCACGGCGGCCGATGGTGGACGTAGCGCCCGTACAGCCGCGGTAACTCCACGCCGGGCTGTTCCCAGTAGGCGTCGGCGTCGATGTCGATCCAGTCGTCGCCGGGCGGGGCGAGCCGGGGCTGACCGGCGTGCGCCGTGATCTCCGCCGCCACCGGCTTGGGCGAACCGTTCGCACGCCACAGGCCGAAGGAACGTTCGTGCGCGGCTTCGTCCAGGGGTGGTTGGCTCCAGAGCGCGGCGTCGTAGTCGGCGAAGCACCAGAGCATCGCGCCGATGCAGCCGGCTTCGCGCAGTCCGTCCAGCACGGCGCCGGTGTAGCGCGCGGCGGCGTTCTCGCCGACGAGCATCGGGTCCGCGTTGTCGTCGGCCGCCGTCGGGAGGCCGAACTCCGTGAACCACACGTCCTTGCCACCGCCGAGCCATCGGGTGATGCGCGCCAGGAACGGCACCAGCAGCTCGTCGGTGGCGCCGCGCGCCCACCGCGCGTAGATGGGATAGCCGTGCATCGTCAGGAAGTTACACGCCTCCGCCGCCTCACGCGGGCCCAGGTGACGGTCCTCCTCAAGGTCCTCCATGTGTAGTCCGATCGTGATGGGCGCGGCGGCGTCCGCCCGGCGGATCGCGGAGGTCATCGTTGCCAGCCACCGTTGCGCGCTGCCCAGACTTGGCGCGCGAACCACGTTGGAGTTCTCGTTACCCAGGTCCCAAGCCAGCAGCGCAGGATGGCCTGCAAGGGCGCTCGCGGCCTCGGTAGCCAGGAGGGCCTGTGCGGCAGCGACTTCCGGGTCGGTGAACCAGTTACGGGGCGCGGTGCCCTCGACGACCTTGCCGGCGGTGACGGTTCGGAAGCGTTGGTCGCGCGTCCCCGGGCCGAGAGCCCAGGCCGGGAGCCAGTTCACGCCGCTCATGTGTCCGGTGAACAGGGTCGGCATGATGCCCACCCCCGCCCGCGCGGCCGTGTCGGCAACCACCACCAGCCGCCGGAGCATGTCGTGATCGACGCGGCCGGCCACGGGCTGGAAGTCCTCCCACCGCAGGAAGAGCCGCACGGAGTCCATCCCGGCTTGGCCGATCAGCCGGAAGTCGCGCCCGACCTCACCGGTGTCGAAGCGCGGCCACCAGCCCATCGCCGTGCGCGCCGGCCAGTAGTTGACCCCGAGCCGGAACGGCGCGGCTTCACCCGGCATCGGTGAGCCGGTGGTAGAGGGCGAGGTACTCATCCACCATCCGCGAGACGTCGAAGTGTTCTTCCGCCGAGGCGCGGATGTTCGCGCGGTCCAGGCCGCGCGCGGACCGGGTGGCAGCGACCGCTTCATCGGTGGACTCCACCAGGAAGCCGTTCACTCCGGGGATGACGAGTTCAGGCATGGAGCCGCGCTGCACTGCGATCACCGGTGTGCCGCACGCCATCGCCTCGATCACGCTGAAGCCGAAGGGTTCGTCGAAGTTGATGAGGTGCAGGAGCGCGACCGCGCTTCCGAGCAGCTCTCCACG
>JANXVR010000107.1 GCA_025351565.1 Actinomycetes bacterium
TCCCACGATGAACATGCCGTTCATCGTGGCCGGGTGCACATCGCACCGGAACCGATAGGTCCCCGCCGGCAGGCCCTTCACCGTGTAGGTAGTTATCGTCGGCCCGACCACGAGGTCACCGGTGAACACGGCTTTCGCGCCGTCACCCTCGGGGTAGATGGCCACGTTGTGCGTGGTCCCGGTGTCCTGGTTGTCGAACATCAGCGTGATCGTCTGATCGGCCGGCGCCGCCAGGCACGAGGTGTCGAACACGACAGCCTTCGCCGCCAGGCTCAGGTCGGCCGATGCGGGCGGGCATGACGCGGTCCCCGAGGTTGAGGTGCTCGCTGCCGGGCTGGGGTAGCCGCCGCCGCCGACCTCGCGGATCACCGGCGGTGTCTTGCCCCTGCCGATGAACGCGTAGACACCCGGGGTGAAGTCGATCGTCGTCGTGCCGGCGTTGTCCGTGTTCGCGGGGATACTCGAAAGGCCGCCCAGGAAATCGACGGGCGAGGACCCCGAGTAGCCACTGCCGAACCACGCGTCGACGTCTTTCTTCACCTGGTCTATCGGCTCGTCCACGAGGATCCTCGCGATGGCGATCTCGGCCGGCTTCGAGGTGGTGTTCCCGTAGCTGATGGTCTGCACGCCGGGAGGGATCGTGTCGGGGACAACGGTTGCGCCATCTTCCGCGGTCACCGCGAAATCGCCGGCCGGAAGCGTGGCGTCACTAGCGGTGGCCGTCACCTGGAACACCTTGTGCATCCCGAGGATGGCGTGCGGCGTTCCCTTCGTGTCGGGCATCCAGCAGAACGCGGCGTACGTCCCGGCCGGCAGGTCCACGGTGACGTCGGTGGACTGACCCGGCGAGAGCAGGCTGATGTTCGGCATGGGGGCCTTCGCCAGCCATTTCGGCGGCGGACCGTTGGAGCCGTTCGGGTCGTCCAGGATGGTCTGGATGTCGGCGTCGGTCTTGCCGCCACTCACCGACTGGATCTCGATGAAGTGGGGCATCCCACCGATGTTCTGGACGTGGAGCGTGGTCACGCCCGCCGGGATCGTATCCGGCATGACGAATGCGAACTCCGTTGCCTTGATATCGACCGATGCCGTCGCCGGCGCTCCTGACGTTGTCGGCGCTGCCTCGGTGCTGCTGCTCTTCGAGCAGGCCGCCAGGGCCAGTACCCCGGCAACCGCCACGACGATGGTTCGTCTCATGGATCCTCCCTCTCTGAGCGTGGCCCGTTGAAGATGCGCGTCACGGGCTTGGTCCCTCCGACCGTCACCGACGATAGGGCGCCGACTCTGGGCGGGCTAGCCGAGGAACACCACTCCCTGCCCGGGTGGTAGCCCCCGCGAGCGGTTCGGGATACTGCGGACGGTAGCTCCCGACGGTCGCTCCACCTGGCGGGATACTCGTGCTGGCACCACTGTCAGCCGGATGTCGGTCTGGCAGGCTTTACGGGAGAAGGATCGGAGAACCGGGATGACCGTTCGAGTGCTCATCGTGGACGACCAGGAGCCATTCCGGCTGGCGGCCCGCATGGTCGTGGATGTCACCGATGGGTTCGAGGTCGTGGGTGAGGCCGAGACCGGCGAGGACTCCGTCACCATGGCGGCCGAACTCAAGCCCGACCTGGTCCTGATGGACGTGAACCTTCCCGGTATCAACGGTCTGGACGCGACCCGACAGATCCTCGCCGCCGGCGGCGACAGCGTGATCGTATTGCTCCTATCCACCTACGAGGAAGAGGAGTACGCGCCGCGCGCTGCCGAGTGCGGTGCGGCCGCCTATATCCCCAAGGCCGTGTTCGGGCCGGACCGGCTGGAGTCGGCGTGGGCCGAGGTCAGCGGCGCTGCCTGACGCTGCCGGCCAGAGGCGCCCGTGCCCGCAGGGTGGCAGGCACCCGCGCAACCGTGGTGCTCTCCGCCTCGACCACGCTCAAGCGCTCCCGTAGGGTCGTTGTATGAGGGACGTTTGGGCGTACACGCGAGGACAGGCCTGAGGTGATGAGCGCCGTTCGCATGCGCGTGCGCGGGGATGTCCGTCGGCGTATGGGTTCGCTCATCGCCGTCGCCTTGATCCTGGGCGGGCTCGGGACCGTGGCCATCGGCGGTGTCGCCGGCGCCCGCCGAACCGAAAGCGCCTACCCTCGCTACCGTGAGGCGACCCGGCAGCCCGAGGCCGAGTTCGTGTCGTGCGTCGGTAACAGTCCGTTCCCCTATATCGATGTGAACAAGGTCGCCGCCCTTCCTGGGGTGGCGTCGTTGTCTCGGGGTCTCTATTCGGTGGTGAACGCCCAGACCCCGGAAGGGACCACGCTCTTCTTCGCGCCCGACGATCCGCTCGAAGTGAACATGCTCATCCCTCAGCAGACCATCGATTGGCGTCCGAAGCTGCTGGCCGGGCGGTACCCCGACCCTACGGCGTCCAACGAGGTCCTGATGTCGTGGTCGACGGGACGGAAATATCCTCGCCCCAGCGTTGGTTCGACGATCGACATCACGTTGCCGTCCCCGTCGATGCTGGGACAGGGTGGCCCCCCAGGCGGCGGCGAAACCGTTCGCGTCCATGTCGTCGGCGAGATCATCACGCCCTTCTCGCTGAGGGGTGACGACGTCACGCTCGTCACGACGCCGGCCTTCCTGAGGGACCACCCGGCGAGTGGCTACGGACACTGCGACTTCACGATCGTCCAGTTGCAGGGGGGGTTGGCGGCGATACCTGCCTTCACGGGGCAACTGCAGGCGATAGGTTCGGCGGTTCAGGCGGGCTCTGCGCAAGACGAGGCGACCTACTTCTCCCGCGCGACCCATCTGCGGGCGGTTGTGTACGAGCTGTTCGGTTTCCTGATCGGGTTCCTGGCGCTCACGCTTGTCGGCCAGGCGATCGTTCGGCGGACACAACTGGCGAGCATCGAGGATCCGGTTCTGCAAGCGATCGGGATGACCAGGGGCCAGCGGTTCCGGTCGGCGTTCCTACCGGGTGCGGCGGCCGGGGTCGTCGGTACGCTCTTGGCCGTCATCGGTGCCGTGCTGGTCTCCGCGGCCTTCCCCACCGGCATCGCGCGGATGATCGAACCCACGCCGGGGATCTCGGTCGACCTGCGGATCGTGGGGCTGGGGGCGCTGATCATGCTGGCGGGAACCCTTGGCGCGGCGGCTATCCCCGCGTGGCGCGGCTCTCGGGGGAAAGGAAGTACATCCCTGGGGACGGCCGAGTTCGGCGGTCGCAGTTCAGGCTCGCGCACGGTCGCGGCGCTGTCGCGCGCGGGCGCGCCGCCGACCGTGATCGCCGGGGCTCGGTTCGCGCTGGAGCCCGGTCACGGGCGTTCATCGGTCCCGGTTCGCAGCGCGATCCTCGGGCTGGCCATCGCCGTCGCGGCCGTCTCGGGCGGCCTGGTGTTCGCGGCCAGCATGAACAGGTTCCAGAACGACGCCGCACTGCGGGGCGGCGCCGCTGAGATCGGCGCAGGTCACCCGTTCATCGGGCCCCTCTTCCAGAACGACATCGTCCCGGTGTTCCGTGACGAACCGGGCATCGGTCGCCTGACCGTCGGGAACTTCCAGAACAGGGCCACCGCATCCGGCTCGGGCGGGCAGACGAACGTGACTATCTGGGGTCTCTCGCCGATCCGCGGCGCCATCATCGCCCCTACGGTCCTGGAAGGGCGGTGGCCCTCTGCGAAAGACGAGATTATCCTCGGCAAGACGAGTGCTCGAGCCATCGGGGTCGGGATCGGGGACCAGGTGACTCTGACGGGAGGGACCGCGCCCGCGACGTACCGGGTCGTGGGATCGGCCGTCTTTCCGGAGTTCGGTTTCGGGCCGGGACTCGGCGGCGACGCCGGTATGTCGATGGACGGGCTCCGTCGTCTGTTCCCCGAGAGCACCGCGACACTGAACCTGGCGCTGGGGGAGTACGCGTCCGGAGCTCACCCGACCGCCGTGGTCGAGCGAGTGAACAGCCATCTCGCCGACATGTGTGCCGGGTTACCGACGTCTACCAAGTTGGAAAGGTCGGATCAGAAGGCGTGTCCGTGGGGCATCCACGTGGATCCTCCCGGCAGCCCGACCATCCAGGATCTGGCCCACTCGCCGGGGGCCACTGCGATCGTGCAGTCCAAGAACCTCCCGCTCGCGCTGGCGCTGCTCTTCGCGATCGCGGCGGCGGCCACGCTCATCCACGTGCTGGTGACCTCGATCCGGCGCCGTCGTCGCGACGTCGCGATCTTGAAGACGCTCGGGTTCAGCCGGCGGCAGGTGCTGGTGACCATCGAATGGCAGGCTGCCCTCCTGGCCTTCGCGGCCACCCTGATCGGGGTGCCGCTCGGGGTGTTGCTCGGGCGCTGGGGTTGGGCATTGTTCGCCGACCGGCTGGGGATCGGGATCGCGATCGTGGTGCCGTGGATGCTCGTGCTACTGATCGTGCCGGTAGCCGTTGGGTTGGCGATGGTCATCGCCGTGGGGCCCGCGCTGGCGGCCCGGCGAACGAAGGCGGCAGTCGTTCTGAGGACGGAGTAGGGAAGCAGGCACCCCGTTGGGTGTGGTGTTCGTGAGGTGGAGTTTGGAGCAGGACCCCCTTAGGGTCCGGTGATATGGAGGAGAAGATGGCGACGCAGGCGGCGACTCAAGCACTGGAAACGACGGCGCTCCGCAAGACATTTGGCGCCACCGATGACGAACAGGTCCCGGTCCGGGCCCTGCGCGGGGTGGATCTCTCGGTTGCAAAAGGGGAGTTCATCGCGATCATGGGGCCATCGGGGTGCGGGAAGTCCACGATGCTGAACCTTGTGGCCGGTCTGGACACGCCGACGGACGGCGAGATCAGCATCGACGGCGACGCGATCACCGGCATGGACGAGGACCACCTCGCGCTCATGCGCCGGCGTCACATCGGCATCGTCTTCCAGTTCTTTAACCTGCTGGAGGGTATGACGGTCCTGGAGAACGTGGCGCTGCCGGCCGTGGTGGCTGGACGTTCGCGGAAGCAGGCGGAGACGCGGGCGCGCGACCTGCTTGATCTTCTCGGGATCGCCGACAAGGGCGGCAAGACCCCCGGCGTGCTCTCGGGCGGTCAGCGCCAACGTCTCTCGATCGCGCGGGCCCTGGCCAACGAACCGACACTGCTCCTGGCCGACGAACCGACCGGTTCGCTGGACTCGGCCGGAGGTGCGGAGGTGCTGGAGTTGTTCCGCCGCCTGCACGAGGGCGGGCAGACGATCGTGCTGGTGACCCACAGCAACGAGGTTGCCTCGGGCGCAGACCGGATCGTGCGGATGCGCGACGGTCGGATCGATGACGGCGCCGCTGTCCCCGTGACCGGACCTGCCTCCCCGGTCTTCGGCGTGTTGGGGGAGGACTCGCCCGCGTGAGCGGTGTGCGGATGCGGGCGCGGGCGGACCTTCGGGCTCGCCCGGCGTCCATCGTGGTGCTGGTGGTACTGGTAGGGCTCGCCGGCGGCGGTGCGATGACCGCCATCACTGCAGCCCGCCGGACTTCGAGCGCCTACGACCGGTATCAGACCGCAGTGAACCCGCCGGACGCTGTGGCGCTCCCATGTATCCCCGGCGTGCCTGCGACGCCACCGACAGATCTGGCGAAGTTCGCGGCGCTGCCCCAGGTGGTCTCTTCGACATCGATCTGGGTGGCGCCCGCCGTGAACGTTCGTGCGACCGACGGGTCGGCACTCTTCTTTCCGAAGACCTCGCTCCCGTCGGCGGCCGTCTACGCCCCGGTCGATGAAGTGCAGTGGAACGAGATGCATCCGCTACTCCTGGGGGGTCGGATGCCCGACCCCACCGCGCCGAACGAGGTGGTCGTCGGCTACAGTGATCCGGCTGCGCTGGGGAATCCGGTGATGCCCCAACCACAGGTCGGCCAGACGATCGACCTGGTCGTCTTGGCCAACCCGCCGGCGGGCGGCGCCATCACCGCGCAGACGGCCCAGTTCCTTCCGCCGGTACGCGTGAAGGTGGTCGGAGAGGTCCTCACCCAAGGGGAGCTGTCGGGGACGAACGCGGACATCTTCGCTACGCCGGCGTTCTATCGGGATCAGGCAAGTCTGGCGTATGGCTGCACGATGCCCCTGTATCAACTCCGACGCGGACCCGGCGACGCGGCCGCATGGACGGCGGGTGCGCTCGAGGTCCGGAAGGACGCCGTGGTCAGCACCACCCAGAACGAAGTCCAGTTCTTCGTTCGCGCGACGAGTTTGCAGGCGACGGCGATGCGGCTGTTCGGGGTCCTGCTCGTCGTAGCGTCACTACTCGTCTTGGGTCAGGCGCTGGCGCGAAGGACTACGTTGGCCGGAACCGACAGCCCGGTCCTATCGGCGCTGGGCATGACCCGCCGGCAGGTCTTCTCGGCCGGGGTCCTACCGGGCGTGATCGTAGGGGTGGCGGGCGCACTCATCGCGGTGGGGACCGCCGTCGCGGCCTCCCCGTTGTTTCCGATCGGGGTGGCGCGACTGGTCGAACCGGACAAGGGCATCCAGGTCGACGGTATCGTGCTGATCACGGGTGCCGCGGTCATCCTCGTCGCTTCCTTGTTGGCGACGGCGATGCCGGCGAGGCGCGCATCTCTCGCGAAGGGCTCGACCTTGGGGACCGTCGAGTTCGCGGGTGCAGCCCGAAGTTCCGCAGTGGCCACGGGGCTCGCGAGGGCAAGTATGCCGCCCACGATGGTGGCGGGAGCGAGGCTAGCCCTCGAGCCCGGTCACGGCCGAACGGCTGTCCCCGTGCGCAGCGCCGTCATCGGCCTTTCCCTGGCGATCGCCGCGATGGTTGCCGCGTTCGGGTTCGCCGGCAGTATGGAGCATCTCGTGACGACGCCCAAGCTCGTGGGGGCCGGGGACATCCAGTTCGCGTCGGGGAACCCCTACACGCAGGGGGTGTTCGCCGAGTCGGGGGTCCCGCTGTTCGTCGACTCGCTGTTGGTTGGGCGTGTCAGCGCCGGAAGCTTCAGCCACCAGATCACCGTCGTCGGACCGGGGGGCGCGAGTACCCAGGAAACCGTCTGGGGCATCTCACCGCTCAAGGGGCCCCTGCTGTCCCCGACCATGCTCGAAGGGCGCTGGCCGACCGCGAGCGGGGAGATCGCGCTGGGCCGCCAATCACTTCGTGCACTTGGGGCCGCCGTGGGTGACACGGTGATGGTGAGCGCGGCCGGTGCACCGGTACCGATGAAAGTGGTCGGGGTGCCCGTCTTCCCCGACGTGGGTTTCGGCCCCGGTCTAGGGCAAGGGGCCGGCACCACGATGGATGGACTCAGACGCTTCTATCCGGGTGAACCGAACGCGCTCGTGTTCGGAGCGTTCGCGTCCGGCATGGCGCCGGCCCAGCAGGCGGCCGCGATGGCATCGTTAGGAAGCGCGCTTCGCGCCGCGCACGTCGAAGCCCAGTTCGTCCGGATCGATGAACTCTCCCTTTCGAACACCCCGAACGTCGGTGCTGCCGCGAAGGCCCGCAGCGTGCCTCTGCTGCTCTCGCTCCTCTTCGCGCTTGCGGCGGTCGGGACACTGGTCCACGTGCTGGTGACGTCGATCCGCCGCCGTCGCCGAGATCTGGCGATCCTCAAGACGATCGGGTTCCGCCGCCGGCAGATAACGGCGACCGTGGCGTGGCAGGCGACGACGATCTCCGTGATCGCGGTGCTGATCGGCGTGCCGGTCGGCGTGATCGTGGGCCGGTGGGCGTGGATCTTCTACGCGGACCGCTTGGGCGTGGTCGCCGAGCCCGTCGTCGCCGTATCGAAAGTGATCCTCGCCGTTCCCGCGGCGATCATCATCGCGAACCTCGTGGCGTTCGTGCCCGGGCTGATCGCCAGGCGGACGAAGCCGGCCATCGTGCTGAGGGCGGAGTGAGCTGATGCGACCCGGGGCGAGGTGGCTGGTGTGGGGCGCTGTGATCGGGGCGCTGGGGCTGGCGTGTGCGCTGGCCGCCCACGCGCTGGCGGGAACGCCGTCGCAGCCGTGGCCGTTCGCGGCCGTTGCGCTGATCGGGGTGATCCCCTCGGTGTGGTCGACCAAGTCGCGCGGGGTCGCGAAAGCGGCGCCGCGCGCGCTGGCCGCAGCGCTCCGGCTGGCGGCCGTTGTTGCGATCGTTGCGGCCGTCTACGGCGTTATCGTGCTTGCCAGCGGCAAGGTTCCCTCGGGGAGTGATGGCACGATCCTCGCTTGGTCGGCGCTCGCGGCCGTGGTGGCAACCGTGGTCTACCGGCTGGCCCAGCGCCGGATCGACGCGGGCGCGGCGCGGATGGCCGGCGTCGACGTCGGCGGTGGCGCCGACATAGCCCGGGCCTTCGGCGCGCGGATGAGCCGGTCGATCCCGCTGGAGGAACTGGTTCTCCAAGCCGCAGAGTCGCTCCGCTCGGCGCTGCAGCTGAGCGCGGCGGAGGTGTGGACCTTGGACGGAGGTGCACTGCGCCCTTGGATCGGCGACCCCGATATCGATCGCCGGGCCGTGTCGCTGGCCGGGATGGATCCGGCGACCGTGGTCCAGGCCGGGGTCAGCGGTCCGGGGTGGATGCAGGTGTGGCTCCCGGACCTGTTGGCTGGCCGCGACGACACCTACACCCGCATGGCTCCCATGGCTCACGCCGGCGAACTCCAGGGCGTGATCGTCATGGTCCGGCCGGTGACCCTTCAGCCGTTCGGCCCTGATGAGGAACGAACACTGACCGAGATCGCGCGGCAACTGGGAGTCACGCTTCACAACGCGAAACTGGACTCGGCGCTACAGGCTTCGCTCGACGAGGTCCGCCGTCAGGCGGACGAGATCCAAGCTTCCCGAGGCCGGATCGTCGCTGCCTCGGACGCAGCACGCCGTCAGATCGAACGGAACCTCCACGACGGCGCCCAGCAGCACATCGTTGCGCTGGCCGTGAAGCTTCGGCTGGCACGTCAGCTGATGGACCGCGACGCCGAGCGCGCGGCCACCACCTTGGAGGAACTGTCGGGCGACATCGACGCCGCGCTGCAGGAACTGCGCGACCTGGCCCACGGGATCTACCCACCGCTCCTGGCGGACAAGGGGCTGGTAGTGGCGCTGGAATCGGTGGCGCGCAAGGCGCCGGTCCCGACGTCGATCGACGCCCACGACATCGGTAGGTTCTCCCCGGAGGCTGAGGCCACCGCCTATTTCTGCACGTTGGAAGCCCTACAGAACGCCGGGAAGTACGCGGGTGAAGGCGCTTCCGCCACCGTCGATCTCCGGCTTGAGGAGCGGGCGCTGGTCTTCTCGGTCACCGACGACGGGGCCGGCTTCGACGTCGGCGCCGCGGGGATGGGCGCCGGCTTCACGAACATGAACGACCGACTGGGAGCACTGGGTGGGACGCTGCGGGTGGAGTCGGCCCCGGGAAAGGGGACTCGCGTAACAGGCGTGATCCCGGTGGACCCCGACGCGGCGGTCGACTCCTAGACCGGCGTCACCCCGGGGTTCGGGTCGATCGTGGTCATTGAGTCGCTGCCGGGACGGTGCCGCGCATGCTCGTGCCGGATCCCGGTGTGCTAATGACGTCGAGTTCTCCGCCAAGGGCGGCAAGCCGATCGGCGATCCCCTGCAGTCCCGTCCCGTACCCGGTGGCACCCGGGTCGAAGCCGCGGCCGTCATCGGTGACCAGGAACCTGACCGAGCCGTCGTCGCCGGTGAGTTCGATCCTGGCTCCCGAGGCGCCCGCGTACTTGGCGATGTTCTGTAGCGCTTCCAGGCACGAGAAATACACCGCTGCTTCCACGTCCTGGGAGAAACGCCCCAAGTCGTCGGCCTGGACGACCACGGGGATCGCGGCTCTGCGTGCCTGGGCATCGAGCGCTGCGGCCAGGCCCTTGTCGGCCAGGAGCGGGGGGTGGATCCCGCGCGCCAGGTCGCGCAGGTTCTCGAGCGTCTGATGAGAATCCTCCTGCAGTTGCGCGAGCATCTCGCGCGCTTTAGCGGGATCGCGTTCAACCAGCGCGTCGGTGAGCCGGAGCTTGACCGCCTGGGCCACCAGTTGCTGCTGGGCCCCGTCGTGGATGTTGCGCTCGAGTTTACGGCGCTCCTGGTCCTGCGCGGCTACCAGTCGCTGACGGGACGCACGGAGATCCTCGATCAGCCGGACGTTCTTCAACACGAGCCCCGCCTGCTCGGCGAGGTCGCGAACCAGTCGTTCTTTGGCTGGGGTCATCGGGTCGCTCGCCGACATCCGCACGCTGAGCGCGCCGAGGATCTCCCCTTGGTGGCGAACGGGCACGGCGTCCTCGCCGGGCATCGCGGGGAGTTCGCTCCCTTCGAGAGTGATCGTGTTGGTGGTGGGTGCCTCGGGAGGCCACGTGGCATCGGGGCGCAGGGTGCCGCCCACGCGGAGCCACACCCGGGCGAGATCTGCCCCCACGCCCTCCGCGAGGATCTGGGCCATCCGGGGCAGCACGTCGTCGGTGGCATAGGTCTCGCCGACCCGTCCTGAGAACGACGTGAGGACCTCGTACGGAGTCGCGCGCTTCCCATAGATGATCCGGTCGGCGAAGCGCTTCGCGCGCGTGCGAACCGGGAAGACCAGTAGCCCGATCACGATGCCGAAGAACGCGGCGCTTACTTGGAGTCCTCCTCCGGTCCCGACCAGAAGGAAGGGGATCGCCACCGCGATCAACAGGTAGAGCGCCACGACCACCCCCACCATCAGCGCGAACACCACCGCCTTCTTCACGACGACATCGAGGTCATAGAGCCGATACCGGTAGATCGCGATCAGATAGGCGATGGGAACCCCGACCGCCAGGGTGAGCGCGAAGGCGATGAAGCCGATCTCCCCCACCTGCTGGTTGTTCGCGATCAACGAGGAGACCACGCCCCCCAAGAATCCGAAGACGAACAGGAGTCCGGCCAGCGAAGCAACCACGACGAGCCAACGAAGTTGCTGCCGGTCATCGCCGGTGGACCGCTTGTATCGGCCGCGCACCGCGAAGACCGTCGAGAGGCTCGCGCCGAGGACCATCAGCGTTCCGACGGCGACTACCAACGGCGCGACCTTCGACAGCGACGCGACCCCCAACGGGTTCATCTAGACGACACCCAGGCTGACGTAGTTGTTGAGCGGTCCGGGGGCAAGGATCGATCCGATGGTGGCCACGCCGAGTCCGGCGAAGAGCACGTACTCGGCGATGCGCCAGCGCGCGGTGGGCGGGCGCCCATCCGGGTACAGCAGGAACAGCAGCGGGATCAGCGCGACAGCGAAGAATGCGTATTCACCCAGGGAAGCCACACCCCGAGGAGCGGCACGGAGCCGGGGTCGACCTTCGCTCCCTTCACCACGAGCACCTGTGGCAGGAGATTCAACGCCACGACCATGCCGATCGCGGAGAAGATCCACCCTGACGCGTTCTCAGGTTGCCGGGACACGATCATGCTCCCCGTCACCAACCACGCGAGACTCACACTTGCGAAGATGAGCAGGAAGATCACCGAGGCCTCTTGCACGAAGGTTTCCCCGTGGGCCCCCTGGTCCTGAAGGTCGGCGAGGATCTCCGGCGCGTCCCCTGCCGTTGGGGTGCCGATGACGACGATCTGCCCATCCTTCTGTTGGGGGTAAACCGAAGCTGCGATCGCAAGTGATGCGCCGAGCGCGCTCATCGCGACGACGATCAGGGCCCTCGAGATGATCTTCGCGGTTCGCGGGCTCAACTGCGTGCCTCCTCGTTGGTGGAAGTCATAACCGGGATCCTGCCCGACACCGTGGTACCCGCCCCCGTCTGACTCGTCACGTCCAGCGAACCTCCCACGGCGTCGAGCCGGTCGGCCATTCCTTGGAGCCCGGTTCCGTAGCGGTTGGTGTCCGTGTCGAACCCCTTTCCATCGTCAGTGACGGAGAACGCGAGGTGTCCGTTCTCCTGTGCGATCGTGACACTGGCCGAGGTCGCCTCCGCATACTTGGCGATGTTGTTGAGCGCCTCCAGGACACAGAAGTAGGCGGTGGCCTCGACGTCGGGGGTGTAGCGGTCGATGTCGGCGGCCTCGACGGTTACTGCGATGGCCGCCTTGCGCGCTTGTCCTTCCAGCGCGGCTACCAGGCCCTTGTCCGCCAAGAGTGGTGGGTAGATCCCGCGCGCCAGATCACGCAGGTCCTCCAGCGCTGCGGTGGAACGCTCTTGGAGCTGGCCGGCGAGCTCAACGGCCTTCATCGGGTCGCGTTCGATGACCGTCTGGAGCAGTTTGAGCTGGATGGACAGCGCGACCAGTTGCTGTTGGGCACCGTCGTGGATGTTGCGCTCCAGCTTCCGGCGCTCTTGGTCCTGTGCAGCTACCAGGCGCTGGCGCGACGCGCGAAGTTCCTCCACGAGTTGGACGTTGCGCAGGACCGGGCCGGCCTGCGCCGCAAGGCGAGCCACGAGCTCTTCCTTCGCCGGGTTCATCGGGTCGCTGGGCGGCATCGTGATCGCGAGGGCGCCCAGGTCATCGCCCCGGTCGATGACGGGGATCAGGGTCTCGGGTCCGGCGGGTTCGCCGACCGCGGCAGCTTCGTGCAACTCCCGTCCTACGCGGAGCAAGACGCGGGCGGAGGCCGCGCCCGTCCCGTCGGCGAGAACCTTGGCCATGCGGGGGAGCACGCTGTCGTCGGAGTACGTCTCGCCGACCTGACCGGAGAACTGCGCCAGCACCTCGTACGGGGTGGCACGCCGCCCGTATGCGATCCGCGTCGCGATCCGGCGGGACAGCCGAAGGAGCGGAAGGGCGAGCACACCGAGCGCGACCCCCCCGACGAGCACGGCTGCGGTGTTGGAGGTGCCGTTGATGACGAGCCTCGAACCGATCCAGAGCACCAGCGCGGCGGGGATGAGCATGAGTGTCGTCAGGGCGATCGCGATAACGGTCTTCTTCACGACAACGTCGAGGGTCCAGAGGCGGTAGCGGAGGATGGCGACGCCGGAAGCAACGGGGATCCCGAGGGCGAGGGTGACCACGAAGAGGATGAGCACGATGGGGAAGATGGGGATGCCGCCGTTCCCCTTGTGGCCGAACGGAACGATCGTGAGCAGCACCCCGATCGCCAGGAAGACGCCGGCGGTGGTCGCGACCGCCTTAAGCCAGCGCACCTGTTGGCGCACTTCCGGCGTCGCGTGCTTCGCGCGCTGCCGCAGCGCGACGACGGACAGGATCGCGCAAGGGAGGATCGCGACCCCTGCGATCCCTTGCACGGTGCCAACCCATGTGAACGGCAGCGCCAGCGGGTTCGGGATACGAAGGCCGTAGTCAAGAAGGTTGTTGAGCGTCGGATCAGGCTGGAGGGCGAGGGCGGAGGCGACGATGAGCGAGGCGGAGCCGAGGGTCCATGCGACCGGGCGCCATCGGGCGGTCGGCAGATGCCCGTCCGGGAACAAGAAGAAGAGCCACGGGATGGCGAGGATCACGGGCAGATAGGTCCAGTTGGAGAACCATGCTGCCATCAAGCCAAGGGGTGAGCCTGGGTTCGATCGGAGGAGCAGAGCCGCGAAGCCCAAGGCGCTTCCGGTCGACGACAGGAAGAGGCCCGCGCCCAGGAATCCCCAGCCGATGGCGTTCCCGGGCTGATGCGAGACGATCAGCGAACCCAGCACCGCGTATCCGGTGGCGAGTACGAAAACGAGGAGCGACGTGATCGCGGCGCCCGTCGGGCTATCGGGGTTGAGGGCCGCGAACACCGTCGCGGCGATCGCCAGGGCGGCGGTGAGCCCGACCAGGGCCCGGGACGTGCGCTTGGCCACCGCCGATGTCATCGCTGCGGCCCCCCGTCACGGCTCGCGGTAGCGGCCGGCAGCCGTCCCTGGACCGAGGTGCCGTGTCCGGGTCCGCTGGTCACGGTGAGTTCGCCGGCCAGGGCATCGACGCGGTCCTGCATGATCTGCATCCCCATCCCGGGAGGCGTGGAGGCGACATCGAACCCGGGCCCCTGGTCGAGCACCTCGAACCTGACCTTCCCCGCGCCTTGCGCGTTGCCGTTGCCGCCGTCCGTCTCGACGTCCAGCGAGACCACCGCCGCCGCATTCCCCGCGTGTCGCAGGACGTTCTGGATGGCCTGGAGACAGCAGAAGTAGATGCACGCCTCGACGTCGACGTCGAAACGCTGCGCGGTGAAGGCGGTCGTTGCCTCTACGGTGGCACGCGCGCCGACCTTACGGATGTGGGCGTCGAGCGCGGCAACCACACCTTGATCGGCCAGGAGCGGTGGGAAGATCCCGCGCGCCAGGTCGCGGAGGCCTTCCAGCGTTGTGGTGGCGTCGATCCCGAGCTGGTCCAGTGCTCTTGCAGCCGTTACCTGGTCGGTGGTCACCGCCGCACTCACGGCGGCCAACTGCTGGCCGATGGCCAGCAGTTGGCGCTGCGGCCCTTCACGGATATCGCGTTCGAGCCCGCGACGCTGCGCGTCGCGGGCGGTCACCAATCGCTGGCGAGAGATCTCGAGCAATCGGGAGCGCTCGTCGAGTTCGGCGAGTTGGATCTCCAGAGACGAGGCCAAGCGGGCATTGTGCATGGCCAGCCCGGCTTGCGCGGCCAGGTCGGCCAGTAGGACGTCCTCACCCGGAGTGAGCGGTTCGCCGGCAGGCTTGGCGATCGCGATGTCACCGATCCGTTCGCCCTCGTGCGTGACATCTACGACCCGGTCGAAGGTGTGCTCACCCGTGTCGGAGGGCCAGATCGTGACCCGCTCGGCTCCTCCCGGCAGCATCACCCGAACCCTGCTGTGCTCGGCTCCCACACCTCGGGCGGCGGTCGCGGCCATCGTCGGGAGCACATCGGCGAGCGACGGCATCTCGGCCATCCGGCGTGAGAAGTCCGCCATGACCTCGTACGGGGTGGCGCGCTTGCCGTACACCAACCGGTTCGCGAATCGGCGTACGCGCTCCCGGATCGGTTGGAACGCCACGGCGATGATCCCGGTCGCAGCGATCGAGAGCGGCGTGTTGTCCTTACTACCGAGGAGTTGCCCCAGTCCGACGACGATCGCGACATAGACGGCCGTGATGAACGTGGCGAGGAGCCCGTAGACGAGCGCCTTGTTGATGATGGTGTCGATCTCGTACAGCTTGTAGCGGAGCACCGCGAAACCGATCGCGACCGGCAGGAGCGCGAAGCTAAGGATCGTCACGTTCTGAAGGATGGACAGACCGGCAGGCGGGCTAGGGTCGGCCGCCGTCGTCAGCACTCCGTACAGGACGGACCAGACGATCGTGACCGCGTATACCGCGGCGATGATCGCGCCTGCGGTCACGAGCCACTTCATCTGCAGGCGTTCGGCGCCGCGCGATCTGCGGAAGCGTCCGATCACCGAGATCGCTGCGGCGATGATCCCGGCCGGCACGAGCATGATCAAGATCAGCAACCACCCCAGCACCGGCTTGAGGGCCCGGACGCCCAGGGGGTTGACGACCTCGGGGAATTGACCGCCCGTCAACTTGCCGGGGGCGATAAGTGTGATCACGAACACGATCGTGGATCCGATACCGACGATCCAGGCCACCGGGCGCCACCTGGGTCCGGGCAGGTGCCCGTCGGGGAACAACAGGAGCACGTAGACGCCCATGAGGACGATCATCGGTACCCAGCTCGCGCTGTCGAACGCCGCGGCAACCCGTGCGCCGGGGAGTGCGCCGGGGACCAGGACGATGCCTGCGACCTCGTACGTCCCGACCAGTTGGCCGAAGGCCAGGTAGAGGCCGATAAGCACCAACACCCAGCCGAGCCAGTTCTCTGGCCGGCGTGGGGCGACGATCGCCCCCACGACAGGGAAGAGCAGGAACGCGATGCCGATGACCAAGTTGGACACGGGTGTCGAACCGTTCCAACCCGCTGCCACGGCGGCGTCGGAGGTTCGGCCCTGGGCCGCGAACGCGACGATCGCGCTGGCGATCCCGGCGATCAGGTAGAGGGCGACCGTGCCCCAGGCCAGCTTCGATGCTGTCCGGGCGTTCATCGGCCAACGTCCGCCGGGGTGGGTGCACCGGCGAGCGGCACGCGGCCGCGGATCGTCGTGCCACGTCCGGGCGTCGACTCGACCGTCACGTATCCACCCAGCACCGAGAGCCGGTCGCGCATGTTGTTCAGGCCTGAGCCTTGCGGCGTTGTGGCCGGATCGAACCCGGTCCCGTCGTCCGTGACCTCGAACGTAAGCGACCCCTCCTGCTCAGCGATCGTGACGTCGATGGCCTCGGCGTCCGCGTACTTCGCGATGTTCTGCAGGGCTTCGAGCGTGCAGAAGTAGACGGCCGCCTCCAGTTCGATGGGGTAGCGGCCGGTGTCGTCCGTGTTGAGTCTCACCGGCAGGTCCGTCCGCTGATATTGCGCCGCGAGCGCGGCCGCGACCCCTTGCTCCTCCAGGAGCGGGGGGTAGATCCCCAAGGCCAGGTTCGACAGCGTGTCCAGCGCGTCACCCACCTCATCGTGGAGTTCGGTGAGCATCTGGCTCGCCTTCGCCGGATCGCGCGCCAGAAGCGAGCGAGCGAGACGGAGTTTGACCGCGAGCGCCACCAGGTGTTGCTGCGCGCCGTCGTGGATGTTGCGTTCGAGCCGGCGCCGTTCCTCGTCCTGGGCGATCACGATCCGCTGGCGGGAGATCTGGAGTTCCGCGGAGCGCGCCGTGAGCTCGTCCAGGCGGGCCTGCAGTTCGGCGGTCAGGCGGGCGTTCGCCAAGACGAGACCGGCCTGACCGGCCAGGTCGTCGAGCAGCGCTTCCTCCGTGTGGCGCAAGGCGTCTCCCGGTGCCTTCATCACGGTGAGGGCGCCAAGGAGCGTGCCTTGCAGGAGTACCGGGACGGCTCGGGCGGCGTCCTCGAAGGGCGGTAGCGCCGTGGCGCCGGGAGGCAGCGCCACGACCAGCTCAGTTCCGTCTTCCTCAGGCGGCCAGGAGGCAGAGCGCCGAAGCTGGTCGTCGACCCGCAGCCACACATCCGCGCGCAGGGCGCCGGTTCCTTCGGCGATGACTCGCGCGGTTCTCGGAAGTACGTCCTCGGTCGCGTAGGTCGTGCCCACCTGGCCGGCGAACTCACTCAACACCTCGTACGGGGTGGCGCGCTTGCCGTAGACGAGGCGGTTGGCCACACGTGTCATGCGTTCACGGACGGTCTGGAACGCTACGGCGACCACGGCCGTCGCCAGGATCGATAACCCCACGTTCGCATCGCCGCCGTCGCCGAGCAGCGCCCCGACGCCGACCACGATCCCCACGTAGACGAGCGTGATGAACGCAGCAAGCGAGCCGAATACCACGGTCTTCGAGATGACGACGTCGATGTCGTAGAGCCGGTACTTCAAGATCGCGATACCGGCCGAGACGGGGATCATCGCGATGACCAGCCCGGAAATCGCGTCGATCCATCCCCCGTTCCCGTGGCTGAACGGCAACCCGAACCACGCGAAGACGAGAAAGGCGCTGAAGATCAGCCATTTCAACTGATGCCGTTCGTCGGCGTCGCCGCGACGGAACCGGACGACGAGCGAGGCCACGGAGCAAGCCAGGAGCACGAAGAACACGATCGCCGCCCCGCTCTTCGCGAAGTTGAAGAAGCCGGAGAGGCCCGCGATCGCGAAAGGATTGGGGGCGTGATGGTTCAGGGCGTCCGAGTAGTCCGCCGTCTCGAACATGAACGTGATCGACCACAGCGGGATCAACATCGCGCTCGCCCAAAGGACCGGGCGCCATCGAGGCGACGGGGGATGCCCGTTGGGGAACAGCAGCAACGAGAACGTCAGGAGCGTGGAGAACGCCGGAACCCACGCCCAGTTCGTCACCCATTCGGCGACGCTCAGGCCGGGGAGACCGGGGTGGGCCACCCTGACGAAGAACGCGTAGTCGCCCAGCACTCCGACGCCGGACACCATGACCGTCCCGATGCCGAGGGAGATCCAGCCAAGTGGGTTCCGGGGCTGATGTGAAGCGACCACCGCGCCCACCGTGGCTATGGCCACGAAGCTGACCGTCTGACTCAGATCGGACACGGCGAAGGGCCGATGGGCTGCCAGGCGGAGCGGGAGCGCTCCCGCGAGGAACAGCAGTTGCAGCGCCCAGAGGCTCCAGGCCAGCCAGGCCCGGCGTTCGACATCCTCGACGGACTCCTCCATGTGACACGGATGCTCGCACGTCCAGCGGGCCGTGGAACAGGGGGAGAACGCCCAGTTTCCCAGGGTGCAGGCACCCCCCGATAACCGTGGTGCGGGCCGGGTTCGTCCGTAGTGCTCGCGGGCGTAGCGTGCGGGTGACGAAGAAGGAGGAACCCCCGATGGCGATCATCCTCACCGGAACCGATACCACCGCCGCGGCGGACATGGCAGTGGACGATGCCGCCAGACTCGCGCGCGACCGCGGCGCCGAGCTACTTGTCCTCTACGTGGAGCGTGAGGGCGACGAACGTCGTGCCGTCGACCCCGACCGCGCTCCCGACCCGGGATCTCACTTGGCGAAGCTCGCGGCGCGATACCCGGGACTGCACGTCAGCACCCGCGTGGAACGCGGAGACCCCGCCGAATGCCTTGTCGAAGTGGCCGCCGAGGTCAAGGCCGAAACGATCGTCGTGGGGAACCGCGGGGCACGTGGATCACGTTGGCAGGTCCGAGACGCCGTTCCCACGCTGGTGCTCAGACACGCGCCGTGCAGTGTCTTCATCGTGGATACCCGGCGAGCGCAGTGAGGAAGGGCCGCCGGTCAGACCTGGTCGGTCTCGCGGAGGAAGGCGAGCACGGCCATCACGCGCCGGTGCACGTCCGGTTCCTCCGTGAGCCCCAGCTTGTGGAAGAGCGAGTTGATGTGTTTCTCCACGGCGCGTTCCGTGAGGAACAGCGAACCGGCGATCGCGGCGTTGTTCTGCCCTTGCGCCATGTGCGAGAGGACCTCTCGCTCGCGGTCGGTGAGAGAGGTGAGGGGCCCGGAGGCCATCCGGTCCTTCGCGGCGACCAACGCCTCGACGACCTTCGGATCGAGCACGCTTCCACCCCGACTCACCTCTTCGAGCGCCCGGACCAGTTCGTCGATGTCGGCGACACGTTCCTTCAAGAGGTAGCCGAGACCCGCAGCCCCGTCCTTGAGCAGGTCGTAGGCGTACTCCTCCTCCACGAACTGACTGAGGACGACGACGCCGATCTGGGGATGCTCGGCGCGGATCTGTTTCGCCGCGTCGATGCCCTCGTTCGTGCCGGTGGGGGGCATGCGGATATCGGTGAGGACCGCGTCCGGTTGGTGTTCGGCCACCGCGGCCAGGAGCTCATCGCGGTCCGTCGCCATGGCCACCAGGTCGATCTCCTCGACGCTCTCGAGCAGCGCCGCGGTACCCTCCCGGACCAGATAGTTATCTTCGGCGAACACGACGCGGATCACGCGCGGATGGTACACGTGGGTGGAAGGGTGCGGGCAGCATGACCATCAGGGTCGTTCTGGGCGAGGACAACGTCCTGGTTCGCGAGGGCGTCCGTGCGCTGCTCAACTCCTACGACGACATCGATGTGGTCGGTGTGGCAGCTGACGCGCCTACCCTCCTGGAGACCGCCGAGGAACACCTTCCCGACGTTGTCGTCACGGATATCAAGATGCCCCCGTCATTCCAGCTCGAGGGGATCGACTGCGCCCACACCATCCGATCCATGCACCCCGATACCGGGGTCGTCGTCCTCTCCGCGCACGACGACGAGGCGTACGCCCTGGCGCTCCTGGGTGGTGGCCACAGTGGCCTCGCCTACCTCTTGAAGGACCGCATCGCCCAGGGTGACGAGCTGGCCCGCGCCATCCGCGAGGTGCATGCCGGGGGCAGCGCGGTCGATCCGCTCATCGCCGAGCGACTTGCCGGGCGCACCGACACCGGCGAGGACGAACGCCAGATCCTCGACATGATGGCTAAGGGCCTCGGCTACGAGGAGATGGCCCAGGTGCTCGGCACGACACAGGAATCCGTCGACCGTCGCGTGACGGAACTCTTTGGCCGGATGGCCGACGGCGCGAGCTCCGGCAACACCCGTGCAGTAGACGAACTGAAGAGGCTCCACGCCGCCGTGGTGACCCGTTCGACCGAAGCGACGAACCTGAAGGAGTACATCCCGTCGCAGGTTGCTGAGGCCGTCGCCGGCGGACTGGTGACCCAGCAGGAGCTCGACGTCACGGTGCTGTTCAGCGACATCCGGGGTTTCTCGACCATAGCGGAACGGCTGTCTGCCCGGGAGGTCACCGACGTGGTCGGCAAGCACCTTGGTGCCATGGCAGAGATCATCGCGCAGCACGGCGGGACCATCGACAAGTTCCAGGGCGACGCGGTCATGGCCATCTTCGGTGCGCCCGTGGCGTTGACCGACCACGCCGAGCGCGCGCTCCGGTGCGCCATCGACATGCAGCTCCGCCAAACCGAACTGAACGAAGAAGGTTGGGGCGCAGAGGTTCCTAGGCTCGACGTGGGCATCGGCCTGAACACCGGGCCCGTGATCGCCGGGGCGGTGGGCGGAGGCGGTCGGCTCGAATACACGGTGATCGGCGACGCGGTGAACGTTGCACAGCGCTTGCAGTCGGAGGCGGCCGGAGGCGAGATCGTCGCGGCGGCGAGCACGGTCGCGGCCGCTCCAGGCGTGGCGTGTGAGTCGATCGGACCTCGTGTGGTGAAGGGCCGTGAAGAACCGGTCGAAGTGTTCCGCGTGGTCCTGCGTTCTTGATCCGCATAGGGGGGAGGGGAGAGCCATGGCTCCGGGACGTGGGAATGCCCGGCTCGCGTTCCGTGTCGTCGCACTGATCGGCGGTGCGCTGCATGTGGTGCCGATCGTATTCCTCTCGCTGTCTGTCGCGTCGGCAACGGATCGCATCCATGTCGTACACAACACCGCGGGCGTTGCCTTGTTCACATGTGTGATCGGCTTCGGGTGGATCCTGGCGGCGATCCGGCCCGAGCGGATGATCGCGCCTTTCCAAGCGGCGACGCTCGGTGTCCTGGCGGTTGTCATCGCATCGGTGATCTCCGCCGATCCCCAAGGGGGGAGCATCACCGTCGCCATCGGCATCGTGCTGCTTGCCCTTCACCCCGCCCGAGCGCTGCTCTTCCGCATGGGTCGGACGGCGCCGGCGCCGCTCGCCCTGGCATCACTCGCAGCCGTCCCCGCAGTAGGGTTCGCACTGTCGAACGCGTCCATCCAGCGGAACGGGATGCCCATGGACCCGCACGTACAGATGCACCACTGGACAGGGATGGTCGCGTTCGCGCTGGGCGCGGTGCTGGTCGCGGTCGTGGCCGGTTTGGGGGGACCGAACCGGCGCCTGATGGCGATCGCCACCGGATTCGCAGCGGTGCTCTTCGGTGGGATGTCGCTCGCCTACTCCACCTACCCCGGTGCGGTATCGATGCCGTGGGCGATCGGATGTCTCCTCTGGGGCGTCGCGCTTGCCGGCGATGGCTACCGCATGGCTCGGGAACCGGCAGCCGACACCGCTTCCGAGGGAGCTCGCGCGTGACCATCGAGGTTCGGCGGCCGAAGACGTTCGTCCGGCGCCTGGAGCGCGCGCTGGTGGGGTTCGCCATGGCTGTGGTCGCACTCATCCTGGAACGCGTCGTCATGAAGACGGTGCGGAAGGAAGGCGGCACCATCAAGGACGCGCCGAGCAAGGTGGTCACGAGCAAGGGCGGCGATGTCGACGCGTAGCGGGAGCCGTCCGGGTCAGTCGCGTTTGCGGATCAGATCGACCACCAGGCCCAGCGTGAAGATCGCCCCGATCGCACCCAGCGTGATCGGAACGAACACCGCTACCCGGTTCGATGTGGAGACGATCGCCGTTCCCAGCAGCGCCGCAGCGGACACCACGCCGAGCGCCAGGCGCCGCCCGGCCGCGTGCACCGTCCGCTCCAACGAGGCCGCTCGGAAGTTCACTTCGAGCTTCTGTCCGGGCCGGGCGCCGATGAGCCGTTCGACGGCCTCCACCACCTGGAGGATCCGGACCTTCGCCTTCTGCGTCTTGTAGAAGAGCGTCTGTGGATCGAAGAACGAGGTGCTCTGTCGCATGACCGTTCGCATGAGGAACTTCCCTGCGACGTCGAACGGGTCGAGGTCGGGATCGAGCTGTGCAGCCGCCAGTTGCATCTGCGCCATGGCCTTCGCGGTGAGGGTGAGCGAGGCGGGCAGGGGCACCTCGTAGCGAAGGCTGATCTCGGTCATCTCCTGCAGCACCGGGCCAAGTTGGATGTCCTTCAGCGACGCCGTGCGGTACTTCGCCATCAGGTCGCCGATCTCGGATTGGAACCCGCCGATATCGAGGTCCGACTTGCCCATCCCACCCGCCAGCATGAGCGAGACGTCGGTCAGGAAGTCCACG
>JANXVR010000169.1 GCA_025351565.1 Actinomycetes bacterium
CGCCCGCCGATCCAAAGCCACGCTCGTCCATCCCGGCTACGGCTTCCTGGCCGAACGCGCCCAGTTCGCGCAGGCGGTGACGGAGGCCGGGTTTACGTTCGTCGGGCCGACCGCCCGCGCCATCGAGACGATGGGCGACAAGGTGGCGGCACGCCGCGCGGCTGACCGTTCCGGGATGCCCATCGTGCCCGGAACACCCAACCCCGTCACGCTGAAGGACGCCAAGAAGCACGCCGAGCGCATCGGGTTCCCGCTCCTGGTGAAGGCGTCGTTCGGCGGAGGCGGGAAGGGGATGCACGTCGTCCGGGACGCCGAGCACCTCGAAGAGTCGCTCAAGCGCGCCGAACGCGAAGCCCAGTCCTACTTCGGGCGCCCGGAGGTCTTCTTGGAGCGCTACGTCGATCGCGCACGCCACGTCGAGGCACAGGTCATCGCCGACCACCACGGCAACGTCGTCTTCCTTGGCGAACGAGACTGCTCCGTTCAGCGGCGTCATCAGAAGCTCATCGAAGAGACTCCTTCCCCCGTCATGGACGGAGCCTTGCGCGAACGCTTCCGCGATGCCGCCATCAGCCTGACCAAGGAAGCCGGCTACACCAACGCCGGCACGATCGAGTGCATCGTCGACGAAGACGGCGCGTTCTACTTCCTGGAGATGAACACCCGTCTTCAGGTGGAGCACACGGTCACCGAGATGGTCACCGGCCTGGACCTGGTGGCGCTGCAACTGGAGATCGCCCAAGGCGGGTCCATCGCCGGCCTGGACCCCCAGCCCCGCGGCGCCGCCATCCAATGCAGGATCAACGCAGAGGACCCGGGCAGGAACTTCCTCCCGGGCCCCGGACGGATCACCCGGTACAGCGAACCCGGCGGGCCGTTCGTCCGCGTGGACAGCGGGGTCACGCAGGGCCGTGAGATACCCGGCGACTACGACTCGATGTTCGCCAAGGTCATCGTGTTCGGTGAGGATCGGGAGCGGGCCCGCCGACGGATGCTCCGCGCGCTCGACGAGTTCCGCGTGGAGGGCGTGCCCACCACGATCCCCGTGCACCGATGGATCCTGCAGTCTGCGGACTTCCGAGCCTCCACCCACACCACCACCTGGCTCGAACGGGCGCTCGTGGACGCGAACTTCCCGGCGCAGGCCGACATCCAGCCGTCCCCGGCCGGGACCAACCCCGCCCGCCCGGCGGACATCCTGGTCGAGGTCGACGGGCGCCGTGTTCCCGTCCGGATCTTCGACGTTCGCCGTGAGGTCGCTCCGAAGGCGCCGGCCTCGGCCGAACGCCACGACGGCGGCCACGTCCACGGCGAGATCAAGGCGCCCATGCAGGGCACGATCCTCAAGGTCCTCATCGAGAAGGGTCAGCAACTGCAGGCCGGCGACGTCATCTGCATCTTGGAAGCCATGAAGATGGAGAATCACATCGCCTCCGCGCGAGACGGCGAGGTGACGGACCTTCCCATCCACGCCGGGCAGGTCGTGGAAACCGGTCAGACGCTCGCGATCATCGACTGACCGCTTCAGCCGGCCCCTCGGACCCCGGCGGCCGTTCCGGCAGGAACAGTGAGAACTCCGATCCGCCTTCTGCCGAGCGCGCGAGCCAGAGTCGGGCGCCGAGGGCAGCCGCCATCTTCGTGCAGATGTAGAGGCCCAGTCCCGTCCCCCCCACGCGCCTGGTCGCCGATTGGTCGACCTGGAAGAAGCGTTCGAAGATCCGCTCCTGTGCGTCTTCGGGGATGCCCGGTCCTTCGTCGGCGACGCTGACCACGACACCCCGCACGGCCGGTTCCGCGTGTACCGAGATCCGCGTATCCGCGGGGGCGTACTTCAGTGCGTTCTCCACCAGGTTGGACAGGATCTGGTGCACCTTCGCCTCGTCCGTCAGCAGCGACGGCAACCCTGCGGGCGAACGCAGGTCGAACACATGGCCGCGCGCCTGCGGGCGCAGTTCGTCCACGACATCGGAGGCCAGACGCGGGATCGACACCAGAGACAGTGCGATGGGTTCGACGTCGGACTCGAGCCGCGCCACGACCAGGAGCTGTTCGATCAACCGGCGCAGACGGTCGGACTGGCGATCGGCCGCCTCCAGGAAGGTCTTGCGCTGGTCCGGCGGAAGATCCTCTTCGAGCTGGAGCATCGTCTTCACATACCCTTGGATCGAGGTCAGCGGGGTCCGAAGCTCGTGGGAGACCACCGCGACGAAGTCGTCCTTGGCTCGCGCCAGCTCGGTCATCTGCTCCAGGGAGCCACCCAGCTCCTCGGCCAAGCGTGCGTTCTCGAGCGCCAGGTGCGTTCCCCACCAGACCGCGACCTCCGGTGCAACCACCAGCGGGACCAGCCACAGGCTCTCGTCCATGATCGCGATGACCACGGGAGCCAGGGCCAGCAACGGAAGCGTGGTCTGGGCCTGGAACAACAGGTCGTGGCCGATGAAGTCGGCGAGCGAGCCGCCGGAGGTCACGCCGAGCACGATATCGGTCAGGATGACGTTCGCGATGAAGAACACGGCTCCGGCAGCCAGGAAGGCCGGCAGTGAGGAGGCATGGACGGCGGCCGTGCCACCGGCCGCTTGGTAGACGACGCCCGCCACCCCCAGGGACAGAGCATACTGGCCCACGTTGAACGCCACCTTCCACGCGCTCTTGCGCTGGACCAGATCGGCGATGATCGACGCCGAGACCTGGACCAGGATCGCCGCGGCCGGCCCATACGCCATGAGCATCGCGATGGCGAACGTGGTGGAGGCAGTCAGATACTCGATCTCCCCGCCCTTGCGCGGGATCGCGATCGGGAAGACCTCTCCGAGCAGGAGCAGGAGCGCGAAGAGCCAGAACCCGCGCGAGCTGGCCGCGTCCCGCAGGTCCGTTCTGCCGCCCGCCCAGACCACCACGACCGCGCCGGCCGAGGCGACCAGCAGCACGTAGACATCGACGAACCGGACCTTGCGGGCCATATGCGCCAATCTTCGACCGATAAGGGCGCCGACCAAAGGGCCGGGGGGAGGATTCTCCCCGTCCGGCCGGCTCCGGCGGGGTTCCGCGGTCAGGGATGCCGATCCAGGAAGCCGGAGATCTTGGCCCGGAAGCGTTCGGGCTCCTCAACGAACGGCATGTGCCCGCTGTGGTCGAACAGGGCGAGCTCGCCCAGGGGAACGCCGTCGGCGATGGCCTTGGAGGCGGCGTAGATGCAGCTCCGGTCGTGCCGCCCGACGATCGCCAGGACCGGCGCGGCCACGTCCGCCAGCCGGTCCTCGACCTCGATGGAACCCATCGTCGCGGAACGTTGGTGAACGTCGGGGGTGTAGATCGTCCCGTCTGTCTCCCTCAGGTACTCCTCGATCCGCGCGTCCGTCGGATCGGCGAAGTGGAACGGCATGACCTCTCGAACGAACGCAGCGAACTCATCGGGGCTCCGCGCCTCGGCCTCGCGTTCCAAAGCGGCCTCGATCCGGCCGCGGACCTCGGCGGGCTCGAGTTCGGTCAGGTTGCGTTCTACGGCCCGGAAGAACCGCGCGGACGGAACGCCGCCACAGAGCACGACCTGGGAGGCCATTCCCGGATAGTCGACGGCGTTCTGCAACGCGACGAACGCCCCGAAGGCGTGCCCCAGCACCGCGTAGCGCTCCAGTCCAAGGGCACGCGCGATCATGATGACGTCCTGGGCCAGTCGCGGGAGCGTGAAGGTCTCCAGCCGTACCGGCTCCGACCGGCCCTGTCCGCGCTGATCCACCAGGAGGAGCCGGAAGCGTTCGGCCAGCGGATCGAGATAGGAGCCGAACGCGTGATGATCCAGGCCGGGGCCGCCGTGCAGGACGATGATCGGGTACCCGCTCCCCTGCTCGTGAACCCAGACCGATGTGTCGTCCAGGCGGATCGGTCCGCTCACGGGGCCGGCGCGCCCCAGTCGCTCTCGCCGACGATCCGGAACCCGGCGTCCCTGCGCTTGTACCGCCGGTTGATCGAGATGAGGAGCGGGGTGAGCGTTTCGGTGATCCTGGCCATGGCCAGACCGCCGACGTGGACCCAACGGAGTCCCGGGATCTGATCGGCGAGCGACCCGATGATCGCGACCGCCTCGGCGTCATCCCCGGCCAACAGCACGTCCGAATCCACGGGGCTGTCTAGGTCCGTGAGCGCCGATGCCGCGATCGTGTGGAACCCGGCGACGAACCTCGGGCCGGGCCCGACCACCGCACGCGCCTGCTCGGCGGCGGATCCGGCCCAAGGGCGAAGCACCTCCCAGGCCTTGCCGCCCACCGCCGTTGCCAGCGGGCTCGTGGCGTCAAGCACCACCACACCGTCGACGAGCGCGGGCTTCAGGAGTTCGTAGGTCTTGGCCTGGCCGGCGAAGGGGACGGTGACGATGACCACATCGGCCCCGGGCACGGCGTCGATGTTGGCCGCGCCGCCCACCGGGGCGTCGGCCCCCAGGATCGCCTTCGCACGCGAGACGGCGTCGGCCGCCTTCGCCTCGTCGCGGGAGCCGATGACCACGTCGTGTCCGGCGCGGGCGAGTCGTAATGCCAGCCCGAACCCTTCCTCACCGGTACCACCGACCACTGCGATCCGCATCCGCACAGCCTAGCGGAGGTTCGGCGCGTAGGCTCACGTTCGATGCCAACCTGGCTCACCTCCGTCATCGAGCTCGTGGTCGGACTGGTCTGCCTCGCGGCCGCGTGGTGGACGTGGCGCCGGCTCGGCTCCCGGACCGCCGCCGGTCTCTTCGCGCTGGCCGGGCTCGCCGCCGCCGGTCATGCCATGTGGGTGCTGGCGACCACGTAGCGGGGAGCGTTCGTGGCAGGTCCGGTAGCATGCCGATAGCGCCGTTCGCGGCAACCCACCGTATGCCCACCACCGCAGAAGACCTCGCGATCGTCCACCGAGCCCTCGATGAGGACGCCCCAACCGGCGACCTCACGAGCGAACTCGTCGTTCCGCGCGCGTCACGCTGCACGGCCGAACTCATCGCCAAGGAAGCGGGGATCCTGGCCGGAACCGGCGTCGCCCGGGCGGTGTTCGACGTGACGGCCGAACAGGACGGCACCGACGTGAAGCAGGACTGGCGTGTCGGCGACGGCGAGACCCTGACCCCCGGAACGTTGATCGCGACGTTCCACGGACCGTTCCGCACGATCCTTCGCGCCGAACGGCCGGCCATCAACCTGCTCGCGCACCTCTCCGGGATCGCGACCCTCACCCGGCGGTTCGTGAACGCAGCCGCTCCGGCGCAGGTGCTCTGCACCCGGAAGACCCTTCCGGGGCTCCGCTCGCTGGAACGAGCGGCCGTAGCTGCCGGCGGCGGCTCACTTCACCGCGCCTCGCTCTCCGACGCGGTCCTCATCAAGGACAACCACCTGCGCGCCGCCGGCGGCGTCGGCGAAGCGGTGCGAAGCGCGAGGGCCGGCGGCCTCCCGGTTGAGGTCGAAGTGGAGACCATGGAGCAGCTTGAGCAGGCCCTTGAGGCCGGCGCCGAACGGATCCTGCTCGACAACCCGAACCCGGCCCTGGTTCGTGAGGCCGTGGCGCGGGTCGGTGATCCGCTCCGCCTGGAGATCAGCGGCGGCGTCACCCTCGACACCGTCGGGGAACTGGTGAAGGCCGGGGCACGCGTGGTCTCGGTCGGCCGGCTCACACACTCGGCACCCTCGCTGGACATCTCGCTGGAGGTGACCGATGTCGGCCGCTGATGCCGGGGCGCTCGTAGCCGCCGGGTACGACACGTGGGCCGCTGAGGTCCGGCGTCTGGCCGGCGAACGCGGCGCCCTGATCCTGGCCCACAACTACCAGGTCCCCTGGATCCAGGACGTCGCCCACCAGGTCGGTGATTCGCTTGCGCTCAGCCGCGTGGCCGCGGACACGGATGCCCGCGTGATCGTCTTCTGCGGTGTCCACTTCATGGCCGAGACCGCCAAGCTCCTCTCCCCGGACAAGACCGTCCTGCTGCCGGACCTGCGAGCCGGGTGTTCGCTCGCGGACTCGATCACGGCGGACCAGCTGCGGGCATGGAAGGCCGAACACCCCGGCGCCGTCGTGGTCGCGTACGTCAACACATCCGCTGAGGTCAAAGCCGAGTCGGACATCTGCTGCACGTCCTCCAACGCGGTGGACGTGGTTCGCTCCATCCCCGCGGACACCGAGATCCTGTTCCTGCCCGACATGTTCCTGGGCGCGCACGTCGAACGCCAGACCGGCCGCTCCATGCAGATCTGGATGGGCGAGTGTCACGTCCATGCGGGCATCCAGCCCGGCGACCTCCGCGCGCGCATGGAGGCCGAACCCGGCGTCGAACTCATGGTGCACCCCGAGTGCGGCTGCACGACCAACGTCATCTACCTCCTGGGTGAGGGCGAGCTGCCCGCCGACCGCACCAAGGTGCTGTCCACCGGCGGGATGGTGGCCGAAGCCGGGAGTTCGCCGAACACGCGGTTCCTGGTGGCCACGGAGACCGGCATCCTGCACCAGCTCCGCAAGGCCCAGCCCTCGAAGACCTTCGAGCCGATCGACAGGGCCGCTGAATGCCGCTACATGAAGGCGATCACCCCGGAGTCCCTGCTGGTTGCCGTCCGCGATGGCGTCCACGAGATCACGATCCCGGACGATGTGGCCGTCCGAGCGCGCCGGGCGGTGGAGCGGATGATCCAGATCGGCCCCTCCGCCGGCGCCCTGCGCGGGTAGCCGAGCGTGCGAACGGTCGTCGTCGGCGCGGGTGCCGC
>JANXVR010000178.1 GCA_025351565.1 Actinomycetes bacterium
TGCGCGTCCTCGATGGCATCCACGATGGGCTGGTAGCCGGTGCACCGGCAGAGGTTGCCGTGCAGCTCCTCACGGATCTCATCGCGCGTGCGTACGCGGCCGTCGGCGAGCATCGCCGTGGCACACATGAGCATGCCGGGCGTGCAGAACCCGCATTGGGCTCCGTGCCTGCGGTGGAAGGCCCCTTGGAGCGGGTTGAGTTCGCCGGCCGGACCGGTGAGGCCGGCCGCGGTGGTGATCTCGGTTCCTTCGCATTGGGCCGCGAGCACGATGCAGGCGCTCGCCGGTTCGCCGTCGACCAGCACCGTGCAGGCACCGCACACGCCTTCGCCGCAGCCGTACTTCGGATCAAGGACGCCGGCTTCGTCGCGGAGCCACCGGAGCAGGGTCATGTGGCCGCCGGCCACGCGCGTAACGGGGCGGCCGTTCACCGACATGGTCACGGCGAGGTCGGTGGCGGCGAGCGGGTTCACGCGGCCTCCTCGGCGCCCCGGCAGGCGTCGGCCAGCGCGCGAAGCGTGAGGACGCGCGCAAGGTGGTGCCGATGCTCGGCGCTCGCGCTCGTGTCCGTCACCGGGTCCAGGCCGCCGATCGGTCCGACACGTTCGTCGAGGTCGGCCGCGGAGGCTCCCGACACGCAGGACTCCACCGCGCCCAGGCGAAGGGGCCGCTCCGACACGCCGCCCAGGGCAACACGCGACTCGACGACCTGCCCCGCGGCCATCCGCACCAACACTGCGGCCGCGACGATCGCGAAATCGCCCGGCCGGCGCGAAACCTCCTGGAAGCCCCAGCCCCAGCCGGGACCCAGCTTGGGCACGCGCACCGCGGCGATGAGTTCGTCCTCGCGCAGGGCTGTCGCGTAGTACGAGAGGTGAAACTCGTTCGCAGGCACGGTTCGTGTGCTGGTGCCGTCGGTGAGTTCGTACTCGGCGCCCAGGGCGGTCATGGCGAGCGGGAGTTCGGCAGCGGGGTCGCTGTGGGCAAGCGAACCGCCGAGCGTTCCCCGATTCCGGATCCGTCGGCTGCCGACGTGGGCGGCGGCGGCGCGAAGGAGCGGCTGATGGGTGGCGACCAAGGCGTCGGTCTCGAGTTCGGCGTGCCGGGTGAGCGCGCCGATGCGCAGGTACCCATCGTCCTCGGCCACGCCCCGCGCATCCGCGACGCGCGAGACGTCGATCATCGTTTCAAGGTCGAGCAGACCCAGGTTCATCATGGGCAGCAGGCTCTGTCCGCCGGCGATCACCTTGGCGTCTCCGCCCGCTTCGCGCAGCGCCGCCGTAGCTTCCGCCAGGCTCTCGGCGCGTTGGTATCGGAACGGCTTGACGAACATGCCTACCCCCTGAAGAGATGGGCCGATGCTAGGGCCCGCTTCTCATCAGCCACAAGGCTTTCCCACTGAATGAGAACGGTTGCGTTCATCCGGAGACCTCGGCGAACGGGGAGAACGCGATGCCGTGCGCGGCCGCGACGCCTTGATTGGTCAGGATCCCATCCCAGGTGTTCACTCCGCGGGCGAGTGCTGGATCCGCTCCCGCTGCCGCCGCGACGCCGTTGTTGGCGATGTCCAGGGCGTAGGGCAGGGTGACGTTGGTCAGGGCGTAGGTTGACGTGCGCGGCACCGCGCCAGGCATGTTGCCGACGCAGTAGTGCACCACCCCGTCCACCACGTACGTGGGATCGTCGTGCGTCGTCATCCGCGAGGTCTCGAAACACCCGCCCTGGTCGATCGAGACGTCGACGAGGACGGCGCCCTCTTGCATCCGCGAGACTTGCTCGGCCGAGATCAGGTGCGGCGTCTTCGCGCCGGGAACCAGCACCGCTCCGACGACCAGGTCCGCCGACATGATCAGGCGTTCGACCACCAACGTCGAGGAGGCGACGGTCTGGATCCGACCCCGCCAGATGCGATCGATCTCACGCAGACGATCGACGTTCTTGTCGACGATGGTGACCTGGGCCTCCATGCCGGCGGCGATCTCCGCGGCGTTCGAACCGGCCATCCCGGCGCCCAGGATGACGACGTTGGCGGGGGCCACACCGGATGCCCCGCCCATCAGCACCCCGCGTCCGCCCTTCGGCCGTTCCAGCGTCGCCGCACCGACCTGCGGCGCCATGCGACCGGCGATCTCCGACATGGGCGCGAGCAGTGGCAGGCGGCCGTCCGGCAACTGAACGGTTTCGTAGGCCACGCTGCGCACCTTGCGCTGCAAAAGGAACCGCGTCAGCGCCTCGGCGGCCGCCAGATGAAGATACGTGAAGAGGAGCTGGCCTTCGCGGAACCGCTCGTACTCGGCAGCCTGGGGCTCCTTCACCTTGATGATGAGGTCGGCCTCGGCGAAGACCTGGTCCGGCCCGGCCACGATCATCGCACCGGCATCCGTGAAGTCCTGATCGAAGATCGCCGAACCGCGGCCGGCCTCCGCTTCGACGACGACGCGATGTCCCGCGTGCACCAACTCGCGCACGCCCTCGGGTGTGGCCGCTACACGGTACTCGTGGTTCTTGATCTCTTTCGGGATCCCGATGATCACGGGCCGACCTCCAGCTCGTCGAGCGCCGCGCCGATGCCGGCGGTGAGTTCCTTCAACCCTTCGGCGTCCAGGATGAGCGGCGGCGAGATGTGGATCGCGCCTGCCACCAGGGTTCGCGTCATGATGCCCGCGCGCCGGCACGCGGGGA
>JANXVR010000190.1 GCA_025351565.1 Actinomycetes bacterium
GGGGTCGGCGGCGCCGGCGCGCAGCTCCGCGAGGCACCCGACCTGCAGGAGGCTGAGCGCATCCACGTAAGGGTTCCGAAGGTCGATGGCGCGTCGAAGCGCCGGGCGATCCGCGAGCGGCGTCTGGCCACCCGTCACCGCCAGCGTCAAGGAGCGCGTCAGTTCGAACTCCGCCGTGATCCGTTCCCAGAGCGGGCTGGGCGGGGCGAGCGCGGCGTAGCGTTCACCGATGGCCATGTCGGCCTTGGCGAGTGACAGTTCCACGTTCTCCAGGAAGCTGGCGAAGAACGGCCATCGCGCGCGCATGGCGCGGAGGCGCTTGATGCCCGCGGTGCCGGCCGCGGTGCCCGCCGCGGCGCCGCGCGGCCCGGCGATCGCCGCCAAGCCCGATCCCACGCCGAACCAGCCGGGGAGGTTGATGCGGCTCTGCCCCCACGCGAACACCCACGGGATGGCCCGCAGATCTTCGGCGGACCGTGCGGCCGCACCGCCCCGGCGCGCCGGACGCGACCCCAACGTGAGCGCCCCGATCTCCTCGATCGGCGTGATCCGCAGGAAGAGCTCGACGAACCCGGGGTGTTCGACGAGTTCCCGGTAGGCCAGCTCGGACGCTTCGGCCATGCGGCGCGCGTCGTCTCCGAACCGGTGCCACGCGTCGGCGGCCGCGCGGTCGTGGGCGGGCGTCGAGGCCACCAGTGCGGCGTTCGTCAGCTGCTCCAGGTGGCGCGCCGCGATCCGCTGGTTCCCGTAGCGGGCGAACGCCACCTCGCCTTGCTCGGTCACCTTCACGCGCCCGGCGACCGAACCCGGCGCCTGGCCCAGGATGGCGCGATTGGTGGGGCCGCCGCCTCGGCCGAGCGCCCCGCCGCGGCCGTGGAACAAGGTGAGCACGACATCGTTCCGCGCCGCCCACGCGGCCAGATCGCCCTGCGCGCGGAACAGCGCGATGTTCGCCCCCAGGACGCCGATCTCCTTGGCCGAGTCGGAGTAGCCGAGCATGACCTCTATGCGGCGCCCGTCCTTCTTCAGATGCGCCGCGAACCCGGGGAGCGCGATCAGCTGGTCGAGCATCGCCGTTCCCCCGTCCAGGTCCTGCCGGGATTCCAGGAGCGGCACCACGTTGAGCGACAGGTCGCCCTCCGGACAAGCCAGCCGCCCCAGCGCGTGGACGGCCAGCACGTCCGCAGGCGAACGGGTGAAGCTCACGACGTAGCGTCCGGACGCCTCCGGTCCGAACCTCGCCTGGATGTCGCGCATCGCGCGGAGCGTCGCCAAGACCTCCCGGGTCGCGGCGCTCAGGCGTTCGCTGCTCGGCCCGGACGCGCGCCCCTTCGCGAAGGCCAGGTGATCGAGTGCGCCGTCGTCGGCCGGATGGTGGCCAGATTCGCGCAGTGCGTCCGCGTGGAGGTCCGCGTGTTGCCGAACTTCAAGGGAGACCAGGTGGAAGCCGAAGATCTGCGCCTGCCACACCAGGTGTTGGAGTTCTCCGTACGCCAAGCGCTGAAGTCCGGCCGCCGCCAGCGAACCCTGGAGCGTGCGCAGGTCGTCCAGGAACTCGGCCGGGCCGCCGAAGGCGCCGGGCCCGCCCGTTCGCGTGGCGGCGAGGCGTTCGGCGGCCATGACCAACGCGCGGCGGTGCGGAGCGTCGGGCAGGGTCCGCGCCAGGCGCGCGGCGACCCTCGGGAACACCCTCTCGTCGCGTCGGAGGCACGCCTGGAGCCCAGCCGACGGCGGCGCGTCACGGTCGGACACCGCGAGCGACCGGGAGATCCGGCGAGCGGCGGCCTCGAACCCGAGCAGCAGGTGCTCCGAACCGATGGCGGCAGCGGCGGCGGTCGTGGCCGAGGTCACGTGCGGATTGCCGTCCCGGTCTCCGCCGATCCACGAACTCCACCGCAGCGGCGGATCGGCGAACGCAGCCGGGCGTTCGCCCGAGCCCTGCGCCAAACTCCGATCGAGCGAACGGCATACCAGCGGCGCCACGCGGAAGATCGTCTGATCGAACAGCGCCATGGCGGCTCGGACCTCGTCCAGCGGTTCGGGCCGGTGCCGCCGCACCGGGTCCGTTCGCCAGAGGGATTCGATCTCCTCCAGCAGGCGGCCCTCGTCGTCGTTGCGTTCGCCGGTGAGCAGGTGCGGGTCGTCCAGGCGGTCGAGCAGCGCGGAGATCCGCCAGAGCGTTTCCAGGGTTGCGCGGCGCCGGGCCTCGGTGGGATGAGCGGTGAGCACGGGCGTCACGCGGAGCCCGGCCACCAGCTCATCGAATCCCGCCGGGTCGAGTTGCGCGCGGGCCTCGCGCACCCCTGCGGCCACCGAGTCGGCCACGTCGGGCCCTCGCTCGCGCAGGGAACGGATCCGCTGGCGCTCCTCCGCCAGGTTCACCAGCTGGAAGAAGCAGGTGAACGCCCGCGCGACCTGTTCGGCCCGCTGCGGCTCGAACGACCCGGCGATCGTGACGGGCGCATCGAGCGCGGCCAGACCCGCGTTCGCGCGGCGGGCGGCGATGGTGGCTCGCCGGAGCCGCTCCACATCGGCGAGGAGCTCGGGCCCATCGGTCTCCTCCAGGACGCGGCCGAGCGCCGTGGAGAGCAGGCGAACATCGCGTCGGAACGCGGCGGGAACGTCGGTTGGCATGGCGTCAGGGTAGGAGGGGTGGGCGCGCCCCGGCTAATCGGCAGCGCCCGGCGGCCACCGACCGCTGGTCAGGGGGCGGTGAGCGCCCGGTCCAGGAGTTCGATCGGGTGGACAACGTCGGCCCGGACGCCGAGTTCGCGGAGGCCGGCGAGGAGCTGCAACGTGCAGCCCGGGTTGGCGCTCGCGATGGTGGCGGCGCCGGTGTCGCGGACGGCCTCGGCCTTCTGGCGCCGGAGGGTTCCCGACAGTTCGGGCTGCGTGACGTTGTAGAGACCGGCCGCGCCGCAGCACCGGTCGCCGTT
>JANXVR010000223.1 GCA_025351565.1 Actinomycetes bacterium
CAGACCGTGCAGCAGGAGCAGCAGCGCTCGATCTCCCAGATGGACCAGAGCAAGATCGACGCCGCCTACACCGTTCTTCGAACCCTGACCACGTACCCGAAGGCGCACGGCACCGGTGCGCTGGTCGAGGGCACCGTCCCCGGATGCGCCGCCGACGGCAAGCTCTTCTCCGGCGACATCATCGAACAGATCAACGGGACGACCATCTCTTCCCAGGCCCAGGCAGCCAAGGTGTTGGACCACCAGAAGCCCGGCGCGTTGGTCGACTTCACCGTGACCGCGGCCGGCAAGACCCAGGACGTCAAGCTCACCCGGGCAGTCTGCGGGGGCTCGAAGGTCCCGCTGGTCGGGGTCAGCCTCATCGACCCGTTCCCGTTCGGCGTGCAGATCTCCTCCGGCGACGTCGGGGGCCCGTCCGCGGGCCTTATGTGGGCTCTGGGCCTCTATGACGAACTCACCCCGGGCGACCTGACCCACGGCGCCACCATCGCCGGAACCGGGACGATCGATCTGGTCGGGAACGTTGGGCCCATCGGCGGCATCACGGACAAAGTCGTCGCTGCCGAGAGCTCGGGTGCCACCGTGTTCCTGGTTCCCACGGACAACATGAAGGAACTCGCAGACGTTGACACCAAGGGCATGCAGCTGATCCCCGTCGCCACCCTGTCCGACGCCCTTGCCGCCCTGCAGAGGCTCGGGGGTACGCTCGGCGGCCCGACGCCGGCTCCGCCTCCCACGTCATCTCCCTCACCCTGAGCTAGGCTAACCCCGTGGACTGGGGGGAGAACTGATGTCGCGGGTCGGCTACCTGCCTCGTCAACGGCGTTGGCCGTTCTACGTCGCCGGCGTGGTCATCGCGCTCCTCATCCTGTTCACCATCTCTTCCGGGTTCGTGGTCAACCTCCTCTGGTACCGGGAAGTGCATCTGTCTCAGGTGTTCTGGAGCGTCTTGAGGACCAAGCTCGTCCTGGGGTTCTTGTTCGGGATACTGTTCTTCGCCGGGCTGTACGTGAACCTGTGGATGGTCCGGAAGATCACGCCGGACACGCGCGTGCTCACGCCCGATCAGGAAGTCATCGAGCACATACGCCAGCTGGCCGACCCATATCTGCGTCTACTTATCCCCGTGGTCTGCGCGGTCCTGGCGATCATCGTGGGATTAGCCGCCTCGAAGCAGTGGCAGACCTTCCTCTTGTGGCGCAACAGCAGCGGAGTCAGCTTCGGCACCCCCGAACCGCTGTTCCACAAGGATCCGGCGTTCTACATCTTCACGTTGCCGTGGTGGAAGTTCGTGCAGGGGTGGGTGTTCTCGACGCTGGTCGGGATCACGTTCCTGACGATCCTCGCGCACATCTTGTGGGGCGGGATCCGGCCGCAGGCGCCGCGGTTCGCCGACAAGGTGGCGCCGCAGGTTCGGGCGCACCTGTCGGTGTTGCTCGGGCTCATCATGGTCGCGAAGGCGGTCGGGTATTGGCTCGGCCGCTTCAACCTCCTGGGTTCCCCCCGCGGGATCGTGCAGGGGGCGTCCTACACGGACGTTCACGCCCAGCTACCCGCGCTCTACGTACTCGCGATCGCCGCGCTCATCTCCGCGGTCCTGTTCTTCCTGAACGCGCGCGTGAAGCTCTGGAGCCTGCCCGTCATCTCGGTGGTCCTGCTGGTGCTGGTGTCCGTCGTCGTCGGCACGGCCATCCCGGCGTTCGTTCAGCAGTTCAGCGTGAAGCCGCAGGAATCTCAGCGCGAACAACCATATATCCAGGACAACATCGCCGGCACGCGCGCGGCGTTCGGCCTGGACAAGGTACAGCTGACGCAGCAGCCGGTTCAGCCCTTGGTCACGGCCAAGGACGTGGCAGCCAACGACGCGACGGTGTCGAACATCCGGCTCTGGCGTCCGAGCGTCCTAGAGCAGGACTTCCAATCGCTGCAGCGGATCCGCAACTACTACGAGTTCAACGACGTGGACGTGGATCGCTACACCGTGAACGGCGTGCCGCGGGTGCTCATGATCTCAGCCCGCGAGCTCTCGACCCCAGGGATCCCGCAGACCGGCGGCGCCTGGCAGAACCAGCACCTCGCCTACACGCACGGGATCGGCGTGGTCGCCGCGCAGGTGAACACCTCGGCCTCCGACGGCTCGCCGCAGTTCACGGCCCAGAACATCCCCGTGGTCGGACAACCCACGATCACGCAGCCGCGCATCTACTACGGCGAGTTCCGCAGCGCCAGCGGCGCGCAGCAGTCCGTGCCGTTCGTCGTGACGAACACCGGGACGCCCGAGGTCGACTTCCCGGGGGCTACTCAGGCGGACGAGACCACGTTCGCCTACGACGGCGCGGGCGGGATCCCGGTTGGCAACATCTTCCAGCGTGCGATGTTCGCCTGGCAGTACAAGGACGTGAACCTGCTGATCTCGGGGCAGATCCATCCGGACAGCAAGATCCTGATCAACCGGGACCTGCAGACGCGGGTGCAGACCGCCGCGCCGTTCCTCACGTTCGACAAGGA
>JANXVR010000282.1 GCA_025351565.1 Actinomycetes bacterium
CCGGCCCTGGTCATCCTGGATCTCATGCTTCCGGAGCTCTCGGGGCTTGACGTTTGCCGGGCGATCCGCGCGGAGTCCGAAGTGCCGATCATCATCGTTACCGCGAAGGATGCCGAGGCCGACAAGGTGGCGGGCCTGGAACTCGGGGCCGACGACTATGTCACGAAGCCGTTCTCCGTCCGTGAACTGGTTTCGCGGGTGCGGGCGCATCTGCGCCGGGGCGCCATCCGGCCGGCCGCAGACGGCGCTACGTCCGTGGACGAACGCCTCACCGGCGGCCCGGTGGAGATGGACACGGCCAGCCACGAGGTGCGGGTGAACGGCGAACTGGTCGCACTGCCGCCGAAGGAGTTCGAGCTGTTGGAGGCGTTGCTACGGCGCAAGGGAAGGCTCCTGACCAGGCTGTTCTTGATCGAGGAGGTGTGGGGCGCCGACTACGTCGGCGACACGAAGACCCTTGACGTCCATGTGAAGCGGGTCCGGCGCAAGATCGAGGCGGATCCTCACGATCCCGCCCACCTGGTGACGGTTCGCGGGCTCGGCTACAAATTCATCGACTAGCAGGGCGTTCATCTTCCGTTCAGTTGCGGTTCATGTGCCGTACCCCTTGTTGTCGTTCCCTTGTCCCGGGTTGGACACGTGCGCGGCGGACGGATACCGTTCGCGCGCCGAGTTGGGCGAAAGGGGAGAGGATGCCGTTCCAGGCCATACCGCGCGAACTCGCGTTCTACGACCTCTTCGAACGGGCGGCGGCCAACGTCGAGGCTGGGGCCCGGGAGCTCCTGGCCCTGGTGGACGATCTCCCGAACTCGGCGGTTCACGGCGCGACCATCCAGGACCTGGAGCACACGGGCGATGACCTGACCCACGAGATCATGGGCTTGCTCAACACCACGTTCGTGGTTCCCATCGATCGGTCGGATATCTACCACCTGGCGTCCTACTTGGACGATGTGCTCGACCACATCGAGGCGGTCGGGGACCTCCTGGTCCTGCATGGGCTGCTCGAGGTGATCCCCCAGTTCCGTCAGCAGGTCGTGACCCTGGTCTCCGCATCCGGGTTGGTTCGCCGGGCGGTCCGGGGGCTCCGGCATCTACAGACCGTCGAGCACTCGGTCAACGAGATCAAACTCCAGGAACGCGAGGGTGATTGGGTCTACCGGCGTGCCGTGGCCGCGCTGTACTCCGGCGACTACAAAGCGATGGATGTCTTGAAGTGGAAGGACCTCCTCCGGGAGACCGAAGACGCCATCGACCGGTGCGAAGGCATCGGGAACATCCTCGAGTCCGTGGCGCTGAAGTTCGCATGACGATCACGGTGATCTTCATCATCGCGGTGGCACTTGCATTCGACTTCTTCAACGGATTCCACGACGCCGCCAACTCGATCGCCACAGTGGTGTCGACCCGCGTGCTGACGCCGAAGCAAGCGGTCGCGTGGGCGGCGTTCTGGAACTTCGCGGCGTTCGCGATCTTCGGGACGGCGGTCGCGGCGACGATCTCCAAGGTGGTGCAGCCGGGGGTTTTGAACAACGCGGCTATCTTCGCGGGGCTCTTCGGAGCCATCACCTGGGACATCATCACCTGGTTCCTGGGGCTGCCCACCAGTTCGTCGCACGCGCTGGTGGGGGGGATGGCGGGCGCGGCCGTCGCGCTGTCAGGCTGGACGTCGCTGGTGGCTGCGGAGTTCCAGAAGATCGCCGTGTTCATCGTGTTGTCGCCGCTGCTCGGATTCCTTCTTGCCTTCACGATCATGACCGGCATCTACTGGCTCTTCCATCGGTACCGGAAGGTGGAGAAGCTCAACCGGGGGTTCAGGCGGGCGCAGCTGTTCTCCGCCGCGCTCTTCAGTTTGGGCCACGGGGCGAACGACGCCCAGAAGACGATGGGCATCATCCTCGCGCTGCTCATCGCCAACCATCGTCTCCCGCTCGATGCGTCGGTCCCGCTGTGGGTCGTGCTGGCCGCGCACTCTGCCATCGGACTGGGGACCCTCTTCGGCGGCTGGCGGATCGTCCACACGATGGGAACGAAGATCACCAAGGTTCAGCCGGTCGGGGGATTCTCCGCGGAAACTGCGGCGGCGGCGGCCATCATGCTGGCGACGCTGGGTGGCGTGCCGGTCTCCACGACACATACCATCACCGGCGCGATCATCGGAACCGGTACTACGCAACGACTCTCAGCTGTCCGTTGGGGGATCGCGGGCCGCGTTGTCTGGGCCTGGGTCCTGACGATCCCCGGTGCGTTCGCCGTGTCGTACTGCGCCGAGACGTTGCTGAAAGGGGTGACGAAGTGAGGCTCGGACGTCGCCCCCTCTTCTTCCTGGCCGTCGCGGCGGTCTCGCTGCTCCTGCTGGTCCCCACGCCATCCGATTTCCGATGGGTGAACATCACGATGGCCTGCATCGGGTTCTTCTGGTTCGTGCTCCTGGGGATCGAGGAGGGGCAAGCGCATCGCATCCCGCCGAGCGAGGACGCCGACGCCGGCGCGCCGCGCACCGCGCTCACCGAAGGAGAGGAACGACCATGAAGCTCAAGGTGTCACAGCGACCGGAGGTCTTCTTCGACCTATTCGTGGAATCCGCGGAGAACATCCGCGTGACGGCCGAGCTGTTGAAGGACCTCCTCACGGACTACACCGATGTTGAGATGAAGGCGCGCCGCATCCAGGAACGCGAGCACATGGGCGATGAGATCACCCACTCGATCATCCGGCGGCTCAACACCACGTTCATCACGCCCATGGACCGGGAGGACATCCACCTGCTCGCCACCGCCTTGGACGACGTGCTGGACTCGATGGAGGCGGCCTCCGACCTGTTCGTTCTGCACGCGATCGAAGAGCCGCGGCCCGAGATGCTTGCCCAGGCCGACGTGCTGCTCCGCGCCGCCGTCCAGACCGAGATGGCCGTCAAGGCCTTCAGCCGTCTGGGGAAGGCGGAACTGGAGCCGTACTGGGTCGAGATCAACACCCTGGAGAACGAAGGAGACAAGCTCTACCGGCGCGCCGTCGCCGATCTGTTCTCGGGCGACCACAAGGCCATGGACGTCTTGAAGTGGAAGGAGGTCATCGAGTCCATGGAAGAGGCGCTCGACGGCCTCGAGAACGTGGCCAACGTCATCGAATCGGTCGTGCTGAAGCACGCCTGAGGGGACGTAGGTCCGCGGCTGCTGGGTCGGTGCGCTGGCTAGACTGGTCCCCTTCCCGACACCTAGGACGCCCGATGAGCGCGCTGCCCGAGATCATGGAGCCACGATTCCTTAACCGCGAACTCTCCTGGCTGGAGTTCAACGCCCGGGTGCTCACGCTGGCCGAGGATGCCACGCAGCCGCTCCTGGACCGGGTCAAATTCCTGGCCATCTACGCGCAGAACCTGGACGAGTTCTTCCAGATCCGGGTGGCGGGACTCCAGGAACAGCGGGACGCGGGTGTGGGAACCGCGACACCCGAGGGCGCGACGCCGGGTGAACAACTCGGTGCCATCCGGCTCCGTGTCGAGGTCCTGCGTGAGCGCGCCGACCGGGTCCTGGCAGCCGACCTCCTTCCGGCCCTGGAGAAGGCGGACATCCGCCTCGTCACCTGGGACCAGCTGGCTACCGACGAACGGGAGCATCTGGCCTCGGAGTTCCAGGACCGGATCTTCCCGGTGCTCACCCCACTCTCGGTGGACCCGGCCCACCCGTTCCCGTACATCTCCTCGCTGTCGCTGAACCTGGCGGCGGTGGTGCGCGACCCCATGACGGGCGGCCGGCGGTTCGCACGGGTGAAGGTGCCACCGCTGCTGCCCCGGTTCCTGCCGCTGCCCGGCACCGGACGGTTCATCCCGCTGGAGCAGGTCATCGCCGCGAACCTGGGGGAACTCTTCCCCGGGATGGAGATCATCGGCCAGCACGTGTTCCGCATCACCCGGGATGCCGACGTGGAGCTGGAGGAGGACGAGGCCGAGGATCTCCTCGAAGCAGTTGAGACCGTCCTTCGCCGCCGCCGCCGTGGCGCCACACCCGTTCGGCTGGAAGTGGACTCAACCATCACCGAGGAAATTCTCGGTCTCCTGCTCCGAGAGCTCGAACTCGATCCGGACGAGGTCTATGCCGCCGCCGGTCTCCTGGACCTGGGTGCGCTCTGGTCGTTCGTCGAGTTGGACCGGCCCGATCTCAAGGCCGCGGCCTGGACCCCTGTGACCCCGCCGCGTCTGGCGGGGGACGGCGAACACCCGGCCGACGTCTTCGACGTGCTGCGCGGCGGCGACCTCCTGGTGCACCACCCCTACGACTCCTTCGGGGCCTCCATGGTGTCGTTCATCGAACAGGCGGCGCGCGACCCGCACGTCCTGGCCATCAAGCAGACCCTCTACCGGACCTCAGCCGACAGCCCTATCGTTCGCGCGTTGATCCGGGCTGCTGAGGCCGGGAAGCAGGTCGTGGCCCTGGTCGAACTCACGGCGCGCTTCGACGAGCAAGCCAATATCACATGGGCTCGGGCGCTCGAGCAAGCAGGCGTGCACGTGGTGTACGGCGTCGTCGGCCTGAAGACGCACGCGAAGGTCTGCCTGGTGGTCAGGCGCGAGGAGGGCGGTGTCAGGCGGTACTGCCATATCGGCACCGGTAACTACAACCCCAGCACGGCGCGGCTGTACGAGGATGTCGGGCTGCTCACCGCGGACAGGCAGCTGGGCTCGGATCTCACGGATCTGTTCAACCTGCTGACCGGCTACAGCCGCCAGCGCGAGTACGGGAAGCTCCTGGTCGCGCCGGTCTCGCTCCGGCCGCGCCTGGAGGAGCTCATCCGCGAACAGACGGGGCTGCCGGGTGGGCGCATCGTGCTGAAGATGAACAGCCTGGTGGACCCCGACCTTATCGATGCGCTGTACGCCGCGTCGCAGGCCGGGGTCAGCATCGACCTGCTCATCCGGGGGATCTGCTGTCTTCGACCGGGCGTGCCCGGGCTGTCGGAGGAGATCCGCGTTCGGTCGCTGGTGGGTCGATTCCTGGAGCATTCCAGGATCTTCCGGTTCGGCACGCGCGAGGGCGCGCGGTACTTCATCGGCTCGGCGGACCTCATGCCGCGCAACCTGGATCGGCGGGTCGAGGCCGTGGCGCCGGTAGACGACCCGGCCCTTCGTGCCAGGCTGGACCAGATCCTCGAGGCCTCGCTGGCCGACGACGTCCTGGCGTGGGAGCTGGACGCGGTCGGCGAGTGGCACAAGGTCGTCACGGAACGCGGGTTCGATGCGCAGGAGCGGTTGATGTCCCTCGCCACCGAACGTGGCCGCGCGGGCAGATGACCGCCGAGGACGCCGAGGTTCTGGCGGCCGGCGGGCTGCTGCGGCGAGAGTCCGGCTCCGGCCCGGAGTTCTGCGTGGTCCACCGTCCGCGGTACCTCGACTGGACGATCCCGAAAGGCAAGCTCGAGCCCGGGGAGTCGCATCGCGAGGCCGCGGTCCGAGAGATCGAAGAGGAGACGGGCTTGCACTGCTCGGTCGGCCCGGAGCTACCAGGCACCCGGTACCTCGATACCGAAGGCCGGAGGAAGACGGTCCGGTACTGGCTCATGACACCGACGGGCGGCGCCTTCGGACCGAACGCCGAGGTCGATGAACTCCGGTGGCTGCCGCCCGGGGAGGCGCTCGGGCTCCTCACCTACGAACACGACCGCGGGGTCCTGGCGGCCGCGCTCGGGTTCGATGCCCCGATCTTCCTCATCCGCCATGCGAAGGCGGGGTCGCGGCCTGCGTGGGAGGAGGACGATCGGCTCCGTCCGCTCTCCAAGAGCGGGCGCGCGCGGGCGGAGTCCCTCACGAGCGTCCTTGGTTCCGAGAGCGTGGGTCGGATCCTGTCCAGCCCGTTCGTCCGGTGCGTGCAGACGGTCAGGCCGCTGGCGCTGGCGCTGGGTTTGCCGGTGCAGGAGCACGAGGGCCTCGCTGAAGGGGCGGGCATCGACGCATGCTGGACGTGGATGGCAGAACTCGGCGAAGCGGCGGCGCTCTGCAGTCACGGGGACGTGATCCCCGCGTTGCTCCAGCAGGCTGAACGCTGGGGCGCCGAACTGCCGGCCGCGCGCGAGTGTCGCAAGGGGTCCGTCTGGCGTCTCGAGCGTCGCGGCGGCCGCGTGGTCGCCGCGACCTACCTGCCTCCGGACTGAACGCCGGGGCGTCGCCCTACGGGATCGGCCCCTTCGTGGAAGCCAGGTGGCCGGCGTCGTGGAACCCCAAACGCTGATACATCCGGCGAACGGCGTCCTGGGCCGGATCGGCCATGAGCCACACGTGGTGCGCTCCTTGGTTCAGCAGGGTCCGGCAGGCGGCCAGCGTGAGCGCGCTGGCCAGGCCGCGGCCTCTGGCCGCCGGGAACGTCGCGACGTCGTCGATGTAGCCCACCCCATCCAGCATCTGGTGGGCGGCGATCGATGCGATGGACCCGTCCCGGTCCCGAACGCCCAGCCATCGCTTGCCCCCGGTCTCAAATATCGTCGATTCCAGTCGGATCAGTTCCTCGTCCGCGCGGCCGACGTCCGGACCGAAGAGCGGGAAGGTGGCTCTGAGGGTCTCCCAGAGCTCGTCGCCCGGGGGGAGAGGCTCGGTCCGGATGTCGCGGCTCACCGGCGGCAAGCGCTCGGCGTCCAGATCCATCACCAGGTCCCGGTCCAGGGCGTGGCCGGCGGCGGTGAGTTCCGTCATGAGGTCGGTGCTGTGCTCGGACACGAAGGACACGACATGGAACGTGCCGGCTCCTGCCGATCGGAGCGCCGGGCCCAGGCTCAGGGCGACCTCGTCCATCGTCAGTCCGGGCGCGGCGCGGTCGATGCGTGCGTAGTTCGCATCCCAGACACGGGGGAAGCGCGCGTCGGTGACGACGGCCCCCCACCAGGTGGGTTCGTTCGACGCGAGCAGGGCGTCCTGAGCCTGCCAATACCGGATCACATGCTCGGGGACGCTCACGGTGGCGGAGTCTAAGGGGTGGGCTATCCTCTTGCATCCCGAGGTTCCGCACGAAAGGCGAGTCGGTATGTGTCGCGCGTTGAAGGTGATGTGTGTGGCGGAAGATGCCGCGTCGCTGATGGCGCTGAAGCAGGCCACTGTCTCCGCCGAGTGGGAGCTCACGCCCGGCGCGACCGAGGAGCGTTCCGCGCTCGATCAGATCGACGTCGAGCGTCCGCACGTGCTGGTGGTGTTCGGCGCGTTCCCACTTCTGCTGGAACTTGCCGGGGAGCGTTTCCCCGGGATGCGCGTGATCTCAGATCGCCCCGCCCAGGGCGTGAGCGCGGTGGCCGGAAGCCCGGACGAGGTTCGGCTATTGGTGTTGGGGATGCCGAGGCCCGGCGGTCCGGTGGGCTAGACGCGAACGGCGCCGGCCCGAAGGG
>JANXVR010000054.1 GCA_025351565.1 Actinomycetes bacterium
TCGCTCCGAGAGGCGCCCGAGCGGGTCATCGAGGTCACCTGGTCGGAGGGCAAACCCACCTCGTTCACCGTGGCCATCCAGGTCGAAGCCCTGGACCGGACCAGGCTGCTCTCGGACGTGGCAACCGTGCTCTCCGACAGCCACGTCAACATCCTCAGCGCGAACTCTTCCACGGGGAAGGATCGGATCACCCGACTGCGGTTCACGTTTGAGATGGCGGACATCGCGCATCTATCGAGCGTCCTGGCGGCTGTGAAGCGCGTCGAAAGCGTCTACGACGCCTACCGCGTGGTCCCCAGCTAGATGCCCGGCTCGGCATGCGGGTAGTCCTGCAGCGGGTTGCCCGGGCCTCCGTCAGCGTTGCCGGCGGATCGGTCGCCCAGATCGGGCCGGGGTTCCTGCTCCTGGTGGGGGTCGGCGCCGGGGATCCGCCGGGACAGGAGGCAAAGCTGGCGCAGAAGATCTCGACGCTGCGCCTCTTCTCCGACGCCGAGGGCAAGATGAACCTGTCATTGGACCAGGCGGACGGTGAGGTCCTGGTGGTGAGCCAGTTCACGCTCTACGGCGACATCCGCAAGGGGCGACGGCCCTCGTGGACGGGCGCGGAGGATCCCGCCATCGCGGCCGGCCGGGTCGAGGCCTTCGCGCTCGCCCTGGAAGGGCTCGGCGTTCGTGTCCGCCGCGGAGTCTTCGGGGCCGACATGCAGGTCGAACTCCTGAACGACGGCCCGGTCACCCTCGTGATCGACGCTGTCGAACTCCCGTGAGAAGCCGCCCAGTGCCCCGCCGGTAAGATGGGCGCTCCATGGATATCGACGTCTTCGATCAGAACCCCTGGGGCACGAACTATTGGATCTTGTCCAGCCCCGGGAGCGACCAGGTGGTCATCATCGACCTGGGGTTCGCGGCGGCGGAGATCTTCGGGCGCCTGGAGAACCACGGGAAGCAGCTCGCGGCCATCGTCCTGACGCACGCCCATGTCGATCACGCGAGAGAGGCGGGGATCCTGGCGGGCGAGGACGTCCCCGTCTACATCCACCAGGACGACGCGGTCGCGTTCACCGACATCGAGGCTTGGAACCCAGGCTTCGCGAACCCGCTGGAGCCGGTGACCGACCTTCGCACGCTCAGCCACGGCCAGGTCCTGGACTTCGACGGCTTCTCGCTGGAGACCGTCCACACCCCGGGCCATACGCCGGGCCACTGCGCCTTCCTGACGGACGCGCTCCTGTTCTCGGGTGACCTGGTGTTCGCCGGTTCCGTCGGACGGACCGACTTCGCCAACGGGGACGCGGCCGCCATGCGCGAGAGCCTGGCCTGGTTCCTGACACTCGGGGATGACGTGCCCGTGTATCCGGGCCACGGACCGACGACCACCGTTGGTAGGGAACGGGCCGTCAACCCGTTCCTCCAAGGTCAGGTGGGGTGACGTGGAGCTCGCGCCGCCCAGGGGCACGGCGGACCTCCTCCCCCCTCGGGCCGAGGCCATGCTGGGTCTCTACGAGAGCGCGCACAGATGGGCGCGCTTGTTCGGATTCCGGTATCTGGAAACGCCGATGTTCGAACACACGGAGTTGTTCTCCCGGGCCGCCGGCGAGACCTCGGACGTGGTGTCCAAGGAGATGTACACGTTCCTGGACAAGGGCGATCGATCGCTCACCTTGCGGCCCGAGACCACGGCGTCTGTGGTGCGGGCGTACCTGACGAACGCCCACGACCTGCCCCTGCCCTTCAAGGGGTACTACCTGGGCTCGCAGTTCAGGCACGGCCGTCCACAGGCGGGACGTACCCGGGAGTTCCGTCAGTTCGGCGTGGAGATCATCGGGGTGGCGGCGCCCGACGCCGACGTCGAGGTGATCGTTCTCGCCGACGCCTACCTCCGCGGGCAGGGTCTCGCGCGAACAACCCTGGTGGTCAACTCGATCGGCGACGCGGTATGCCGCCCGGCCTATCGTCAGCTCCTGATCGATCACCTAGAGCCTCACCGGGACGACCTCTGCGACGACTGCCAACAGCGCTTGCGGTCAAACCCACTTCGTGTGCTTGACTGCAAGGTGGACGGGAAGCGGGCGTTCGTTCTGGCGGCGCCGGCGATCAGCGATCACCTGTGCGCGGCCTGCGCAGCGCATTTCGCGGCCGTTCGGGCCGGGCTCGACGAGGCCGGGGTCACCCATGAGCACGACCGGCGGTTGGTGCGAGGCCTGGACTACTACACGCGCACGGCGTTCGAGTTCGTCTCCGGGGCGCTCTCAGAAGCGCAGGCGACGGTGTGCGGGGGCGGGCGCTACGACGGGTTGGCCGAAGTGCTTGGCGGGTCGCCTACCCCAGGGGTCGGCTTCGCGCTGGGCCTGGATCGGGTGCTGCTGGCGATGGAGGGTGAGGGGATCGAGCTTCCCTCACCGCCCGGCCTCCGGTGCTTCGTGGTCGCGGTGGGGGAGCGGGCGCGCGCCGCGGCCAAGACCCTGGTGGCCGAACTGCGCGCGGCGGGACTAGCGAGCGCCGCAGCGTTCGAGGAGCGCCCCATGAAAGCCCAGATGAAGATGGCAGATCGCGCGGACGCGGCGTTCGTCGCGATACTCGGGGAGCGCGAGTTGGCGGAGGGCGAGATCACGCTCAAGCGGCTGGTGGACGGCCTTCAGAAGACGGTGCCGGTGGGGGATGCCGTAGGGTGGCTGACCCGCCTCGACGACTGGACCCGATGACATGCGAACCTCCATGCGAACCCACGCGTGCGGAGAACTGCGCGAGAGCCACGACGGCGAACAGGTGGCGCTCTGTGGCTGGGTCGCCCACCGGCGCGACCACGGAGGGGTCACCTTCATCGACCTTCGCGACCGCGAAGGCGTGGTGCAGGTGGTGTTCCACCCGTCGGAGGCGCCCGACGCGCACGCCGCAGCGCAGCGACTCGGGGCCGAGGATGTCGTCCGCGTCACCGGTGTGGTCCGCGCCCGGCCGGCCGGCATGATCAACGCCGCGCTTCCTACCGGCGCCGTCGAAGTGACGGCGGCCGGGCTCGAGATCCTGGCGGAGGCGGAGACGCCGCCCTTCCAGATCGAGGACTTCACCGAGGCGAACGAGATGCTGCGCCTGAAGTACCGCTACCTGGATCTTCGCCGCCCCGAGATGACCAAGCGACTCCGACTCCGTCACGATGTGAGCCGCATCACCCGGGACCACCTGGACGCTCGTGGGTTCGTTGAGGTGGAGACGCCGATCCTCACTCGCTCCACGCCGGAGGGTGCGCGGGACTTCCTGGTGCCGTCCCGGCTCTCGAACGGCTCGTTCTACGCGCTGCCGCAGTCGCCGCAGCAGCTGAAGCAGCTGCTCATGGTTGCCGGCCAGGACCGCTATTACCAGATCGTTCGATGCTTCCGGGACGAGGATCTGCGCGCCGACAGGCAGTTCGAGTTCACCCAGCTGGACATCGAGATGAGCTTCATCCAGGAGGAAGACATCGTCGAGCTGATCGAGCCGCTCATGGTCCGGCTCCTGAAGGAGCTCCGCGGGGTGGATGTTGCCGCGCCCTTCCCGCGCTTGACCTATGCCGAGATGATGGAACGGTTCGGATCCGACAAGCCGGACCTTCGCTACGGCATGGAGCTGGTCGACCTGGGGGGTGTGTTCGCCGCCACGGGGTTCAACGCGTTCTCCGGCGTGCTGGGGAGCGGTGGGCGGATCAAGGCGCTCTGCGCACCCGGTGGCGGCCAGTTGTCGCGCAAGGAGCTGGACGGCCTGGTGCAGGACACGAAGGGCCGCGGCGCCGCGGGTCTGGTCTGGATGGTGGTTGAGCAGAACGAACTCCGCTCCCCGGTGGCCAAGTTCCTGTCCGCCGAGGAGCTCGAAGCCATCGTCGACCACACGAACGCCAAGGTCGGCGACCTCATCCTCATCGTCGCCGACAAAGCCGATCGGGTGGCGGTCGCGCTCGATGGGCTGCGGCGCTCCCTGGCCGTGCGGCTGGGCCTGATCCCGTCGGACACCTGGGCGTTCTGCTGGCAAACCGACCCGCCCCTGTTCGAGTGGAGCGAAGAAGAGTCGAAGTGGGTGAGCGTGCATCACCTGTTCACCGCGCCGAAGGATCCGGAGAACCTCGATCCCGCCACCGCAACCGCGCGCGGCTACGACCTGGTCCTCAACGGGTTCGAACTGGGTGGCGGCAGCATCCGGATCCACCAGGCCGAGGTCCAACGGAGGGTCTGCGAGATCCTGGGGCTCGAGCCGGCGGAGATCGACGAGAAGTTCGGCCATCTCATCGAGGCCCTTCGCTATGGCGCACCGCCGCACGGCGGGGTAGCGTTCGGCTGGGACAGGGTGGTCATGCTCCTGGCCGATCAGGAGGCCATCACCGAAGTCATCGCGTTCCCCAAGACGCAGTCCGGCGCCGATCCGCTCACCGGGGCGCCGGCCCCGGTGAGCGACCGGCAGCTGCGGGACCTGGGGATCAGGCTGAGCGAGCAGCCGAAGGCCCCGTGATGAACGCGCGGCTGACCGAGTCTGATCTCTCGCTCTTCAACGGGATGAACTGGGCCCACTTCGCGGTCAACGGGGAGGACGGCTATCCCCATGTGACGGTGGTGTGGGTGCATGCCGATGCCACACATGTGCTGGTGAACACGGCGGCCGGGCGAGTGAAGGACCTCGCGGTGCAGCGCGACCCGCGGGTAAGCGTGAGCGTGCACGACCAATCCGACGCGTACCGGTTCATCGCGGTTCGGGGCCAGGTCGCGTCCCGCGAGACCGGTCCGGAGGCCGATGCCAACATGGACATGCTCAGTCGCAAGTACCACGACGAACCCTGGGACTTCCGGCCCGGCGAGATCCGCGTGCTCTATCGGATCCGTCCCGAGCGCATCATCCGCTACCCATGATCGACTGGGAGGTGATCCAGCGGATGTGCGGGGCGCCGCACGTAGGCCACCTGGCCACGCTTCGCGCCGACGGTTCGCCGCACGTGGCGCCGCTCTGGCTCAGCACCCACGACCAGGAGATCTGGATCAACACCTCGGAAGGCACAGCGAAGCTCGCGAACATGCGGCGTGACCCACGCGTAGGGCTGTCCGTGGATGCGGGAACCGACCCGGCGTTCGCGATATCGATCCGCGGCGCGGTGGTCGGCGAGACCCACGAAGGAGCCGATGCCCACGACGACGAACTCTGGCAGGCCTACGAGGGAACGGACGCGCCCCACCTGCCCGGTGACGTCCGGGTCATCGTTCGCATCAAGCCCGAACGTGTCGTCGTGATGGGGTAGCGCGTGCCCGAGGAGCCGCTCGCCGCCCGGATGCGCCCGCGCACGTTCGCCGAGTTCGCGGGGCAGGGGCATCTGGTGGGGGAGGGAAAGGTCCTGCCCAAGCTCATCCAGAAGGGCCACCTGCCCTCGATCATCCTGTGGGGGCCCGCGGGGACGGGCAAGACCACGCTCGCCCGCCTCCTGGCCGACGCGGTCTCCGCGCAGCTGATGCAGCTCTCCGCGGTGAACTCTGGCGTCGCCGACGCCCGCAAGATCATGGACGGCGCGAGCGGCGGGATGTTCCGGACTGTGCTCTTCGTGGACGAGGTCCATCGGTGGTCCAAGGCGCAACAGGACGTGCTCCTGCCCGCGGTGGAGGCCGGCACGGTGACGCTGATCGGCGCCACCACGGAGAACCCCTACTTCTCGCTCAACGGCCCGCTCCTGTCGCGGTGTCTGCTGCTCCGGCTGGAGCCGCTGGCCAAGTCCGACATCGTCGAACTGCTCCACAGGGCGCTGGCCGACCCCGATCGCGGGCTGGGCTCGCTCCACCTCGCCATCGACGACGAGGCGTTGGAGCACCTGTCCGAGATCGCCGGCGGCGACGCCCGGATGGCGCTCACCGGGATGGAGGCGGCGGCCCTGGCGGCCGAGAGCGCGGGCGTGACCACGATCAGCCGTGACCTTGCGGCGGACGCGGTGCAGCGCAAGGCGGTGGTCTACGACCGCCAGGGGGACGCCCACTACGATGTCATCAGCGCGTTCATCAAGTCGATCCGAGGTTCGGACCCGGACGCGACGCTCTTCTGGCTTGCGCGCATGTTGGAGGCGGGGGAGGACGCACGGTTCATCGCGCGCCGGATGATCGTCCACGCCAGCGAGGACATCGGCCTGGCCGATCCACGCGCGCTTCAGATCGCCGTGGCGGCCGCACAGGCCGTCGAGCATGTCGGCCTGCCGGAAGCACGGCTGAACCTGGCCGAGGCCGCGATCTATCTGGCCCGAGCGCCGAAGTCCAACAGCGTCTATGTCGCGCTCAACCGGGCGATGGAAGATGCGGTGAGCGCGGATCCCGTCCCCGAGCACCTACGCGACACCAGCTACTCGGGGGCGAAGACGCTGGGCCACGGCCAGGGGTACAAGTATCCCCACGACTATCCCGGGCACGAGGTCGAACAGGTCTACCGGCCCGTTCGCTATCAGGGGACCCGCTACTACGAACCGTCCGGACAGGGGGAGGAAGGTCCCGGTCCCGTCGGGTAGGCTACGCAGGTTCACCGCTGCTCACGACCACCGCTCACAACCACGGAGGCACCGATGCTCGCACTGACAGCCGGCGACACCGCCCTGGTCGTCCTGGCAGCGTTCTGGGGCCTGTTGGTCGCGTTCCTCTGCTACGTCTTGTTCAACACCTCCCGCGTGCTGGAAAGCACGAAGATGACGATCGACGAGATGCGCCAGGAAACGGTGCCACTCCTGCGCGAAGTGCGAACCTCCGTCGAGAAGACGAACCGTGAACTGGACCGGGTCGACGGCATGCTGAAGTCCGCCGGGAACGTGGTGGAGCGCGTCGAGCGGCTCTCGGGTCTGGTGGAGCAGGCGGCCGCCAGCCCTTTGGTGAAGGTCATCTCCTTCGGCGCGGGTCTCAAGGGCGCCGTGTCCAAGGTGACCGGCAAAGGCAAGAAGTAGCGTGCGCCGCGGGTTCTGGGTCGCGCTCGGCCTGGGCGCCGGGGCCACCGGCGCCGTCATCGCATCGCGTTGGACCAAGAAGCAGGCGCGCCGCGTGGCGCCGCAGACCCTGGTCCGCGAGGCCAAGAGCGGGCTCCTGGATTTCTCGCGCCTGATGTCCGAGTCCCTGCAGGAGGGCAAACAGGCGATGGCGGCTCGCGAGCGCGAGCTGCGCGCCGAGCTGAACGGCCACGACCCTGCGAACACCGCCTCCGCCGCGTCCGCCGCGTCCGAGGACCCCGCTGCCTGAGGGCGCTGGACCCGCCCGCTAGACTCACGCGCGTGAACGGCGACCAGATCCGCGAGACATTCCTGACGTTCTTCGAGAAGCGCGGTCACAAGCGCGTCCCCAGTTCGTCGTTGATCGCGGCGCCCGAGAGTGGGTTGCTGCTGACGGGCGCCGGGATGGAACAGTTCATCCCGTACTTCCTGGGGCAGACCCCTGCTCCGTTCCCGCGGGCGACCAGCGTGCAGAAGTGCTTCCGTGCCAACGACATCGAGAACGTCGGGCACACGGCGCGTCACCTCACCCTCTTCGAGATGCTCGGAAACTTCTCGTTCGGTGACTACTTCAAGCGCGAGTCCTGCGGATGGGGACTCGAGCTGGTCACCGAAGGCTTCGGGATCGACCCGGAACGGCTCTGGATGTCGGTGTTCGAGTCGGATGAGGAAGCCGTGGGGATCTGGCTCGATCTCGGGATCCCGCAGGAACGGATCGTTCGCCGAGGGAAGGCGGACAACTACTGGTGGACGCACGCGGCGGGCCCGGCCGGGCCCTCGAGCGAGATCTTCGTCGACCGGGGCGCGGCCTACGGACCGGACGGCGGACCCGACGCGGATGAAGATCGGTTCATGGAGATCTGGAACCACGTCTTCATGCAAGATCAGGTTGACGGCGAAGCGACCATCCTCGGTGAGCTCCCCGCGAAGAACATCGACACCGGCTCCAGCATCGAGCGGGTGGCGACGGTGATGCAGGGCAAGGCGAACATCTTCGAGACGGATCTGTTCGTTCCGCTCGTCGAGATCGCTGAGTCACTGTCCGGTAAACGTCATGGCGACGACGACCGAACCGACATCTCCCTCAAGGTCATCGCCGAACACGGACGCTCGGTCGCGTTCCTCATCGCCGACGGGATCCAGCCCTCGAACGAGGGGCGCGGGTACATCCTTCGCCGCATGCTCCGCCGAGTGGTCAGCCACGCCCGGAAGCTGGGCGTCCAGAAGCCCGTCATGGAGCCGCTGGTCGAACGTACGGTCGAACTTATGGGCAATGCCTACCCGGAACTTCGCGAGAACCGCGCGTTCATCCTGCAGGTGGTGGGCTCGGAGGAGGAGCGCTTCGGCGGGACGCTCCGCAAGGGCATGGAGATCCTGGAGACCTCCATGCAGCAGCTGGAAGGCAAGCCGGGAACCCTCCCCGGGGATGTCGCGTTCGAGCTGTCCGATACGTTCGGGTTCCCCTTGCAGCTGACCGAGGAGCTGGTCGCCGAGGCGGGATCGACGGTCGAGGTGGCCAGGTTCGAGGAGCTGCTCCAGGAACAGAAGCGGCGGTCGCGGGACTCGGCCAAGAAGGTGCCGATCGGGCTGGACGCGGGCGCCGCACCGCCGTCGTCATTCGTCGGCTACGAGCGGTTGGAGTCCGAGAGTCGGATCGGCGCACTGCTAGATCCCGAGTTCCGCGAGCTGCCCGCCGCCGAAGAGGGCCAGGACGTCCGGCTCTTCCTGGAGGTCACGCCCTTCTACGCGGAGGGCGGTGGTCAGGTGGGGGATCACGGACGCGTGCGGACCTCGAGCGGCGTGATCCATGTCACCGACACCCAGAAGGTCGGGGACCACTCGATCATGCACGTCGGCGTCGTCGAGTCCGGCGAGGTCCGCGCGGATCAGGAGGCCCACGCGCAGGTCGATGCCGAGCGGCGGGAAGCCACCGCCAGGTCGCATACTTCGACGCACATCATCCATTGGACCATGAAGCACCTGCTGGGGGAGCACGCACGCCAAGCCGGTTCGTTGGTCGCCCCCGGCCGCCTCCGATTCGACTTCCCTCACCCGAGCGCCGTGCCGCAAGACGTCCTGGATGAAGCCGAACTTGAGGCGAACCGCCGCCTCGCGCGCGACGACGAGATCACGATCTTCGAAACCTCGATGGCCGAAGCGAAGTCGCTGGGCGCCACGGCGCTGTTCGGCGAGAAGTACGGGGACGTGGTGCGCGTCGTCGAGGTGGGGGACTACTCGCGCGAGCTCTGCGGCGGGACCCACGTGCGGCGAACCGGCAACGTCGCCGTCGTGAGGATCCTGCACGAGGGTTCCATCGGCGCGGGCATGCGCCGGATCGAAGCCCTGGTCGGGCC
>JANXVR010000055.1 GCA_025351565.1 Actinomycetes bacterium
GAGCCGTCGATGCCGCTCGCCCCGCGGTTCGCGATGATCCGAACGTGCGTACGCGGCGCCATCGCGAGATCGAGATCACGCACGGGCATCGACGATCCGGCGAACAGGGTCGCGCCGGCCGGGAGCGCCGCCGCAAGATCGCGCGCGATGCGAGGTTCGAACGCATCCCGGCCCGTGTCGAGCGCGACGTCAAGCGCCGTCCGCGCGGCGTCGTCTCCGTCGCGCCAGGCGGTGAGCCAGGCGCCCTCGGCCGGTTTCGGTGGGGCGCCGCGCGTCAGCAGGGCCGAGGCCAGCGTCTCGGGGTCCTCGCGAAGGCGGATGGTCGCCCTGCCCTCCGGGTCTGGGTCCAGGTGATGCCGGTCCACGACGATGCGCTGTTCGGCGGCCGCGACCAGCCCCTGCGAGGCGCGCGTGGTCGGCGTGGCGCCGAACTGCAGGACCGTGTGCGGGGTGTGCGCGCCCAGCCAGGTTCGATCCGCGATGAGGGATTGGCCCGCGGCCAGGACCGTGGCGCCGCCGGCCGACGCGGGAACGCGGCATCCGCTCAATGGTTCGGCCACCACGGGCCACCCGAGTGTCTCGGCGAGGGACAGCACGTCCCTGAGCGGGCCGTCGGGCAGGGAACCGATGACCATCACGCCGTTCGATCCGTCGATCGCCCGCGCGATGGTCTCGGCCGCACCGGCGCGCTCCTCCGGCGTCGACGCCGCGTCTATGACTCCACCGACCGTCGGTTCCGGTCCGTCCAGCTCGTCGACCCCGATCACCTCGCCCTCCGGCATGAGGGGCTCATCGAACGGCACGTTGATGTGGACGGGGCTACCCGCCGCCGCTGCCGCCGCTCGCTCGAACCCGGTGCCCACGAGCGCCCGGATCAGGCCCCCGGCCACCGGTCCGTCCACCGGTGGCAACGGCAGCTCGACGAACGACGCGTAACCCCCGTACAGCTCGGTCTGGTCGATGGTCTGGTTCGCGCCTGTGCCGCGGAGACGGGGTGGCCGGTCGGCCGTCATAAGGATCAGCGCTGTTCGCGACTGGAAGGCTTCCACGACGGCAGGGAAGAACTCGGCGGCGGCGGTGCCGCTGGTGCACGCGACGCCCACCGGCCGCCGCGTCGCCTTCGCGATCCCCAGGGCGAAGAAGGCGCTCGAGCGTTCGTCCAGGTGCACATGGGTCTGCACGCGCGGATCGCGCTCGAGCGCGAGCGCCAGGGGAGTTGACCGCGACCCGGGCGATACGCACGCGTGCGCCATGCCGCGCTTCACCAGTTCGTCCACAAGGACGGCTGCGTGCCCGAGGGAGATATCGCCGAGGCTCATAGGCGCGGGTGGAGCGGGTGGGCCGGACCGACGTGGCGCGAGAGGAACAGTCCGGCGGTGACCAGAAGCCCGAACATCGCGTGAACGCGTGCCGTGCCGATGAGGACGGGGACCAGGTCGCGGCCGGTTGCCGCGCCAACGAGCTCCATGGGTTTGATCGCCGGGATCCACGCGGCGAGTCCCAGCATCGCCCAGGGCGTAACGCCGACCCCAGGCGCGTAGACGTGCACCAGGGCGCCCAGGGCAACCACGGCGAACGAACCGACGACGCAGGCCCGGTAGAGGAGCCGGGTTCGCGTATCGCCCAGCCTTACCGCGACCGTTCGCTTGCCCGCCTGCGCGTCCGTCGGGATGTCGCGGAGGTTGTTCGCGATCAGGATGGCGACGGCCAGGAGCCCGAGCGCCGATCCGCACCACCACGCGCCGGCGGGGACCGTTTCGACCTGAACGTAGGCGCTTCCGCACGTGGCCAGAAGTCCGAAGAACGCGAACACCATGAGCTCGCCCAGGCCCAGGCCCCCGTACGGTCGCGGGCCGCCGGAATACAGGAGCGCAGCCATGAGGGCGAGCGCGCCGACCGCCAGGATGACGACGGGCGATGTCGCCAGCGCCAGCGCGAGACCGGCGACGCCCGCCGCGCCGAGCGAGAGCAGCGCGGCCGCGAGCACCGCGGGAGGCGAGGCCAAGCCACCCTGGGTGAGACGCGGCGGTCCCATCCGATCGTGGGTGTCCACACCTCGCACCCCGTCGAAGTAGTCGTTGGCGAAGTTCACGCCGACCTGAAGCCCCGCGCCGACGATGAGCGCGGCCGCGAACCGCCACCAGATGAGGTGCCCCGCCACGGCAGTTCCCACCAGCACCGGTACCACCCCGGCGCCCAGGGTTCGCGGACGCGCGCCCTCCCACCAGATCCTCGCCTGCGTCATGGGCGTTTCGGGAAGCGCGTGAAGTCGGGTTCGCGCTTGTCCTTGAACGCGTCGCGGCCTTCCTGCGCCTCCTCGGTCATGTAGTAGAGGAGGGTCGCATCACCCGCCAGCTGCTGCACGCCCGCCAGTCCGTCCACGCCTGCGTTGTAGCCCGCCTTCAGGAGACGAAGGGAAAGCGGGCTCTCCTCGAGCATCTCGCGGCACCACGCCACCGTGGTTGATTCCAGTTCCTCCAGCGGTACCACGGCGTTCACCAGCCCCCACTCGAGGGCGGTGGCCGCGTCGTACTGGCGGCACAGGAACCAGATCTCTTTGGCCCGCTTCTCGCCGACCTGCCGGGCCAACAGACCGATCCCGTACCCCCCGTCGAACGAACCGACACGCGGGCCAGTCTGTCCGAACCGGGCGTTCTCCGCCGCGATCGTGAGGTCGCAACACAGGTGCAGGACGTGGCCGCCTCCGATGGCGTACCCGGCGACCATCGCCACCACGGGCTTGGGCAGGCGCCGGATCTGGATCTGCAGATCCAGCACGTTCAGCCGGCCGATCCCGCGTTCGTCCACGTAGCCGTCCTCGCCCCGGATCTTCTGATCCCCGCCCGAGCAGAACGCCTCGGGACCCTGGCCTGTGAGGATGATCACCCCGACGTCCGGGTCGTCACGAGCCATGTCGAAGGCCCGGATGAGCTCCTTCGTGGTCAAGGGCCGGAAGGCGTTGCGAACCTCGGGCCGATCGATCGTGATCTTCGCGATGCCCTCGGCGGTCTCGTAGCGGATGTCGCTCCACTCGCCCGACGGCTGCCATCCCATCGTCTGCACCATGTGACCATCGACTCCTAGAGCGGTTACTCGCACGTTTAGGCTAGCCTACCCGACG
>JANXVR010000070.1 GCA_025351565.1 Actinomycetes bacterium
TGGCGGACGAGGGGCTCCCCGTGATCGGCGTGCCGAAGACCATCGACAATGATCTGTCGGGCACCGATATCACGGTCGGCTTCCACACCGCGGTACAGGTCGCGACCGATGCCATCGACCGTCTCCATTCCACCGCGGAGAGTCACGACCGGGTCATCCTGGTCGAGGTCATGGGACGGCACGCAGGGTGGATCGCGGTGTACGCAGGGATGGCCGGCGGCGCCGACGCGATCTTGATCCCCGAGAGTCCCTTCGACCTGGACCAGGTCTGTGACTACCTCCGCCGCCGGCACGCCCGGCGTTCCTCGTTCTCCATCGTTGTGGTGGCCGAGGGAGCCGTCCCGGCCGAGGGCTCGGCGTTCGTCCTTCCCCAACCCGCGTTGGACTCCAACGGCTTCGCTCGTCTGGGCGGGCTGGCCACGATCTTGGCGCCCGAGATCGAGGCGCGCACGGGGTTCCAGACGCGGGTGACGATCTTGGGGCACGTCCAGCGCGGCGGGACGCCCGTCTCATTCGACCGCGTGCTCGGCACCAGGATGGGGTTGGCGGCGGTGGATCTGGCGAGCGCGGGCGGCTGGGGAAGGATGGTCGCGCGGCGCGGTCAGGACATCGTCGATGTACCGCTCGCCGACGCGCTCCGCGAACGCAAGCTGGTTCCGCTCGAGCTGTACAGAGAGGCCGAAGTCTTCTTCGGCTGAGCTGTGGGCCGGGCGTGCCGGGCTGGGGCGTGCCGGGCGTGCCGGGCCGGGGCGAGGATAGACTGAGTGCCGTGTCAGCCTTCCGCGTGGACCTTCGTTCAGACACGGTCACCAAGCCGTCGGTCGCCATGCGGCGCGCCATGGCGGACGCGGAGGTCGGCGACGCCTGGTACGGCGACGACCCCTCGGTCAACGAACTCCAGGAACTCGCGGCCGAGGTCACCGGGATGGGATCGGCTCTCTATGTGGCCACCGGCACCATGGCGAACCAGATCGGGCTGGCCAGCCACTTCGGCGGAAAGGGCCACCTGGTCGGGTGCCTGGCGCACGCGCACGTGGCCACGACGGAGGTCGCCACGTCGGCCGCCCTCTCGGGCATCTCCTACCGAACCGCACCGGGTCATGAACGGGGCTGGATGACCGCCCTGGACGCCCGCGCATTGGTCGAGCCCGACAGCTTCTACGACGTCGAGGTGCTCGACCTGCTCGCGGTAGAGAACACGGTGGGGAGCGCTCAGGGTTCAGTCATGCCGGTGGAGGAACTGCGGCAGATCCGCAAGGTGGCCGAACAGGCGGGCCTGCCGATCCACATGGACGGCGCTCGCATCTTCAACGCGGCCGCGGCGGCCGGCGTGCCGGTCACGGACTGGACCACCGAGGTCGGCACGATGATGTTCTGCCTCTCCAAGGGGCTCGGCGCGCCGGTCGGATCCGTGTTCTGCGGCCCGAGCGAGCTCATCCGGGAGGCGCGCAGGCTCTGGATCTTGTTCGGCGGAGCCTGGCGCCAGGCCGGGATCATGGCGGCCGCCGGCCTGATCGCCCTGCGGGAGGGTCCCGGCCGCCTCCACGAGGATCACGCCCGCGCCCGGCGCATCGCCGATGCCATGGCCGAACTTATCCCCGGCAGCATCGATCCCAGATCTGTTGAAACGAACATGGTGTTCGTCGACACAGAGGTGTCGGGGCTGGCGGCGATCGACGCGATCGAACGCCTGCAAGCTCTGGGCGTGGGCGCGACCTTGATCGGCAAGCAGGTCAGGATGGTCACCCACGTCGATATCGACGACGACGCGGTCGGGGTGACCCTGGACGCGTGGGCGTCCATCCTGGGCTGAAGGAGCGCGCACATGGGCATGTTCACGAAGAACTATCCGGAGGAGATCGCGCATCGGATCCCGCCCGGACAGCGGCTGGTGAAGACCTGGCCGGTCCTGCACTACGGACCGATCCCCAAGTTCGACGGCACGAACTGGCCGTTGGAGCTATCAGGTCTGGTGGAGAACCCGATGACGCTCACCTACCACCAGCTCCGTGAGCTTCCGAACGTGAAGATCGACGCGGACATGCACTGCGTCACCGGCTGGAGCACGCTCGACAACACCTGGGAGGGCGTGAGCTTCCGGACGCTGAAGGAGTTGTGCAAGCCCTCCGCCGAGGCGCGCTGGGTCATCGCGCACTGCGAGTACGGCTACACCTCCAACCTGTCGCTGCAGGCCATGGACGATGACGACGTGCTGGTCGCCTGGCGCAACGGGGGCCAGGACCTCTCCGATGAGCACGGGTGGCCCCTTCGCCTGGTGGTGCCGAAGCGCTACGCCTGGAAGAGCGCGAAGTGGCTCACAGGGTTGGAGTTCGCCGCGAAGAACACACGGGGGTTCTGGGAGGTCCGCGGCTACCACATCCACGCCGAGCCCTTCGGTGAGGAACGCTACGCCCACCAGGAAGGCGCGCGGGCCGAACTGGAACCGTAGCCCCCGCCCGGGCTTCCGGTGCTCAGCCGATGTAGATGATGACGGTGTCGCCGGCATGCACGGTGGTCCCCGGCGTGGGCGCTTGACCCGCCACCGTTCCCAGGAACGCCGACGGAAGGACGCGCACGTCGGCGTGGAGTCCATCGGCCGCGATCGCGGCGACTGCGGCATCCTTCGTCATCCCGAGGTAGCTGGTGATCTTGAAGGTGGGCGGCCCCTGGCTGACCACGATGCTTACGGCTGATCCCTTCGGGGCCTGCGCGGTGGAGGGATCTTGCGAGATGACGAACCCGAGCGCAACTGACCTGGAGAACGCGTGACGCACGGTGACCAGGAACCCTCTGGCTCCGAGAGCGGCGGTGGCGGCGCCTTGGGTCTTTCCGACCACCGCGGGGAGCTTGACGGGCGGCGGACCGTCGCTCACCACGAGCCGCACCGGGCTGCCCTGCGGCACCTGGGCGGTCGATGGGTCCTGGGAGATGACGAACCCTGCCGCGACGGTCTCGCTGGGCGCGTGCGAGACCTTCCCGACGGTGAGGTTGGCATGGCGGATATCTGCCTCCGCCTTCGCGAGCGGCTCCTTCACGACCGAGGGCAGGGGCACCGGCGGCGGTCCCAGCGAGGGAACGATGGTGACGGTCGAGCCCTTCGTGAGCGACGCACCGACCGCGGGTTTGACCCGGAGCACGAGGCCCGCGGCCACCTTCAGCGACGTCTGGCCAGGATCGACCCGCACGACGAACCCGAGTGCCTCGAGCTGCCCCCGGGCGGCGCCGGTGGGCGTGTCGAGGACGGCGGGCACGTCGGCCTTGTGCGGAACGCCGTAGGTCCAGGCCGCCCACCCGCCGGCCAGGGCGACGGCCAGGGCGAGGAACCCGATGAGGAGCTTCCGTCCCCGCCTGCGTGTCGTTCGTTCGACGCGGGGGATGGCTTGCGTCGTGGCTGCGATCACCCGCTGGGTGTCGCCGCCGCCGGGGATGACGTCGGGTGTATCGGCCACCAGGGCGGCGAGGGACCGCGCCGGTGTCAGGGTCGGTTCGATGGAGCGGAGGTCCCGGCGCATCTCGGTCGCGGATTCGGGGCGAAGCTCGCGGTTCCGTTCGGTTGCGCTCGCGACGAAGGCATCCAATTCGGGGGCGATGCCCGGCACCTGACTCGAAGGGGCGGGAACCTGATCGGACAGATGCTTGTAGGCGATCGCCATCGGGGTTTCGCCGTTGAAGGGGAGCCGGCCCGTGAGTAGCTCGTACATGACGATGCCAAGCGCATACAGATCGCTCCGGGGGTCGGAGGGTTCCCCGCGGATCTGTTCGGGCGAGAGGTACTGGACGGTTCCCACGACCGTGCCTGCCTGGGTTGCCGTGCCGTCCGCGTAGGCGCGCGCGAGGCCGAGGTCGGTCAACTTCACCACGCCGTCGTTGGTTACGAGGATGTTCTCGGGCTTGATGTCGCGGTGGACGAGCCCCAGGCCGTGCGCGTGCTCGAGCGCCACCAGCGTCTGACCGATGATCTCGGTTGCCTGGACCGGTGCCAGGCGGTGGTTCGCGTTCAGGAGATCGCGGACGCCGCGCCCGCGCACGTACTCCATGACCATGTAGTAGATGCCGTCCACCGCGCCCCAGTCGTAGACGGCGACGATGTTCGGATGATTGAGCGTGGCGGCCGCACGAGCCTCCCGCCGGAACCGATCGACGAACCCCGGGTCCCCCGACAGCGAACGATGCAGGATCTTGATGGCGACCTCGCGGGCAAGGACCGCGTCCTGCGCGCGGAAGACCTCGCCCATCCCACCGGCCGCCACCTTCTCGATGACGTGATAACGGCCATCCAACGTCACCAGCGCGTGAGCGCCGGCGTCGCTGGAAGCCGCGTCGTGTGCCAGGCTGCGGGACGTCTCAAGACCTCCGTGGGGAAGGCGGAACGGAGCAGGTGCCCGATTGTAGGGCCGATGGCCCACGGAGGCGGGGAGGCTCGCCGAATCCCGAGGGCGCTATCCTCCTGGTGAGAACCACGGGGAGCTCGGGTACCGGGCTGAGAGGCCGGCAGCATGCGCCGGCGACCCGCAGGACCTGATCCGGGTAATGCCGGCGGAGGGACACGGTGGATCCACGCGCGCTTCGGCTCATGGTCGTCACATCCGCGACGCTTGGCCCGGCGCACGGCCATCGTGGGGTGGTCACCGCCGCGCTCGACGGCGGAGCGACCGCCGTGCAGCTTCGCGCCCCGGAGCTGGGCGAGAGGGGACTCCTCCGGCTGGCTGAGGACCTTGCCCTTCTCTGCCGATCCCGCGGGGTGCTCTTCATCGTGAACGACCGGCTCGACGTAGCAGTCGGAAGCGGCGCCGACGGCGTACACCTGGGTCAGTCCGACCCCTTGGCCGGCTCGCGCGACCGGCTGGGTCCCGACCGGATCCTCGGTGTCAGCGTGTCGGACTCCGAGCAGGCGCGGACCGCCGAATCGATGGGTGCCGACTACCTGGGTGTGACCGTGTGGGCCACTCCGACGAAGCCGGAGGCGATCGGCTGCGGTCCCGGCGGGCTCCGAGAGATCTGCGAGGCCGTGTCCATCCCCGTCGTGGGGATCGGGGGGATCGACCGTCACAACCTCTCACTGGTCTTCGATGCGGGCGCCTCGGGCATCGCGGTGATCTCCGCCGTGGCCGGCGCATCCGACCCCACGGCCGCCGCGCGTGACCTTCGAATGCTCATCGATCAACGGAAGGCATAGGACGCATGGACCGAACCACCGGCAAAGCCACAGCCGAACTCTTCGATCAGGTCATCTTGCGGCGTTTGGGGGCGCCGGACGCCGACATCCTGGCCGGGCCTCAGCATGGGGTGGATGTCGGCGTGGTGCGGGTCGCGAACGGGGTCGCTATGGCGCTCACCACCGACCCGGTGTTCATCGTGCCTGCCTACGGGTGGAAGCGCGCGGCGTGGTTCGCGGTGCACATCCTGGCCTCGGACGCCGCCACCTCGGGTCTGCCGCTCCGCTGGATGACGGTGGATCTGAATCTTCCACCGGGGATCTCCGATGTGGACCTGACGGCGCTGTGGGACGGATTCCACCTTGCGTGCGCGGACCTGGAGATCGCGGTGATCACCGGCCACACGGGCCGCTACGACGGCTGCGCGTACCCGATGGTGGGGGGAGCCACTTGCCTCGCGCTGGGGCCTGAGGACGCGTTCGTCACGCCGACGATGGCTCGGCCGGGGGACAAGATCGTGGTGACCAAGGGCGCCGCGATCGAAGCCACGGCGCTCTTCGCCGCGACGTTCCCCGAGCGCCTGACTCTGGCGCTGGGGCCGGACGTCGTCCGCGCGGCAGACGCATTGTTCGAGCAGATGACGGTGGTCCCGGAGGCCAGGATCGCCGCGGCGTTCGGGCTGCGCGAGAACGGGGTCACCACGATGCACGACGCCACGGAAGGCGGTGTCCTTGGAGGACTGCTTGAGGTAGCCATCGCCTCGAACACAGGGATGCGGGTCAACCTGGACGCCATCCCCGTCCGCCCGGAGGTGCAGGCGGTGTGCGACCACGTCGGGATCGACCCGTACATCTCGATCAGCGAGGGAACGCTCATCGCGACGGTGGTCCCCGACCGGACAGACGGCTACATGACCGCGCTCAACGCCGCGGGGATCGACGCGGCCATCGTAGGGGAGGTGCGGCCGTTCGAGGAAGGCCGCGTCCTGCTCACGGCAGAGGGCAACCGTCCGCTTGTCCATCCGGGGCTCGACCCGTTCTGGGCGGCATTCGGCGCGTGGGCCTCGGCGGCCTCCACCGGCTGACGGGGAGCCCCAGCCTCAGCGCAGCCAGGTCTGGATGATCACCTTCGAGAAGTACCAGCCGTACTTGAGGTTCTTCGGCTTCTTCGACTTGCCGCCCTTGCGCGCCAGGATGGTGATGGGCACCTCGCGGACCTTCGCGCGATGGCGAAGAGCCTCGATCAGGATCTCCGAGGTCCAGAACTGATCCTGCTCCAGGACCAGGCGCTTCAGTAGGTCGGCTCTCGCAGCCCGGTACCCCGATGAGGGGTCGGTGATCCGCCGGCCCGTCAGGACCGTCACCATCCGCGAGAAGAAATGCACGCCGAGGTGGCGAAGCGTCGATTCCTTCTCGAACTCCCCTAGGAGGCGGGACCCGTTCACGTAGTCGGCGTCACCACTCACGATCGGTCCGATCATGGTGGCCAGCTCGCTCGGCAGGTGCTGACCGTCGGCGTCCAGCGTGACCACGATGTCGGCCCCCAGGCGCAAGGCGATGTCGTAGCCGACGCGAAGGGCGAGGCCGCCGCCGCGGCGGATGGGGAGTTCCGCCACGAAAGCCCCGGCGGCGCGGGCGACCTCGGCGGTGCCGTCGTCGGACCCGTCGCTGACCACCAGCGGGATCACGTGGTACCCGGAGAGTTCCTTGGGGATCTGGTCGATGACGTGGGCGACATTCTCCGCCTCGTTGAACGCCGGCGAGACGGTGACGAGCCGCGGGCCTTCCGGCAGCGCCGCAGCCCGTTCCCAGTCGAACCGCTCCTGCCCCAGGGCTTCGACCAGCAGCCGGATGCTCCGTTCGTTCGCGTCGGCGCTGGCTTGCACGCGTTGGAGGAGCCCGAAGAGCGCGAGCACGGCGATCATCAGCACGAAGACCAGGCGGCGGTCGTTCCCGGCTTTGAAGTTGAACGTGTCGAACAAGGGGTTGAAGGAACCGGGCGTGATGGCCAGCGCGATGATGGCGAGCGCCAGCGCGAAGCTGATGATGAGGTTCAGCCGGCTGATCTGGCGCCGGTCATACCGGCGGAACGCGACGAGGAGGTAGACGAGCGCCGCGGCAGCGCCGAGTGCTCGCAGGGCCGGCATGGATCAGGCCGAAGGACGCCAGCGGTCGCGCGGCAGGATGTGATCCACGATGGTGCGATCCTTGTAGCGCTCGATCACCGCGAACATCGACTCCACCAGCGTCTCGGAGAGCAGATCCGGCTGCAGACCCAGATCCAGGAGTTTGGTGTGCTGGGCGTTGAAGTAGTGCTCCTCCAGCTCGACCCGGGGGTTCTCGATGGAGTCGACCGTGACCGACAGGCCCACCTCGGCGCCGGCCTTCTGCACGATCTCCGCCAGCTGGCGAACCGAGAACTGCTCGGTGAACTGGTTGTAGACGCGCATCTCGCCCCGATCGGCCGGGTTCGCCACCGCCAGCTCTACGCACTCCAGCGTGTCCACGATGTTGAGGTAGCCACGCGTTTGTCCGCCCTTGCCGTAGACCGTGAGCGGATGACCGATCACCGCCTGGAGACAGAACCGGTTGAGCGCGGTGCCGAACACGTCGTCGTAGTCGAAGCGCGTGAGGAGCCGTTCGTCGAGCACGGTTTCCTCGGTCTCGATGCCGTAGACGACGCCCTGGTTCAGGTCCGTGGCCCGCAGCCCGCGGACCCGGCAGGCGAAATGGATGTTGTGCGAATCGTGGACCTTCGACAGGTGGTAGAAGCTGCCGGGGAGCTTGGGGAAGGGCAGCGTGTCGGTGCGCCCCTTGTGCTCGATCGTGATGTAGCCCTCTTCGATGTCGATGTTCGGCGTGCCGTACTCGCCCATGGTGCCGAGCTTGACCAGATGGGCATCAGGCGCGAACTGCTCGATGGCGAAGATGACGTTGAGCGTGTTCACCACGTTGTTCGTCTGGGTGAACACCGCGTGTTCCCGGTCCTTCATCGAATACGGAGCGCTGGGCATCTCCCCGTAGTGCACGACCGCCTCGGGCTGGAAATCGCGGAAGACCTGCTCGGTGACGGTCCAGTCACAGAGGTCGCCCTCGGTGACACCGATCTCCTTGCCCGTCACGTCCTTCCAGGCCCGGGTCCGTTCCGGGAGGTTCGCGAGGATGGGCGTGAGCGAGTCGGTCCCGGCTTCTTGGTGAGCCGTGCGGCGCAGGTAGTTGTCGACGACGTGGACCTCGTGGCCCTTGTTGGAGAACCGCATGGCGGTGGCCCAGCCGAGATAGCCGTCACCGCCCAGGATGATGATGCGCACGAAGGTCCTTTCGAGGGAGTCCGCTGGTAGGAGGTCCCGGGGATTGTACCGGCGAGGGCTAGGCGCGCGCCAGGCTGCCCAACTCGCTCAGCACCCGGTCGACCTCCTGGGCCGAGTGGTAGTGACAGAACCCGATCCGGACGGCCCCGCCACCCTGGTCGAGTCCCAGCCGATCGAACAGCTCGATGGCGTAGTAGTGCCCTTCCCAGGTGTAGATGCCGCGGCGCCCCAGCTCCTCCGAGAGCACCAAGGGGTGGTGGCCCTCGAGCGTGACCGAGAACGTGGGCGTTCGTTCGTCCACGCGGGCGGGGTCGGCGATGCCGTGCAGCCGAAGTCCGGGGATCTCCGCGGCGCCCTCGAGGAACCGGCGCGTGAGGTCGTTCTCGTGGGCCGTGAACGCCTGATAGGCGGAGAGCACCCGCTCGCGGGTTATCGCGCCGGCGGGGGCGCCGCCGTGGCTCGTGCCCACGTCCGCGAGGTAGGTGACCGCGGCCACCAGCCCGGCGAACGCCTCATGGTTCTGCGTGCCCGTCTCCCAACGGCCGGGCGCGACGTCGTCGGCCGGGCGCACCTTGTACGGCGACCACTCCTCCAGGAGCCGGCGCCGCACCGCCAGGATCCCCAGATGCGGGCCGAAGAACTTGTAGGGAGAGCACGCGAGGATGTCGGCATCCAGGCCGTGAAGGTCGAGCGCGCGGTGTTGTGCGAGATGCACGCCGTCCAGCGCCACCAGAGCTCCGGCCTCGTGCGCCCGGCGGACCAACTCGGCGGCGGGCGGCATGGTTCCGACGGCGTTCGATGCCAGCGTGACCGCCACCAGCCGGGTCTTCTCCGACAACGCCGCGTCGAACGAATCCAGATCCAGCGTGACGTCGTCGGTTCGGATGTCGACCCATCGAACGGTTGCGCCGGCGTCCTCGGCGGCCATGACCCAGGGCCGGATGTTCGCATCGTGGTCCAAGCGGGTGACGACGATCTCATCCCCCGGCCCGAGCGTTCGCGCGAAGGCACGCGAGAGCGAGAACAGCAGCGAGGTCGCGTTCTGGCCGAAGACGATCTCGCCGGGGTCGGCGCCGGTGAGGGCTGCGCTCGCGCGGCGTGCCTCGGCGATCAGCTGGTCGATCTCGTGGCTTACGGAGAACGCGCCGTGGGTGTTCGACACGCCCCGGCGCAGACGGCCGGTCATGGCCTCGATCACCGTGTCGGGCACCTGTGAGCCCCCCGGGCAATCAGCCCATACTGCGGGCCGACCGTCGGGCCCGGCTTGGGCGAGCGCGGGGAAGTGGGAGCGGAGTTCGGAGATGTCGGACATGGCGCCTACGGTCCCGCAGATATGCCGCCGCGACAACCCTACGCGGGGGAGAACATCTTGGCCCAGTCGGGGCCGAGCGTCGGTATGGGCCACGCAGGATCGGGCCGCCACTGTTCCCAGGGCGCGTCGAACGGAGGCTCCCGCAAGAGGATATGTTCCACCGCTCGTTCGCCCCAGTACCGGAACCACACGGTGTCGTGTTCGGTGAACAACCCCAGGTCGACCGCTTCCGCGAGCTCGTCCTCGTCCTTCCAGCGCCACGCGCCTCGGTCCGCGGCGATGACCACGTCCAGCAGGTGCTCCCTGGTGTCGAAACCGAGCGGCGTCCGCTCCAGCGGAGATTGGAGGTTCACGTACCAGCCGCCGAACCGGAACTCGTGGTCCCAGAACATCAGGACGGCATAAGGGGTGTCCGGGAAGGCGAAGGACAGCACGTGGCGGGCGCCGGCGGGCGAGGCCTCCATCCGCCACTCGCCGGCAGGCAGGCGCAGTTCGTGACCGTCCACGCCGACCGCGATCCGGGTGTCCACACCGGGAGGCTTGTAGAACTGCTGCAGTCCGGGCGTGTCGGCGACCACGAGCGCGGGGCGCGCCGCGAAGATCCGATCGCCCCATATCTCCCTCAGTATCACCGTCTCTATCGGAGAGAACACCCTCATGGCGCCAGCCTACGCCGCCTCGGGTGAACGCGCGGGAGCCGTTCGATGTCGGTTCGACGGCCTCTTGACGGATGTCGGAGGCCGGGGGTACATTCATCCCCCACTCGAACAGGTGTTCGGATGGAGTTCGTGTCGATGCCTTTCGGGTATGGGGCTTGTGGCCATGGTGAAGCGGTACGACGAGGAGGTGCAGGTCGAGCGGGACGCCGGCATGCCCTCGGTATTCGAATGGCGGGGCCGGCGCTACCAGGTGGTCGACGTCATCGGGAAGTGGAAGATCGAAGGACGGTGGTGGGAGGACGGACGCGAACGCGAGTACTGGCGGGTAGAGGCCAGAGGAGGGGCGGTGTGGGACCTCTACCACGACCGGGTCCACGACCGGTGGCACATGGAACGGTTGTGGGACTAGAGGCCACGGACTAGATAGGGGCAACTGACCATCAAGGGTCGCCCCGTTCCGGTCGATGCCGGAACCGATGATGTACGGCGATCTCACCTCGCTGCCCGCGGGGGCCCTTCGGCTGTTGTTCCACGAGAGCACCGAGGGGCTCCTCGTCGCGTCCGGCGACGGCGTCGTCCTCGAGGTGAACCAGGCCTTCCTCCGGCTGCTCGGAGCCACCAGGGAGCAGGTTCTCGGGGCTACCACCGACGCTCTCCAGCTCTGGAGCGAACCCTTCGCGGGTCTGATCACCACCGAACGCATCCCCGGAGAGGATGGACCCGAGGTGCTCTTGGTCCGCGAGGTCGCGGCCGACCGCGAAACCGAGATCCTTCGGGAGCTCCGCGCTGCCGAGGCTCGGTTCCGAACGCTCGTCGAACAGATCCCCGCCGTCACCTACACCGAGATCAGCGATCCGATCAGCCTCACCGGCGCCCGAACCGCCTACGTCAGTCCGCAGGCGGAACGGATCCTCGGCTACACCGCCGATGAGCTCCTTGACGACGAACTGTGGGTTTCGATCACCCACCCGGACGATCTCCCCGCAGTGATGGCCGAGGAAGCGCGGACCAACCGCGAGGGGGCCCCGTTCCTCATGGAGTACCGGATCATCGGGAAAGATGGCCGCGTCCATTGGTTCCGAGACGAGTCCGCGGTCCTACTGGACCCTGACACCGGTTCGAAGGTGCGGCATGGCGTGATGCTCGACATCACCGAACAGAAGGAGTCGGCTTCCGAACTCGAGGAGGCGCAGCGCCGATACAAGAGCCTGGTCGAGACGCTGCCGGCCGTGGTGTTCGTGGACCGGATCGACGAGGTGGCGACCAACATCTACACGAGCCCACAATCCGAAGCCATCCTGGGCTATACCGCGCAGGATTGGACGGATGACCCCGATCTGTGGCGGAAGATCCTGCACCCCGACGATCGAGAAGCCGTACTGGCGACCATCGCTGATCCTGCGTACGCGCCGGGTGCGTGGGACCAGGAGTATCGGCTCGTCGCCAAGGACGGTCGCACCGTCTGGGTGCGCGAGGTGGCCAGACGGATCAACGGCGCCGATGGAAAGTTGTACGCGCAAGGGTTCCTCCTGGATATCACCGCGCAGAAGATCGCCGAGACGGCGCTCAAGGAGGCTCTGGACCGTGAGCATCTCGCGGTCGAACAGCTCCGGGCGCTCGACGGGGTGAAGAACACGGTCCTCCATGCCCTGTCGCACGATCTGAAGGGACCGATCAGCGCCATCTTGGGTTCGGCCAGCACGCTCGGGAATCACGATCTTCGGCTGATCGCGGAGGAGCGCCGCGATCTCCTCCGCGGCATCACCAACCGCGCCCTCCGCATGGACCGGCTCCTCACGGACATCCTCGACGTCGAACGTCTGGATCGCGGCTTGATCGAACCCGACAGGACGTCCGCGGACATCGGCCGCCTCGTTCGGTCGGTGGCCGACCACTGCGAGGCTCTGGAGGGGCGAGTGGTCACGGTGGAGGGAAAGGGCGTAAGCGCCTCGGTTGACGTCGCGAAGGTCGAGCGGATCGTCGAGAACCTCCTGGTGAACGCCGCACGCTATGCCCCGGAGGTCTCGCCCATCGAGGTCCGCGTCCGCGCGATGGATGGCGGGGTCGAGATCGCGGTCGAGGATCGCGGCCCAGGCGTTGCGGACGAGCTCAAGATCGTGGTGTTCGAGAAGTTCCGCCAGGGCCAGGAGGGCGAGCGGCACTCGACCGGGATGGGCATCGGGCTCTCGCTCGTGGCCAGCTTCGCGGAGCTCCACGGCGGTCGTGCCTGGGTGGAGGACCGCCCGGGTGGCGGTGCCAGCTTCAAGGTTTACCTCCCCGGATAGGGGACTAGCGCGCGGGTCCATCGGTAACCTAGAATCGAACAGGTGTTCGACTCCTCCCCCTTCGTACACCTCGACGTGCGGTCGTGTTTCTCCATCAAGGAGGGCGCGTTCACCCCCGAGGCGCTGGTGGCCCATGCCGTTGCCGCCGGCATGCCCGCCGTCGCGCTCACCGACCGTGACGGGCTCTACGGGGCCGCGCGCTTCGTTTCCGCCTGCGAACGCGAGGGTGTCCAGCCCATCCTCGGGGCCTCGCTCACCGTTCGAGTATCCACCCCGCCGCCGATCGATGCCCACGTGGTCCTGCTCGCCACCGATAGCGCTGGGTATTCGAACCTATGTCGACTGATCACGGATGCGCACATGCTGGGGGAGCGGGGGGATCCATGGGTCGACGCCGGGCAGATCCTTGCGTATGCCGGCGGACTTATCGCGTTGCTCGGACCCCACTCGCCCGCGGGCATGCTGGCGATACGCGGACGGATCGACGGGGCTGCGGCGGAGCTCCTTCGATGGCGCGAGGCGTTCGGGGGCCGGCTCTACGTCTCGGTCGAGCATCGGATGGAGCAGGGGTCGGCCACCGAGATACGGGACATGCTGCGCGCGGCCGACCGGGCGGGTGTTCGCGCGACCTCGACGAATCCGGTTCGATACCTGGAGTCTGCCGATGCATTCCTCGCCGACGCGCTCGAGTGCATGCGGCGGATCGTTCCGGTCGCCGCAACCAACGTCTCTCGTTCCAACGCCGAGGGATATCTGAAATCGGCCG